>BLLU01000142.1 GCA_011959105.1 Lachnospiraceae bacterium | reverse complement strand
TGTTCCTGACCTGATGGACGATGCAGCGCTGGTACTCCGTCTTCGGGAATGCAGCAGCTATGGCCTCCTTCATCCCGGACAGGCCGTCCACGCAGAAGAACAGCACGTCCTGCACGCCGCGGTTCTTCAGGTCGTTCAGCATCCCCATCCAGAACTTGGAGTTCTCATTGGCGCCTACCGTGATGCTGAGTATCTCCTTATACCCTTCTGTGGTGACACCCAGCACTACATAGGCCGCACGGCTGAGTATCCGCCCGTATTCCCTGACCTTGTAAGGAGCCATTTTTATCCAAGACACAAGCCCTCTTCGCACTTTAGACGAGAGAGCCAATTTTGGTAATCTCGTCCCGGCAATATTCAGATATGATTTCCGTGTAGACCTGCTCTGTGATGGTCGTGGAGGAATGTCCGGCAAGCGCTGATACGACATTTCGGTCAGCCCCTTTTCGGATTAGATAGGAGATTCCTGCGTGGCGGAGACCGTGTACAGTCTTGTTCTTGCACTGCAATTTGTCGTATCCAAGCCCGCACAGCGTGCTGGCGAGACAGTCGTTGAGCACCTTGGCGCACAGGACTCTCCCGTCGTCACCAATGCACACGAAATCGCCCTCGGACTGCGGAGGGAAACGCCGCTTGTACTCCTTAATCGCCGCAATTGCCTCAGGTAAGAGCTGGATGTTTCGAACGCTGCGCCTGGATTTGGGCTTTCCTATGTACCACTCATAGCTGTCCTTGTTTCCTCGTTTCTTCCAGGATTTCGTGATACTTATGTATCCTTCTTTCAGATGCACGTCCTGCCACTTAAGCGCACGCAGTTCTCCGGCGCGTATAGACGTCCACAGCAAGAAAGCAATAAGCGGGCCCCGCTTCACCGAGCCCTTTTTTCCGGGAGCGTATTCTCTCATGCAGTATTTGTGTATGGCAGCCATCTCCTCGTCGTTCCAGACAGTGCTCAAGGGGACTACTTTGCCGCTGTCTGTGTCATCATCGTCCTCGACAACGCTTGTGCCGTCCTTTTTGATGTATCGGTCTCTGGTAAGAGCCGGAACGGTAAGCATCGGATTCAATTCGTGCGCTCGTATATACTTGTGAGAGAAGTACATGCTTAAAAGATCGTACACCTTTTTTCGGGAGGAAAAAGACAGGGGGGGCGTTCAGCGCCTTTCCGTCCGAAGAGTGTTTTTTCAATTCGGATAAAAACTGGGTGATATCCCTGTCCCGTATCTGCTCCTCCTTCATTCTGCCCAGATAAGAACTTTTGACGTGTGTCTCAAAGGTAGAGAGGAGCCGGGTGAAAGCCGTGTCGCCGCAATTAGGATCGTTTCGCTTAATCAGCAGGAGCCAATTCTCCATATTGTCAGCCAGGAGTCCTCTGGTGGATAGATCCATCCGGGACTTTGTCTCAAAATTTTCCTCTTTCAGGCGCATGAGTCTCCTGCACTCGGTCTTGTCTTTACCGGTCACTGAGAGCCTGGCTTTCTCCCCGTTTTTTGCCGTGTATGTTCTATACCAGTTGACTTTCCCCGAGGGAAGAGTGCGCCATGTGCCGTCGCCGCTGCCCTTCTTTGCTTTTCCTTTTTCCATACTGTCCTCCGTTCACAATTTTGTTCACAAAACACTCGTTGAAATCTGGGCAATTTCGGTGTATAATTTTCACAGACATATGAAAAAAGAAAAATAAAAAGCCTTAAATGCTTTTAATAAAGCATTTAAGGCTCCAGCAGGGGAAGAGGGAATCGAACCCCCGTTAACGGTTTTGGAGACCGCCGCACTACCGCTGTACTATTCCCCTATGGAATCAGTGATTTACTGACGAAAGCTATTATAACACAACCCAAGTTATTTTCGCAAGTATATTTTTCGAATTTTTTATATAATTTATCACATTTTGATGAAAATGCGGCGGAGAGACGCAGAACAGGAGGCATATTATGACGCAGGAGATCAGGGAGTGGGCCATACGGCTGGCGGAGTGCGCAGGACAGGACCAGGAGCAGGCTCAGGCATTTGTGACGGGGCTGGAGAATTGCCGGGAGTTGCAGGAGGAATTTAGTTATTATTATGAGCATCAGGATTTCCTGTGCAAATACCGGGTGGCAGGGTATACGGTGGCGGATGTGCTGGTGTGGCAGGTGGATCATTTTAAGGCGTTTCTGGACAGGCCGGAAGAGATGAACCGTTACCGCCAGGACAGGCTGGTGTGGAGCGCGTTTCACACTCTGCTGGAGATGAGGGAACAACCGGAACGTTATCTGACGAAAATCCGGGAGGAAACCGGCACGGACTATGCAGGAAAGTATTGAGTACCTGCTGTTGTTTTTACAGATAAAGTGATGCAGCCGCTGGGGAAACAGCGGCTGCATCTGTGTAAAAGGGGAATTCTTCCGGAATTTTGGTAATTACCAATTCAGTCCCGCGACTGAACAGTTTCAGTATACAACAGGTTCAGAGGAATGTCCAGTGTTTTAAAAAAAAATTAAGAATTTGTCATCTTATGTCGGAAGTTGTCTCCTAAAATATTCCACTTCCTGCTCGATGGCTTCGGGCACGGGCGTCCCTTCGTTGCGCAGCTTTTGACAGAGTTTGTTCAGGTGACTGAGATGCTGCTGGCACTGTACGTCATGACGGCGCAGCAGTTCGCCGTACAGCGGGTTGCTCTGTACCTTCTGACGCACTTCGTAGGAGAAGGGGCAGTAGGTGAACAGAATCTGTCTGGCGATCTTGTTGAGGCGGGGCGATGCGGAACTCTCAAGCTGTATCCACAGCAGATAATCCCGGATAAACATTTCCTTGAAGCTGTTTTTCGCCCCCTGGAGGCTCTGCCGTATCCTTTCCTTGGCTTCCGGTGTCAATTCGTTGTTTTTCTTGTAGAACTGAATGTAATCGAAATATTCGCTGGTCAGGGAGCGCTCCGAGAGATCGTTCCAGCGTGCGCCCTGGACCCGCTTGCACATCTCCCAGCGATAGTCACCCACCAGACGTATGGTGGTGGTGTACAGATCCTCCATATGGAATACGGACAGCATCATACGGGAAGGGGTGGTGCGTTTTCTGCCCTCGATTTCCTGCCAGGTGACACCGCGGATGCCCGCATTGGGCATCAGGATGATATCCGGCAGACATTCCACATGAATGTTCTCCTTCTGGGCCACAGGACTGTCCATGTTCAGTGTTTCCCGGTAGAAAGCGGAGTAATCAATGGAACGAATTTTGTCCAGTACGGTGCGGATGGCGGAAGGCGTCACATGGCAGGAGGGCAGTTCTTTCAGCACATTGTCCGAGGTGAATACCGGGCAGAAAGTGGTGACACGCCCATAGGTAATCTTGTTCACCGTGGGGAACACATTGCGAAGTTCGAACTCCACCTTGCGCATGGGATTTTCCGTCAGATCCTGCAGTTCCTGCTCGGACAGCTTGCCGCTGACCTTCTGCTTGTGCAGATAGTCCACGTAGTCCTCGCCGAATTCGTTGCGGCTGGGCTGTTTCTTCCCTTCATAAATATTTTTCAGCCAGTCATAGAATGTATATACGCCATCGCCGGAAACGGCCTCGGAGCCGCTGGCGAGCTGATAGAGGAATACGCTGTCGGCAGTCCCGGCCAGTTCTTCGTCCACATATCCGAACAGGAGGAACATTTTAACAGGCAGGGGCACGGCATTGTCAGTCATACTCTTTTCCAGTACCTGAGAGTAGATAGCATAGAAGCCTTCCGTAAGCTGGCGGCGCAGACGGCATGCCTGTTCGTCTGAGGAAGACTTGTCGGAGAGCCGCTTGTAGGCGTCCACATTCTGGCGGAAGGCGGATGCGGTCTCGATCTCGGCGCCGGCATATTCCAAAATGGAAGCCAGGGACCCGGCCAGCAGTTCGTGTACTTCCGCATGGGGGGTGTCGGCGGCCACGGGCTGTTTGGCACCCAGCCGGCTCACATTCTCCTTAAATCCCTGGAGGCGCGCCGCAAGCCTGGACTTATCCAGCGCCGCGTTGCTGGTGACGGTGGACACAAGCCCCTGGATGGCCGTATAGACATCCGTGGTGTCGGCGGAAGCCTGAGACACCTGGTAAAACAGGTTGGTATAGCAGGAGAATAAATCTTCCTCGTCCTGGTTGATATAATAATGTAATAACTGTTCCTGGTAGCGGAGCTGCTCTTCCAGGGACAGGTAAGTCTTGCGGAAGTCAAGACTGGCCTTGCGCAGGAAACCGGTGGCTACGGCGGATTCTCTGGCCACCGCCGCCGAAGGATTGGCGGTAAAAATCTGCAGCAGCGCCTGATAAAAATCAGTCAGCCACATATCAGGCGTCTCCATGCCCACATAGGTGGTCACCTGCTCGATGTCAGCCAACTCCTTCGGGGGGAGGTGGTACTGGCCGCAGAGCGTCTGATAGGCGGCGAGATGTTCGTGCAGGCGGTTGTAGAGATTGCCGCAGGTCAGGGCAGATTCTTCGCAGTGATTCATAATGGTACACATCTGCCGGAAAGCGGAAATCACGGAGAGGCTGGCCAAATCGGGGTTTTTCTCGAACAGATCCTGCAGGGCCTCCGGATTGGGCAGCGGGTAATTCATGATATGTACGTCCTCCACGGTCTCATAGCCCAGAAAATGCACTTCCGAGCAGATTTCGCAGATGCCGATCATGTCGCCCTTTCCAATCAGGTATTCCCCGGTGGGGGAGTATACCCGCACGCTGCCGCTGGTGATGAGGTGGAGGGCCGTCAAAGGCTGTCCCACCTTGTAGATTGTCTTTTGTCTGGGTAGATCAATAAATGGCATAGTAAACAGGTTCCTTTCCCAAAGTACGATTTCCAATGCTGCAGGGTCTCTTCAACCCCAATTTATTATACCTTGATTCAATAAAATAGACAATATGGATTTTACCAAATCAACTCATTTTCCTGTTGACATATAAATTGTTCGGGTGTAAACTGTTCATGTTATAACAGTTTACATGTAAACATTATACAGGGAGGGGCTTATGGAGGAGGGGACATGTAGATTTCATATGGGACATCGGATCCGCAAGCTGGACAATATGCTGAAGCGGAACATGCAGCTTGCCCTCAGCGGTCTGGGGGTAGACGAGGTAACGGCCATGAACGGCTTTATCATTCAGTATCTGTACCATCATGCGGATCGGGCGGTCTACCAGAGGGATATTGAGAAGGAGTTTAAAATCGGCCGTTCCGCAGTGACCAATATCCTCACCCGCATGGAAGAAAACGGCTTTATCCACAGGGAGACCGACGGCAGTGATGCCCGGTTGAAACGCCTGACGCTGACGGCCAAGGGGGAGGAGCAGTGTCAACTGCTCCAGGATGCCATCGAATGGCTGAACTGCAGACAGCTGCAGGGGATATCCCAGGAGGAACAGGAGCGGTTTTTCGCCACGCTGGAGAAGATCGAGGGCAATGCGGGCAGGCTGGCCGCGCGCATCCTGGGAGGGGACGATTCCTGGACCGGTGAAATCCGAAGAAAGTAATTTTATAAAAAACAGCATATCCCCGTACGACGCACTGATGCATGTGGGGACGCCCTGGCGGCCTCATATGCATCACCAGGAAGCTGCGTAGGAAGGGGATATGCGGAACTAAAATAAAAAAAACAGCATATCCCCGTACGACGCATTGATGCATATGGGGACGCCAAAGCGGCCTCATATGCATCACCGATTAGTTGCGTAGGGAGGGGATATGCGGAACTAAAATAAGGAGGATTAGAAATGCTGAAAACGCTGGGAGCGCATATCCGGGGAGTGGTGAAGGAATCCATACTCACCCCGGTGTTTATGATCGGCGAGGTGGCCATGGAGATGGTCATTCCGCTGCTGATGGCCTCCATCATCAACGATGGGGTGGACGCGGGAAACATGGGGCACATTTATCTGATCGGGGGCCTGATGGTGCTGGCGGCTTTGGTGGGCCTTTCCTTCGGCATCGGAGGCGGCGTGTTCGGGGCCAAGGCTTCCACAGGCTTTGCCAGGAACCTGCGCAAGGCCATGTACGAGCGGATCCAGACCTTTGGATTTGCCAATATCGACAAATTCAGCACGGCGGGGCTGGTGACCCGGCTGACCACGGATGTGACCAACATCCAGAACGCGTATCAGATGCTGCTGCGCATGTGCATGCGTGCGCCGGTGAGTCTGGTCTGTGCCATGGTCATGTCCTTCTGGATCAGCCCCAGACTGGCCAGCATCTACCTGGTGGCGGTGCTGCTGCTGGGCTGTGTGCTGGGGATAATGGTCACCTGTGCCATGAAATACTTCAGCCAGGCTTTTCCCAAGTATGACGCCCTGAACGAGAGTGTACAGGAAAATGTGTCCGCGATCCGGGTAGTGAAGGCCTATGTGCGGGAGGACTACGAGAACGAGAAATTTAAGAAGGCCAGTGAGGGCATCTACAGGATCTTCTGTAAGGCGGAGGGCGTGGTGGCCTGGAACGGCCCGGTGATGACCCTCACCGTGTACAGCTGCATCATTCTGATCAGCTGGATCGGAGCCCGGCTGATCGTTCAGGGCAGCCTGGAGACGGGAGACCTGATGGCCCTGCTGACTTACTGCATGACCATCCTGATGAATCTGATGATGCTGTCCATGATTTTCGTCATGATGACCATGTCCGCCGCCAGCGCCCGAAGAATCTGTGAGGTGCTGACCGAGGAGCCCGATCTGGCCAATCCCCGGGAGCCTGTCACGGAAGTGGCGGACGGCAGCATCCGTTTTGAACATGTATCTTTCAGCTATAAGAAAGACGCGGATGCGCCGGTACTCAAGGATATCAATCTGGAGATCCGATCCGGCGAGACCATCGGCATCATCGGCGGCACCGGCAGCGCCAAGTCCAGTCTGGTGAATCTGATCAGCCGTCTCTATGATGTGACGGAGGGGCAGTTGCTGGTGGGCGGCGTGGACGTGCGGGCGTATGATATGGAGGCGCTGCGCAACCAGGTGGCCGTGGTGCTGCAGAATAATGTGCTGTTCTCGGGAACCATCCTTGAGAACCTCAGATGGGGAGATCTGGAAGCCACCCAGGAGGAATGTGTCCATGCCTGTAAGCTGGCCTGCGCCGATGAGTTTATCCAAAAGATGCCGGAGGGTTACAACACATATATTGAGCAGGGTGGAACCAATGTGTCCGGCGGCCAGAAGCAGAGGCTGTGTATTGCCAGGGCCTTGCTGAAAAAGCCCAGGATTCTGATTCTGGATGATTCCACCAGCGCGGTGGATACCGCCACGGACGCCCGGATCCGCCAGGCTTTTGCCCGGGAAATTCCCGGCACCACCAAGCTGATCATTGCCCAGCGGGTATCCAGCGTGGAACATGCCGATCGAATCATCGTCATGCACGAGGGCGAAGTGGACGGTTTCGGAACCCATGAACAGCTGCTGGCCTCCAACGAGATCTACCGGGATGTCTATGAGTCCCAGACAGGCGGCAACGGCGACTTTGACGAGAAAGGAGGGATGTAATCATGGCAGAAGAGAGAGAGACCAAAGGGGGGCAGAGCCCCAATTATGGAAGAGGCCATGGCCATGGTCCCGGACACAGAGGCCCCGGAGGCCCCAGGCCCAAGATTGAGAATCCCGGCAGGCTGCTTAAGCGGGTGCTGGGCTATACATTTAAGGACTATGCCCTCCACTGGATCGTGGTGGTGGTGTGTATTGTGACTACTGTACTGGCGACTTTGCAGGGAACTTTGTTCATGCGCACGCTGATTGATGACTATATCGTGCCTCTGCTGGGGGCACAGGATCCGGATTTCGGTCCGCTGGCGGGAGCCATCGGCAGGGTGGCCTGTTTTTACGGGCTGGGGGTGCTGGCGTCCTTCACCCAGTCCCGGCTCATGATCTATGTGGCCCAGGGCACCATGAAAAATCTGCGGGATGATTTGTTCCGGAAGATGGAGGAACTTCCCATCCGATATTTTGATACCCATGCCCACGGAGATATCATGTCCATCTACACCAACGATATTGACACCATGCGGCAGATGATCAGTCAGAGCCTGCCCCAGCTGTTCAACAGTGCCATCAGTGTGGTGGCAACCCTGGTTTCCATGCTGGTGCTGGATATTCCCCTCACCTTGGTGACGCTGACCATGGTGGCGGTGATGATATTGGCGGCCAAAAAGGTGGGTTCCCTGTCCAGCCGGTTTTTCCTGTCCCAGCAGCGGGATCTGGGACAACTGAACGGCTGCATTGAGGAAACCATGACGGGCCAGAAGGTGGTTAAGGTTTTCTGCCACGAGGAGGAGAGTCTGAAGCAGTTCAACGAATTGAACGACAGATTGTGTGACAGCGCTTACAGGGCCAATAAGTTTGCCAACATCATGGGCCCCGTGAACGCACAGCTGGGGAATCTGAGTTATGTGGTGTGTGCGGTGGTCGGCGGCATGCTGGCCCTCACCGGGATCACTGGGCTGAGCCTGGGAGATCTGGCGGCGTTCCTGACCCTGAACAGGTCTTTCAGCATGCCGATCAACCAGATTACCATGCAGTTTAACAGCATTATTATGGCACTGGCCGGCGCGGAAAGAATCTTCCGGCTGATGGACGAGGAACCGGAGGTGGATCAGGGCTATGTGGAACTGGTCAATGCCCGGCGGAATGACCTTCAGGAGATCCAGGAATCCCCGGAGCGCACCGGTCTCTGGGCCTGGAAGCATTACCATAAGGATTCGGATACCGTGACTTACACGGAACTGAAAGGGGATGTGGTGTTTGACCATGTGGATTTCGGGTACACGGACGAAAAGATGATTCTCCACGATATCGTGCTGTACGCCCAGCCGGGACAGAAGATCGCTTTCGTGGGTTCCACCGGGGCGGGCAAGACCACCATCACCAATCTGATCAACCGGTTTTACAGCATTCAGGACGGCAAGATCCGTTATGACGGCATCAATATCAACAAGATCAAAAAAGACGATCTGCGTCGTTCTTTGGGGATCGTGCTGCAGGACACCCATCTGTTCACCGGCACGGTGATGGAGAATATTCGGTACGGAAAACTGGACGCCACGGATGAAGAGGTGATTTCCGCCGCCAAACTGGCCAATGCTCATGGCTTTATCCGCCGTCTGCCCGACGGTTACAATACCATGCTGCATGGCGACGGCGCCAATCTGAGCCAGGGACAGCGGCAGCTGCTGGCCATTGCCAGGGCGGCTATCGCCGATCCGCCGGTGCTGATTCTGGATGAGGCCACCAGTTCCATCGACACCCGCACCGAGCGCATTGTACAGGACGGTATGGATAAGCTGATGAAGGGCAGGACTTCCTTTGTGATTGCCCACCGGCTGTCCACAGTCCGCAATGCCGACTGCATCATGGTACTGGAACAGGGACGCATCATCGAGCGGGGAACCCATGAACAGCTTCTGACACAGAAGGGAAAATATTACCAGCTTTACACTGGTTTGCAGGCATAGTGCCGCCCGCCCCCGGAAGGTTTCAGGGGGCGGGGTTTTACTTTTCTCTTTCTTTTTTTACAGAAAACCCTTTGCTTTTTGGGGAAGGAATGGTATACTAAGACATATATAGCTTTTTGGAGGAGGTAAGCGGTATTGAATCAGGAATACATGCGCGATTTATCGAAACAGTACAAGGAGGCGCTGGAGCCTCTTCTGCGGTATCTGCCATGGCTTGAGTCCCATGCGGGCAAGCAGACCGGCTCATCCTACAACGGAAGAATGGACGGCAATAACACCATGTCTTTTCCGGTATATGACAGCACTCTGCTCAGCTTTGTCAAGGAGGCGGGGAAATCTTCCTTCATGGACAGGAATTACGCATATATATATTCCCGTAAACATTTAAGGACCCCCGAGGACGAGAGGAAGGCCATCAAGGCGGCCACCATCCGGGAATGGGACGTGCTCTGCGGCATTTTGTCGAAATATGTGCTGGGCGGGAACGCAAAAGCGATTCTGTGGACCCAGGCGGTACAGGAGAACATTTTTCTTCTGGTGGTGGAAAAGATGCAGGAGATTGTGGAGTACTGGGACAGGCGGCTGGAACGGGAAGAGGGGATCCGGGAGATTGCGGCCCGTATGGGCATGAAATAGCGCTGCGGCGCGGACATGACGGGAGCCGGGATGATGAGGCCTGCTCCCGGATATGCGGGGAGAGGGAATCAGGGAGAGGCAGATGGGAGAAAAATCGCTGCAGAAGAGGAAGTATATTTTGGAGACGGCCCGCAGGGTGTTCATGGAGAAAGGCTATAAGCGGGTAACCATGAAGGACATTGTGGAGGCCTGCGAAATCAGCCGGGGCGGCCTGTACCTCTATTTCAACAGCACTGCCGAGATTTTCCTGGAAGTGCTGAAACTGGAGAGCGAGGAGGCGGACGATGTGTTCTCGGACAGCATTACCGAGGACGCCACCGCAGCGGATATACTGGTTCTGTTTTTGAAGGAGCAGAAAAAGGAACTGCTTCGTAAGAAGGATACTCTGACCCAGGCTACCTATGAATTCTATTTTGAGAACGATCTGCCCAAGAAGGACAACATCCTGAAAAAGCAGTTTGACTCGGCGGTGAAGATTATGCAGAAGCTGATCGAGGCCGGTGTTGGCAACAGGGAATTTTACTGTGCGGACTGTGAGGGGACGGCCCGTAACATTATGTTCGTGCTGGAGGGCCTCAAGATCAATGCCCAGACCATCGGCATCACGGCGGAGGCCGTGGATCGGGAGTTTCAGTACATATTGACTGCCCTGGGAATGGAAGAAGATTAGTGAAGTGCTCCTGCCGGCGGCGGTGGGGGCATATTTTATGGAAACCGGCGCGTCCCGGGGCCTGGTCCGGGGAGCGCGGGAGAGGGAAATGCATGATAGAGACAATCGTTTCGCTGGAACTGCCGGTGGGGGAGCATCTGGCCATCCGCAGGAACCGGCTCTGTTATAAGGAGGATATCAAGTCCCTGGGACGGGTGGCCATCGTGTCCGGTACCCATGGGGACGAATTGGAGGGACAGTATATCTGCTATGAAGTGGCCAGACGGATCAGCCGCAATCCGGAGAATCTGGCAGGGGTGGTGGACATCTACCCGGCGCTGAATCCTCTGGGAGTGGATCTGGCCAGCAAGGTGCTGCCCGTCACAGGGATGGATATGAATCGGATGTTTCCCGGCGACAGGGAGGGCAGCGCCATGGAGCGGATTGCGGCGGCGGTGGTGGACGACCTGATCGGAACGGATCTCTGCATTGATGTGCATTCCAGCGATATCTTTGTACAGGAGATTCCCCAGGTGCGCCTCAACGAGGAATTTGCCGGGCGGATGCTGCCTTTTGCCAAACTGATGAATGTGGATGTGATCTGGATGAACGCCACGGCCACGGTTCACGAGGCTACCCTGGCCCACTCCCTGAATATCATGGGGGTGCCCACCATGGTGGTGGAACTGGGGCAGGGCAACAGCATTCATATGACCTATGGCAATCAGGTGGTGGACGGGATCTTCAATGTGATGCATGAGATGGGGATCTGGACCGGTGAGGTGCGGCCCACTCAGCAGCCCGCCATCTCCAGCGACGGCAAGGTGGAGTTTATCCGCAGCGAGACCGACGGCATTTTCCTTCCCCGGAGCAAACACAATCATTTTGTGAACGTGGGGGAGCCCATCGGCGAGATTGTGGATCCCATGACGGGGCAGCTGAAGAGCCGGATCACGGCCGGCCGGGACGGCCTGCTGTTCACTCTGCGCAACTACCCGGTGGTCTATGAAGGGGACCTGCTGGCGCGGATCCTCACGGGCATCATGTGAGAAAGGCTTCTGTATGCATATTCATGATATTTACGCGGTACATTCCACCTATCGGGAGGATATGAAGATCCGGGGCTACACCTTCGGGCAGGGCGATAAATCCGCCTGTGTGGTGGGGGCGCTCCGGGGCAATGAAATCCAGCAGATGTATGTCTGCTCCCAACTGATCCGGGCCCTGAAGGAACTGGAGAATAACAACTGCATCTGCGCAGGCAAGCAGATTCAGGTAATCCCGGTAGTCAACAGTTATAGCGTCAATGTGGGGCGGCGTTTTTTCGGGGTGGACGGAGGGGATTTAAACCGTATTTTTCCCGGCAATTCCTACGGGGAGCAGGACCGGCGCATTGCCCATGCGCTGATGGAGGACATGGGCAGCTACACTTACGGCATCCAGTTTGCGTCCTTTTATATGGACGGGGAATTCATGCCCCATGTGCGGATGATGGAGACAGGTTACCAGAACGCATCCCTGGCAAACCTGTTCGGGCTGCCCTATGTGGTGATACATAAGCCGGCCCCCATTGACACCGGCACGCTGAACTATAACTGGCAGGACGCCGACACCGCCGCTTTTTCCCTGTTTACCAGGACCAACTGGGAGATAGACGAGCGCAGCGCCGGTCAGGCGGTGGCGGCAGTGCTGCGGTTTTTGAAGCGCATGGGCATAATCCGCTATGACAGCCACAGCGGCTACATCAGTCATGTGCTCTATGAACAGGACCTGTCCGATGTACATGCGGGCCGGGCCGGAATCTTCCGGGGACTGGTGCGCCCGGGCGACGATGTGCGCTACGGACGCCCGCTGGCGGAGATCATCGACCCTCAGGAGGGAACCGTGCGGGAAACCATTTCCGCTCCCACTGACGGCATTGTTTTCTTTGCCCACACCAAAGCGCTTATCAATCAGGGAGACATAGTCTACCGCCTGGTACACAGACTGCACGAGTAGTAATTTACCAATCAAATATTTGGAGGACGCATCATGGGAAATGTAAGACGTATCTATGTGGAAAAGAAAGCCCCCTACGCGGTGAAAGCCGGGGAGCTGAAAGGAGATCTGAGGAATTACCTGGGGCTTGACAGCGTGGAGGAAGTGAGACAGTTTATCCGCTATGATGTGGAGAACATCTCTGACCAGACCTTTGCCACCGCCTGCCGCACCGTATTTTCCGAGCCCCCTGTGGACGATTTGTATGAGGAGAATATTCAGGTACCGGAGAACGGTCATGTGTTTTCCGTGGAGTTTCTGCCCGGCCAGTTTGACCAGAGGGCGGATTCCGCGGTACAGTGCGTGCAGTTTCTGAAAGAGGACGAGCAGCCCATCATACGCACCGCCGTGACCTATATGATCATCGGGGATGTTACCCGTGAGGAGATAGATCGGATCAAGGCATACTGCATTAACCCGGTGGACTCCCGGGAGACGGGGATGGAAAAGCCCGAAACGCTGGCGGCGCAGTTCCAGGAGCCGGCGGATGTGGTTATTCTGGACGGTTTTGCCCATATGCCCGAGGACGAACTGAGAAAACTTTATGACTCCCTGGGACTGGCCATGACTTTCAAGGACTTTTTGCATATACAGAAGTATTTCTGTGATGATGAGAAGAGAGACCCCTCCATGACGGAGATCCGGGTGCTGGACACCTACTGGTCAGATCATTGCCGCCACACCACTTTTTCCACGGAACTGAAGGAGGTGGAGTTTGGGGAGGGCTACTACAGAGATCCCATCCAGGCCACCTATCAGAGCTATATGGACACCCGGGCGGAAATCTTCGCGGGCAGGAAAGATAAATTCGTCTGCCTGATGGATCTGGCCCTGATGGCCATGCGGAAGCTGAAAAAAGACGGAAAGCTGGCCGATCTGGAGGAGTCCGACGAGATCAATGCCTGTTCCGTGGTAGTGCCCGTGGAGATGGAGTACGAGGACCATACGGAGACTCAGGAGTGGCTGGTATTTTTCAAAAATGAAACCCATAACCATCCCACGGAGATAGAGCCTTTCGGCGGCGCGGCCACCTGTCTGGGCGGCGCGATCCGGGATCCTCTCTCCGGCAGGGGCTATGTGTACCAGGCCATGCGGGTGACGGGAGCGGCGGACCCCACTGTGCCTGTGGCGGATACTCTCAAGGGCAAGCTGTCCCAGAAAAAGCTGGTGCGGGGCGCGGCCAGCGGTTATTCATCCTATGGCAACCAGATCGGCCTGGCCACCGGCTTTGTGAAGGAGATCTATCATCCCGACTATGTGGCCAAGCGCATGGAGATCGGTGCGGTAATGGGAGCCGCTCCCCGGAAGAATGTGATCCGGGAGACCTCCGATCCCGGTGATATCATCATCCTGCTGGGCGGGCGAACCGGCCGGGACGGCTGCGGCGGCGCCACCGGTTCCTCCAAGGTGCATACGGAGCAGTCCATCGAGACCTGCGGCGCGGAGGTGCAGAAGGGTAATGCCCCCACGGAGCGCAAGATTCAGCGTCTGTTC
>BLLU01000141.1 GCA_011959105.1 Lachnospiraceae bacterium | reverse complement strand
AGCCGTTTCACCTTGTCCTCCAGCGTTTCCTTGCTGGTCTTGCTGAAATGGAGACCGATGACATAGGTGGTGTTGTCCATCTGCATGGAGAAGCTGCCGTCCTGCTTGTTGTTGGTCTGGGTGGTCTTGGTCGTGTCGTTGCTCATCTGCATACCTCCATAAAAATGGGAGACACCCCGCCGGATGCCTCCCTGTGTATAATCCTCAATGACGATAGTGACGATAAATGACGGTATTTTCTATGCCGGGGCATACCTGATTTAATCGTCATTCATCGTCATACCGTCACCGGCCTCCGGCTCCTGTTTTCGGAGCAGAGTGAAAGTCTTGCGGTCGCTTGTTCGCTGGTTGCCGATATAGACGATGCCGAAATCGTTGAACAGGCTCGACACATTGACATTCAGCTTGCGGGTCAGCGTGTTGGCCTTCATACCGATGTCTGGCACAAGGTCAATGAGTTCACTGGCGGTCCCCGTCCACTCGCTACGCTCGGACATGAACCCGGCGATTTTCAGAATGAACGGTTCCACGGTTTTCTTGATGATGGGCTTCTCCGCCCTTGTCAGTTCCCAGACACAACGCTCCTGATGGAACGCCAGGGTGAGTTCCTGGTCCTGCTGGTCCCGCCCGACAATCTGCATAGTGGCGGTCGGGTCGGTGCGCTTTTTCTTTTGTAGGATGAACGCTCCGTCCGCCGCCCCCAGCAGACCGTTCGTGCCGGATATCATGTCGAAGCTGTCACTGGCCTCCATCTTCCTTGTGTGGTGTACCACCAGAATGGCAACATTGTTTCTGTCGCTGAACTGCTTCAGGGCGGTGATGTTCTGGTAATCCATCGAATAGCTGTAATTCTCGCTGCCAGCCTCCCGAACCTTTTGCAGAGTGTCCACGATGATAAGTCTGGTGTCCGGGTGGCGTTGGAGAAATTCTTCCAGCTGTCCGTTCAGCCCGTCAGCCAGCGTCCTCGCCTTTGTTGCAAAGTGCAGTCCGTCTACGGCTTCCACGCCGAACATCTGGTTGAGCCGCCCTTGCAGTCTGCCATAATCGTCCTCCAATGCCAGGTAGAGGACAGAGCCTTGCCTGACCGGGTAATCCCAAAGGGGAGTGCCGGTGGCAACATGGTAGCCCAGCTGGGCCATGAAAAAGGACTTGCCGATTTTCGGGGAACCGGCAAAGAGATAGGTCCCGCTGTAAAGCAGTCCTTCAATGACCGGGCTTCTGGGCGGGAAGGCCATGTCATAAAGTTCTGTCATGGAGACCGTGTGGAGGCTCGGTTTTCTGACGACCGGTTGCTGTTCCAATGGGGAATTTTGATACTCGCTCAATTTGGGTGTTCACTTCCTTTCCTGTGAGATGCCATACCGACCATGCGCTGATCTGCTCTTGGATGCCTCCCTTCCTGCGGTATGTAGACCGGGCATACTGGAAGGACGGTATGCCCGGAAATGAAAAAAGCACCTGACTTTCTTTTCAAAAATCAGATGCTCGCGATAGCTAAGGATAAAACATTTACCCCCTGCATACAATTACAGCTGTACATATCCCGATTTTCTGCTATAATTGAGGAAAGGGGGGGGGGATGTAATGAGCGAGCCTCTTGATTATGGACATTTTGATATTATTTTGGCCGAATACTTGCTGGAAAGGCATATAAGCAAAAATAGCTTGGCTGCAAAAGCAAACCTACAAAGAACCCAGTTGAATGCATATTGTAAAAACGATATCAAAAGACCCGACCTTGATGTCCTGGCTCGCATTTGTTATGCACTTGACTGTGATTTAGCAGATATAATCCTTATGTCCGTTCTTCCGAAAAAAACGAAGAAGTCGGTAATAGCTGATACCAATGCAATCATTTTCTTGGGAAAAAGCCTTTGATTGTATTAGCGATATGTTCATTCATGGTGTTATGGTATCGGACTTAAAGCATAAGTGTTTTCAGAATTGCGAGGTAAAGACTATGATAGATAACATAACTATGAATGGCCCGAAGATGGTTTCGCTGTTTTCTGGTTGCGGTGGCTTAGATTGTGGCTTTATGCGGGCTGGTTTCAATGTCATCTGGGCAAACGATTTTGATAGTGATGCGCAGGCTGTATACCGTCTTAATTTAGGCGAGATTGATGGCCGCGATATTATGACGGTTAACGCTGACGAGATTCCAGACTGTGATATACTGACTGCTGGCTTCCCTTGCCAACCTTTTTCGAGTGCTGGCAACAGGCGGGGGGTGCATGATTCTCGTGGTATGCTGTACAAAGAATGCTTGCGTATCATCGAAAAGAAAATGCCAAAAGTTATTGTTTTTGAGAATGTTAGAGGTCTCTTATCAACAAAGTATATCGATGGTCGGAATTTGGCGGAAGTTATTGTATCCGACCTTTCAACAATGAACGGTGTTGGTTACAATGTTGTCCACCGGCTTATTAATGCGTCTGATTATCGAGTCCCGCAAAACCGGCAACGAGTTTTATTTGTCGGTGTCCGCAAAGATTTGAATATTACATTCGTATTTCCAGACAAGCAGTCCAAAGATGGCTTAACACTGGGGAGTGTGTTGCCTGTTCCCGATGATGCAACACATCAGGTTGATTGGCCTCTTTCGCCTCAAGCCTTAGAGATGATTTCATACATTCCAGAGGGCGGGTCTTGGAAGGATGTTCCTTATGAACATTTGGCTCCACGATTCAAGCGAATTAGGGACAACATGAAGAAATACCATTCGCCTAATTTTTATCGCCGCTTTTCTCGGAACGAGATTTGTGGGACAATTACGGCATCGGCACAGCCGGAGAATTGCGGTATAGTCCACCCAGTAGAAAACCGCCGTTTTACTATCAGGGAGATTGCTCGTATCCAAACTTTCCCTGATGACTATGTTTTTATTGATGACAGTTTGAAAAATATCACAGCTATGTACAAAGTCATTGGTAATGCGGTTCCTGTTAAT
Organism: Lachnospiraceae bacterium; assembly: GCA_011959105.1. Taxonomy (GTDB): domain Bacteria; phylum Bacillota; class Clostridia; order Lachnospirales; family Lachnospiraceae; genus Acetatifactor. The sequence goes on along the minus strand of BLLU01000141.1, from coordinate 11,625 downwards.
ATGGCAAATGCGATTGCTTTGGCGATTATGCAGCAGGTTTTTTGCGAAGGGAGCATTAAGCAATGATGAATACTGATAAGGCATATATTTTAGGATTGATTATTGGTGGCGGTATCTGGGGAAACGCCGAAGATGTTTTCAAAATTCGGCTTCCTTTCAAACAGTGGGGGTCATACGAAGCAAATCCCAAAAGAGCAGGCGAGATTTCTCGTGATGTTATGAAATTAGTAAGCCCTATGTTTAGGGTGATTTATGGCATCTCGGTGTCCTATGATACTTCCGTCAGTGGCGTGTGGAATATCCTCTGTGAAGGCGATATGAGTACACTTCGTTCCGAATTAGAGGGATATGGTATTTGGTGTGAAGGCGAAATAAGAAAACACGCTAATATTAGCAAAATTGTTCCAGAGCTGGTTGATGACAACTTGAAACGGCGGTTTATCGCAGGTTTAGCAGATACTATAGGTAGCACAAAGCGTTCTCATAGGCGCTTTAATGATGACAAGCAGATGGTTTCCTTTGAAATCTCTGGTTTTGAATTTGATTTTGTATGTTCACTTTGCAAGCTGTTACATAGTATTGGCTGTTATCCGGACCAGATTCTATGGAATCACCCCAACTTTCATTGTGGCAGTAATCCATATGATAAAAGGTGGAAAAAGGGGTTCAAATTACGAGTTTATTTAGACCAGTATGAGAAGTTTGGTGCTTTTGCATTTACATCAAAAGTTCTCTCCGCTCGCGAAAACAAGAAATTAGAAGCGGAGGAGAATGTTGCAATCCCGTGTGATGAACGGGAAATCAAATTGCCATCTGTGACTTGTGTTCACTGTGACGAGGACAGTCCGCTTCTTCCCGATGTTATCAGAGGCGGACACTATTTGCATAATCGCCATGTTTGTGCTGTTCTATCATGTGATCATGCTCCGTATGGCGAAGTAAACAAGTTACTTGCAAATGCTCAATACTGCATCAATCCATTTCCTGTTTTGGTAAAGGGGCGTATCTCTGAAATTCAGACAATTTTGGCATCCGCCCCAATTTATCAAAATCGCACATATCGTACTGTGTCGGTGAAAATTGCTGATTTGTATGGAAGTAGTGAGACCGACCTCCTTTACAGTAATGGTTTGGGTGCAGGTTATCCAATGAACAAGGTCATCTTGGCTCTGGCTTACCTTATTGCGGCTGTGACAAATCAACTTAATGGACTTCGTCCAAAAGGCTCAAAGGATACAATCATAATTGAGTACCTAAAAAGCCATCCTGATGCAGAAGTATTTATCATGCGCCCCGATTTATTTACTCCGATTGTTATCCAAATGGGTGTTTATGCCGCTCTTGTTGGCCCTAACAATCCGAAGGTATATAAGAAACTCATTCAAAAATGCCCAGATAATCCTTACAAAATCAAGGTCAGAGCCATAACGGAGGCAGATTTGAAATGAGGAGAGCGAAGAACGAGGTCGCACACTATCCAGAAATTATTTGTCATATTGAATCCCAACTGCAAAGCAATTTTAGAGCAGGCGGTATTGACGATATAAAAATTTTTTGGAAAAGTGGCGAGCTGACCAGCAAACTGAAAGAGCTTATTAGGGAGCATCCAGAAGAATGTGCTTGCATAGAAACCTATGCAGAAGCAACACCGCCACTAAATCTGGATATATTTGGTGTTGTGACAAATGGGTCACATTTTGAAATTGTTATATTGGAAGTTAAACTGATAGATGCAGCAGGGTTAAATCAGTGGTCACAATTGGTGGGCTACAATCTCGTTTCTAATGCGAAATATGGATTGCTGATAAATATTGATGCTGGTGCAAGTGAGCGGCTTATCAGGATACTTTCTTTTGAAGAAGATGCCTCCAAAATAGTGCGAAAGAAAGCGGATGGGTCAGAGGTGGAGCATCTTTTGGGCTTCATGGAATGGAATACGATAACACAAAACTTTGAGTATAGCGGATTGGGACAAGTGTCATCGTTATCGGCATTGAGTTCAGCTTTGATTGCTCAATTTAATCGATAAGACTTCGCCTTATCTTGCTATGTAAGACCGGGCATACTTAAAAGTGTGGTATGCCCAGAAACGAAAAAGGCCTCTGATTTGCTTTCCGAAAATCAGAGGTCTTGAGTGTGGCCTTTGTCCTGTTTTCTCTGTCGGGTCTGGCTCTGCTCCCGTGCCTGCTGTGCTTTCCGCTGATTGGCTTCGATTTGTTCCAGCACCGACTTCTTCCCGTCAATAACAGTGGGCAGGGCATCGGGCAAGACCTGACGGACACACCAGCGAACCTGCTTCAGTTCGTCAAGGCTGCTCTGTACCGCTTCAAGCTGGGCGGTCAGGTCTGCGCTGGATTTCTTCAATGCGGCCTGCTCTGCCCAGAGCGGTTTCACATCAAGCGGGAGAGCGACCTCGTATTTTTTCAGCAAGCGGAACGCCCGGTTGAACCGCTGTAACTCGTCAGCGTGTTCCCCGGCAAACTTCTCCTTCTTCGACTTCCAGCCGATTTTCATATATTGGTCGTGAAGGGGCTTCAACTCCCGGACAACTGCGGCGGCCTCTATGATGGCGTCAATGGTGGTGATGCGTCTGTCGTTGCTCCTGATTTGATTACGCAGGCCGTTTGCCGTTGTCTTGGCTTCGTCCAGATGCGCCCCCAGTTTTTGAACGGTGGTGATGTCGTGGGACTGCAAGAAAATGATTGCCGCCGACATCTTCTTCAAATCGTTGACTTGGGCTTTTGTCTGTCCGGCTCTCGACCAGTCAGCCCGCCCGTCATGGCGGAGCGTCATATAGGCGGAGAGGACTTCGGCAAGGTTCTGTTCCTCCGGCTCCCGCACCGACTGCTCTTTCATTTTTTCGGAGATTTCCGCCAGCCAGTTTTTCAAATCTCGGATGACCCGGCGGATGGAATCAAAGAGACGGTTTGCGGATACGATGTCCCGGTTTAGGTTGCCGAGATTGGTCTGTATGCCCCGGCGTTCCATAGCGGAGGCTGACGGGCCGAGGTGGACTTGCGGGGCATGGGGATTGTTCTGCCGTTCAAAGGAGCGCAGATCGACACGCTCCTGCCTGCCGGCCGCTTCGAGGTATCGGTTCTGTATGACTTCCCATTCATGCCGCCATATCTCGCCGTACTTCTGGTCGTTCCAGTCAACGGTGTTGACCCTCCGGCTTTTCCACTCGCCGTTTTTCATCTTGATGCGCTGGCCATTCTCGTCAAGCACATACTCCTTGCGGCACTTTGGCAGCCAGCGGCCTTGCTCGTCCATCGGGCGGAGGGTGAGGAGGATATGGGCATGTGGGTTTCCATCGCCCTTGTCATGGATGGCAAAATCCGCTATCATACCCTTGGAAACAAACTGCGCCTGGCAGTATTCTCGCATGAGCCGGATTTGTTCTTCCCGTGACAACTCCCTCGGCAGGGCCATAATAAAACGCCGGGCAAGCTGGGAGTTCCACTGGTTCTCCACGGCTTCAACGGCGTTCCATAGAGTGTTACGATCTGTGTATCCGGGTGGGGCATTGTCCGGCAGGAGTATCTCCGTATGGACGATGCCCTGCTTCTCGAAATAGGACTTCTGCCGCTGGTCGTATTCGGAAAAGAGCCGGTCGCCGGACTGGTAAGCGGCGGCGGCAACAGCGGACTGCCGCTTGCTCCGTTGGACGATTTTTATGTCATAGTGTGGGCATGGCATGGTGGACAGACCTCCTTTCGATACCACCCAAAAAGGCCGACTGGCTACTCTGGCAATCGGTCATAACAACACTTGCGGAGGCGGAGATAAATTGCGAAGCGGTTTGTCTCCGCTTCCGCAAGTCCGCAAAGGGGTAGCTGGCAAAGCCAGCGCAGGGGGAGCGCAGCGCCCCCTGGATGGGAATGGAGGCCATGCCGGAATGGACATCAATCCCTCCGCAGGAGCCTTCGGAGAACGCAACGCACCGATTTATCGGTGTATAGTTGCGCCCTCACCCGGAAGTGAGGGTTTCAGTAAGTCTCCCGTCCAGCCGTTTCCTTCCGGCGCTCTATCAGCATCCCCAGCTTTTTCTGCGCCGCCTCGCCGTGGAACAGGAAGGTCAGCAGTTCCATCACATCATTGTCGGTCAGCAGGGACGGTTCCCGGATGAAGGTCTCCAGCATACCGCCGCGAGTGCAGAGGCGATGCGTTCTCTCCGCTCTTGTCAGTCTCACCATCTCATGGGTGAGGGCCTTTTCATCATTGGCGGCTTTGCGAAGATGCCGCTCCGCCCGGTCCCGTTCCTGCCGGAGTTTGTCCAGTTTGTCGCTCATGGGTCAGTCCTCCTCTACTTTTGAAGCCTATGTAGGGCCTTAAAAGCCCCACAGCAGGCTTTTAAGGCTCGGCGTGTTTCTTTACTTCTGCCGGATTACCGCCTCGTCACCGTCCATCACATACGCTGCGTCAATGCTCCGGCTGTCCGCCAGATACGCCGCATACTTCTGCGGGGAGCAGACCGCCGTAAGCGCAATGTCGGAGACCAACTCATGGACGGTCTGCCGGATTGCCGGGTCTACCGTCACCTTCTCGGCCATCAGCAGGCGGCGGATGGTGTTCATGGCGTTCTCGTTGCCAAAGGCGGAGAGGATCAGGTGCTTGGCGTAGGGCTTCCACGGGCGGGTGGTCTCCAGGTCGCCGCTCACGCACTGGTAGTCCAGCATCAGGCGGGTCATGGCCTGCTCCTTGCGGTACTTCACCGTGTAGAACAGCGTCTGGTACTCCGTGTCGCTCATGGGCATACGGTACAGGCGGTCGGCCAGCTCCGTCAGAACCTTCACCGCCTCCGGCTTGACCGCCGCCGCACCCGCAATCATGAGATTGGCAGCCGTGGCATCCTGGTCGGCCTGCCCAAAGGCGCAGAGGGCGTTGCGCTGCTCCTGGGTGAGTTCATTCAGCTTCATAGTCTTGTCCTCCTGTTTGGATAGATTATAGGAACCGTTCTGGCTCCTATGTACGGCAAAACGCCGCCTTGCATGGTGCAGGGCAGCGTCTTGTCAAATATGCGGTTGTCAATGCGGGGAGGGGTTGGATATTCAAGTGTAAATCATCTCGGCCTTGATGATTTCCTCAGCGCGGTTGGCGATGCTGTTCATGGCCCGCACCCATTCCATCTGCGACCGCCGCTTCATGTCCTTGGTCACGCCCTCGGCCTCCATCATCTGCCGGACGATGCGCCGGTAGCGGTCTTGCGCCTGTTCGTTCAGGTCGGCGAGGTAGGTAAAGATGCGCCCGGTCAAAATGAGGTGATTGAGCAGGAGAGGGTTGGTGTCCTCCAGATATGCCCGGTGCATACGCCCCCACTTCCCGATGGGGCGTTCCTCCTCCGGCGGCTTGATGGCGGGGATGTAGTAATCGCCCACAAGCACATAGTCGATGCCGTTCTCATGGATACGCTGTTTCAGTTCCTTCATGCGGATACCTCCTCTTTCTTTTTCTGATAGCTCTCCCGGCGCATTTGCAGGTAATGCTCATACCGGGCTACTGCCTCCGGGTCACCTGTTGCGGCCTCGTCATACATCCTTTGGCGGCTCCGCTTTTGCGCCTCGCACATATAGGCGTGCTGTGCCTCCAACTGTGCCGCCGCCTCTGCATCGCCGGCCTCTGCCCTCGCTTCCAGTTCCAGCCGCTGGGCTTTGCGCCTTGCTGTGTGTTTCCGGCTGTATTCCAGATTGCGCTGTCTAATCTGCTCTGCGTATTCCGGGTCGGTGGCCATGCGCCGTTCCTGCGCCACCTTCCTCTGCGCCCGTCTCTCGGCCTCCTTTGCCCGTAATACCGCAAGCTGTTCCGCCGCCTCCGGGTCGGTTTTGGCCCTTGCCACCAGTTCCGAACGGGTCTCTTTCTGTTTCCGGCTGGCGCGTTCCTGCCGCTTCCGCTCCTTCTCAAGCCGCTTTTCCGCCTCAATGCGCTCCTTTTCCTCCATCTGCCGGATATACTCCGGGTCGGCCTCCCGCAGGGCTTTCAGCTTTGCCCTCTGCCGCTGTCCGGCCTCCCGCTTCTTCCGAAGATGCTCCTCATACTGTGCCGCCGCTTCCGGGTCGGTCTGAGCTGCTTCCCGGAGGGCTTCGAGACGTTCCCGCCGCCGCTGCTCATACCGCCGCTTCTTGGCCTCCGCCTTTTCCTTCTGCCGGGCCTCAATAGCGGCGATGCGCTCTTCCTCGCTGACCTCCGCCACGGGCGGGGCATAGTTCCCAATGAAGTTGAAGTAGATGTCAATCCTCTGCTGGCGGTAGACGGTGCGGCCACCAGTCGGGGCATGAACCTCGATTTTCTCAATGAACGCATAGAGCATGGCGTCCGTCAGTTCGGAACACTCCCGGTATTTGTTCAAAAGGCCAATGAAGCGGCTGGTGTCGGGCTTTTTCTGCTCGTTGGCGGCCACGGCGCTTTCCAGTTCCGTCCTACGCTGTTCCAGTGCCGCTTGTTCGCTGTCGTACTGGTTCATAAGCCGCTTGTACTGGCGGTCCGGCAGCTTGCCCAGCATATTGCTTTCATAAAGGCCCTTTATCAAAATATCCAGTTCGTCTATGCGCCGTCCGATGTCGGCCAGTTCCTTGCGGTCATCATCGGAAGTCTGCGCTTGCTGGGCTTTCCATCGGCTCTGCATCTGCTCAATAAAATCGGCTTCATTTTCAAGGACATAGCCGCTTACCTTCTGGATAGCCGACAAAATCGCCGCCTCCAATGCCGATGCCTTTACGAAATGGGAGACGCATTTTCTGTTCCTTCGGTCGTTGCTGAACCCACCGCACTGGAAAGCGGAATCGGAGTCGTATACCTTCTCGCCCCTGATACTCTTTGCCTCCGGGCTGGTATACCTCATTTTTGAACCGCAGTCGGCGCAGAACACCAGCCCTGACAGGCGGTGTGTGCTTGTGCCGCTGGACAGACGCTTGGGCTTGCGTACCCGTAGCCGCTGGGCGGTGTCCCAGGTTTCCTGGTCGATGATGGCCTCATGGGTATCGGGAAAAAACATCAGCTCGTCCTGCGTGGCCGGCCTGCGCTTCTTGGTCTTAAAGTTCTCGCAGACTGTCTTGCCGAGGATGGTATGCCCAAGATATTCCCGGCAGTCAAGTATGGAGCCGACTGTGTTGCCCGACCAGAAATAAGGGTCGGAGTACCTGTGTTCCAGCTTCCGCTCCGGGTGCTTCTCCGCCATATACGCGGTCGGTATCAGCACCTTGTCCTGCGTCAGGGCCTCGGCAATCTGCGTGGGACCAAGCCCGTCACAGGCAAGGCGGAATATCCGCTGCACGACCGCCGCTGCTTCTTCATCGACAACGAGAGTCTGCTTGTCGCCGTCCAGCCGGGTGTAGCCATAGGGGACGGACCCGCTGCACCGCTTTCCGGCCTGCATTCTTGAACGGAAAATCGCCTTGATTTTCTTACTTGTGTCTTTGGCGTAATATTCGTTCATGATGTTCAAAAACGGAGCAAAATCGTTGTCTGAGGGCTGTGCGCTGTCGATATTGTTATTGACTGCGATAAATCGGACGCCCTTGTCCGGCAGGAGGATTTCCGTATAAAATCCGACTTGCAGGTAATTTCTGCCAAATCTACTCATGTCTTTCGTAATCAGACAGGACACATGACCGGCCTTGATTTCTTCCAACAGTTCGGTGAACCCCGGCCTGTTGAAGTTCGTCCCGGAGTACCCATCGTCCGTGAAGTGCCGGATATTGCGAAAACCATGCTCACGGGCGTATGCCTCCAGGTACTGTTTTTGATTGGTTATGGAGTTGCTCTCGGTTTGAGATTCATCATCGCGTGACAGGCGTTCATATAAAGCGGTGATTTTCTCTGCAGGGCTTGTTCTTGCCATTTCAAACCTTCCTTTCTCTTTGGATTATGTAGTTCCGGGTGTTTCCTTTGTCTGTCCTTCTATATCTTAACCCTTCGGATCTGTGACAACATACGAACTGTTCATTTGCATGAGGTTCGGCTTGACATGGAACCTGGTCTTACCGGAGCCGGAGCCGCCAATGATCAGCACGTTTTTGTTGATGTTGTATTTTGGTATCTTGTTCCTGCCGATCATGATCCGTTCCGTCTGGGTCAGGAGGATATTATTGTCAAACTTGGGATCGATAAAAGGCTCTATATCTTTTGCGTTGCCCCATCGGGCGCTGCCATATTCCACGCCGTGCCGGTATTTTTTTGCGTTCTTCCCTTTGAAATAAACTGCCGCCCGGACAGCCGCCGCCCCCGCGATGCCGAACAGCAGGTCACGGGGGTGGAAGCTGGGAAGCGGGTTCTGCGTGATTGCCGTCCCCAGGTCAGAAATCGCCGCCATGGCTTTTGTTACCACATCGGCACCAGCGGAAAGGCGGTAACTCTCCGCAATTTTGGAGAAAATCCAGAACATCATCACATAAGGCAGGTTGGGGATAACGTACTTTTTAATTTCGATATTCTTCAACGCTCAAACCCTCCTTTGTCCCGGTTCTTTGCTTTGTCGGATACCAGGTTCTTCACAATCTCCTTGAAGTGGGAGAGCTGCTTTTTCAGCGACGGCTTCCTCTGCCGGTTCAGGGTCTTTGCCGTGTATTCCGCAAAAGCGGCATTCAGCGCGTCTGCATCACGGGCTTTGAAAAACACAAGGTATTTTCCCTGTGCCGGATCTTTTTTCAGGGCAAAATCTATGCCGTATTTGCGGGCGCAGCGTTCAAAGGACTTGATATTCTGGTCGGTGATCTCGATGTTCTGGACGCCTGTTCCCTGCTTTACAAGGCTCTTAACGCTCTGCTTGCCGTGTTTCTGTTCCTGCGCCTGTTTTTGATACTGCCGGATCGCCCATTTCAAAAGCTCCGCCGTCAGCCGGCCTCCGTCTTTTCCTACCCGTATCACAAGCGCCACGGATTTATCCCTTATCTCGTCCTGCATAGTGCATTACCTCCTTTCCAGCGGGTAACAGGCTGTTTCATCGTGCCTCACCGCCCTTAACTTTACTTGCGGCCATACTGCGCTGGCCAGCTTCCCGTTTTTTATCGCTCAGGTCGCTCAGGATCGAGGGCTTTTCTGCCTGCATATGCGGTTTTTCCTCCGGCGGGATGGCCTGCTCCGTTTCCTGCTGGTCTGCCGCGTTTTTACCGGCGTCCATGATCGCTTCCCCGATCTGCCCGTCCATATCGAACAGTTCAGACATATTGGAAGGCCATTGTTCAGCGATAAATTGCAGAGGATTCTCCATACGGAGTAAAATCTCTACATCACCCCGTTCATACTTGAAATCATCCTTCACAAAGTCGTATGCCGCCTGCATAGCGGCAATCTCTGCGCTTTGTGCGATGATCTCTTCTTTATCCATGCCTAAAAGTGCCGCATGGAACTCGGCCATATTCTGATCCAGCACCGCTTCCAGTACAGATGCCATCTGCTCCTGTTGCTGTGCGTGACCAGCCGGATCGGTCTGTTTTTGTATTGTCATTTTATGCCCCGCTTTCTATGCCGCCCCATTTCGTCAGCACCACCGTGTCGCCGTCGGAAAGGCTGTCCCAAAGTCCGTAAACAATATCTGCCACATCATCCGGATCTGCATAAGCAGTGCCGGCGACCATCATAAATTCTCCCGGCCTTGCGAAAATGTCCTGAAATTCCTTCTGCTGTCCGGCAGTGAGGGAAGCAAAGTTGCAGCCTTCCTCCGGTACGCCGCACAACAGGAATGTGCCGCTGATATAGCCTTTTTTCCCAGGCAGGCAGCGGTTCGGGGCAAGGCCGGCGGTATCCTCCCGGCTGATAAGAAGCACCTTCTGGGGAAGGAAGCATCCCACCTGTACAGCCCCTCCCAGCACCGTTTCCACCGATTCCAGGGTGTTAGGTATCACAGCCGGCCTGGGCGATTTTCCCGGTTCCACGATCAGAATGTCCATATTTTGCGTCATGTTTGTTGTCCTCCTTTAAATTTTCTTGTTTATGTGCCAGCCCGCAAGGTATCAGGGGCTTCCACAACGATAAAAACTACCGGCGGAAAAAGAAATCCGTCAGTTATCCCGCGCCGAAGCCATTTGCCATGTCATGGCTGACAAGGCTGGAATAATACTGGCTGATCGTCACAGGGGCATTGAACAGGGCAGAAAGGGTATAGGCCCGGATATTCCCAATCAGCGTCGTGTTCTTATCCAGGCAGTCCATCACATAACGGATATGCTCACTGTCCAGCTTCAGCAGGCGGCTCTTTACCACCTCCGTACACATGTCCTCCTGGTTGATGCGCACCGTAGGCCGTCTGCTGCAACAGACCTCCGCCATCAGTTCCACAAAGCCGTCCAGACGTTCCCTGTCATAAGGGTTATCCTGCAAAAGTATCTCATAGCTGATGTTCTCCCGGATCAATTCACGGTAGGCGGACATCTTATCCATCCCATCTATCTTTTTTTCTCCTGTCCGTGAAAAGTTATCCACAGTTTCCACATCCGGCCGCCCCGTTCCTGCCGGATAGATAGATGGATCAGTATCACTCTTGTCAGTTTTATTTAAGTCAGTATTATTTGTTTGTGATTTTCGCAATTCCTGACTTGTGGTTTTCACATTTCCTGATTTGTGATTTTCACAATTCTTGATTTGTGATTCCTGCCGGGTGTCTGGTTTTCCCCCGCTGATAAAGTTTTTAACGTAGATCACGTTGGGCTTCCCCAGCCCGCGCCGGACACGCTCCACCAGTCCGACGCCTTTTGCCGCGTCCAGTTCGTTCAGGAGCTTATTCGCTTTCTGTTCCGCACAGCCAAGGGTTTCCATTACATCGGCGATGGTGTAAATGATATAGACACGCCCGTCCTGATCCAGCCAGTTGTTCCTGACAGAAAGAGCCATGCGGTCGAGCAGCAGCCCGTAAAGCACTTTTGCTTCCACAGACAGCCCCTTAAATCGGCTGTCCGTGAACAGCACTTTGGGGATACGGTAGAAACTGTATTGTTCCGCCTCGTTGCCATAGTAATAATCCAGTTGTAACGGCATATCTGTCCGCCTCCTTTTCCAGTTTTTCAGACAAAAAAGCCCCGGCAGATGTAAAACGTCTGCCGGGGCTGATATATCGTGAACGCAAAAAAGCCGCCCGGTAACAAAAATCAGTCACCGGGCGGCTTATGCGGCCTTACTCATGTTCTGTTTTCCACGTTTCCAGAAGGGAGAAGATCACGTCTTCCATCTGTTTCGGGGTGTAGTTTTTTGGGAAATACTTCTTTAACCTGTCATTTTTCAGTGTCACCTGGACGGGAACCGGACGTTCTTCTGTCAGTATCGCGTCCATCACGTCCACGCCCAGCTTCCCCTCCTGGCTGTACTTTTTCAGGCGTTTTGCCTGTTCCAGCGAAGGGACAGCGGACAGTTCCTCCATTACTCCGAGAAGCGTTTCCTGTTCCGCCAGCGTAAGGTAGGACAGCTCCACGGCGGGATTAAACGGCACTTTCTTATCGTCCACCATTTGGAGGAGCCTGGGGTAGAGTTCCGTCAGGCGGATAAACCGCTGCACCTGCTTGTAGCTTTCTCCCGCGTTTTCCGCCACGATCTCCACCGATGCCTTCCCTTTTAAATTCTGGCCAACTTGTCCAGAATTTCCTTTTCCGGGTCTTCCGGCTCTGCGCCGGATCGCGTCCAGCTTCATTTTATAGGCCC
>BLLU01000140.1 GCA_011959105.1 Lachnospiraceae bacterium | reverse complement strand
TCTCGCTGGCGATGGGGAACAGGATACCGCTCTGGTTCTGGCTGTTGTTTGTCTCGGCATTGGTGGCGTTGCCGTTTCCGGTGCTGTTGCCGCTGGAATTACCATTACTGCCATTTCCGCCAACACTGTTTCCATTACCGTTATTGCCCTTATTTCCTACATTCCCGTTGTTTTTCCCGTTTCCTCCTTTTCCGTTGTTGGCAGAACTGTTGCCACTGTTCCCGTTGTTCTTATTTTTACTGTTGCCATTCCCATTGTTGCCAGAAGAACCGCCATTTCCATTATCACCAGAGGAGTTGCCATTTCCGTTCCCGTTGCCATTGTTTCCAGAAGAATTCCCATTACTGCCGGAGTTATTGTCATTTCCGCTGTTCCCGCTCCCGGCATTGTCCTTATTACTGCCGTTCCCATTCCCGCTGTTGCCTTTCCAGTCCTCATCGGTGTGCAGGTTGTAATTCAGCATAAACACACGGTTGCCGTCTCCGTCATAGGCTGCCGCCATCAGCAGTTCCTCTTTGTCGTATACTGCCTCCAGGCGGTTTTCCACGGTGTAGAGGTAGGTTAGCATCACCTTGTCCGTGCCGTCCTTCCCGATCTCACTGATCAGATTGCCGTCCACGTCATAGGTATAGGAAACAGAGGTGGTCTTTTTTCCGTCGAAAAGCTCCACCGACACTAACTGATTACTCTCATTATAAAGGTATTTGCGGCTTTCTACAACCTCTCCGGCCTCATTTGTCTTGATCACAGCCGTGCGGTTGCCCATCCCGTCATAGGCATAGCTGTAGACACAGGTGCCGTAGTTATCCTCTGTCTCTGTGGCGGAGAGCAGTTTTCCAGCGTCGTCATAGGTGAAGGTTCTGTCCGTCTCCACGATCTGATAGGCAAATGTAGCATCCTTGTCGTGCTTTCTGTGCTTGCTGCCGTGAGGGTACAGCTCGTCGTGTCTGCCGTCCTCATGTCTGCCGCTATGCTTATCATCATAGGCGTAACCTGCCAGAGACTCCACGGCTTTCTCCTCTACGATAAAGCCGCGGGCATCATAGTGTTGAACAGCGAATTCTGGTCGCCACCAACAGCACATTATTTTATCCACCCA
>BLLU01000139.1 GCA_011959105.1 Lachnospiraceae bacterium | reverse complement strand
GTTTTCGTAGTCCTCCTTCGTGGCGTAGGCGTCTGCCGGGATGTATGCGGTCACATTGGTCGCCGACCCGATAGCCGTGACGATGTCGATGGTTTTCTCGACGATGGTGGAGCCGCCGATGGGCGGGATCCACTCGGCGAGATCGCCGCAGTTTCCGTAGCAGTACAGCACCTCGCCGACGGCGGGGTCGGGATCCTCGGCATAAAGTCCGAGCTCCCGGTAGTAGAAGCCGTCGCTCACTTCCTGATTGGTGAACACGCCGCCCACGGTGACGGTGCCGTCTCCGTTGATTGCGAGCTTTGTGATGTCGACGGTCGCCTTGGGGCTGATGACATCGGTGAGGGTGCGGGGCGTCTGACCCTCCTCGAGGTAGCCGTCACCGAGTACGATCTTGGTGTAGTTGATGTTCTGGCCCGCCACGCCCTTCGCCAGTACGACGAGGCCCGCGGCGGTGATGTCGTTGTTGATAAATGCCGCCATGTCTTTCTCCTTTCTGCGTTAGTCTGCGGCGAGCACGGCGCTGGTGCCGATGGTGACGGTCTCGTGGTTGTTGTCGTGCACGACCGCTGCATGGTACAGGTGGAGCTCGTCGCTGCCGATGATGTGCGTCTCGTGGGTATGATCCCGGGCGGCCATGCCCGCAAAGAGCTCCATCTCGCCGGTCAGGCAGATCAGGACGGTGTCGAGCCATGAGCTGCGCCGCTTGACGGTGCCGAGTAGCTTCATAAAGAGGTCAAAGTTGGCGTTGACCATTTCCGGGTTATCGCTCAGGATCTTGAAGTGGTGGGGCTTGCCGCCGTACTCATACCACTCGCGCACCTCTCCGCTGCCGAAGTAGTCGGTGATGATCTGCTCCACGGCGAAGCGGGTGCCGAGCTTTGCGTACACGAGGTCGCTGTTGCGGATGACGGCCCGCTTGGTCTCGATGGGTGCGGTGCTGTCATACCACTCGATGCGTAGCTCCCACGCCATCTCGTCGAGCTCTGCGTCGCTGAGCTGGTCGATCTTGTCCCATCTGCTGAGCAGCTTGAGGCGGGCGTAGGCGTCGCGGCTGATAGTATCGCAGCCGGCCGCGAGTCCTTGGTTGCTTGCGTCCTGCTGCATCCATGCGGGCAGCAGTTTTGCCATCTCGGTCTCGTTGAGTCTCATTTAGACCACCCCCGTGACGCTTTTGTGGCTGACGGTCAGGTGGCCGCTGAACTTGGCGACCTGTGTGTCGCTGACCGGCGTGTGGGTTGGCTGCGCCACATCCACGCGGATCGCGCCGGTGAGGTTTTCGCCCCATGATGGGCAGAGGATCAGCCTGCGAAGCTGGTCAGGGTTTATATCCCGGCCGAGTGCCTCCACCTGCCACTCGTTGTAGCGGGCGATGGCGCCGTCGCTGCCTTCCACATTTGCCACCACCTCGGCCTCTGTCTCGGGCGTCGTGTAGTAGACGAGCTCGATGTCGTAGGTCACGATCTCGGGGGCCACGGCGCTCACCAGATCGGTGAGTGGTCTGATGTCTTTGGCGTTGACCGCCTCCAGCACCTTCTCCAGCATTGTCTCGTCAGGGATGCCGCCGTCCTCCAGCAGGGGGACGATCTTGACGCAGCCCTCGAGGGTGCGGGTGATGGTGATGTCGACGCTCTCAGCCTCTGCCAGATCCCCGGAGAGGGCGATGGTCAGAAGGTCGTCGTCGTAGGTGATGGAGTAGTCGCTACCCTCGATGGCCGGTTCTGCGTCGCTGCTTGCCCTTACGATCAGGGTCTCCGGCTTCAGACGCGAGCCGCCGATGAAGGCGTGGCCGGC
>BLLU01000138.1 GCA_011959105.1 Lachnospiraceae bacterium | reverse complement strand
AAAACGGAGCCGTTGCTCCGGCAGATTATTCATCTACTTTTGCAACAGCCCCTTTTCTGTGGCCTGAAATTATAGTGAGAACCAAAATTCCACACCGTCATTTAGATTTTGAATAGAAAATTGTGCAGAGTGTTGTTCCAAGATACGCTTTACAATATATAGACCTAATCCGCTTCCCCCAGTTCTCCTGCTCCTGGAATCATCAGCCCGATAAAAAACCTCATAGAGATGTGATATTGCTTCCTCTTTGATTTGAACACCTGTATTTAGAATGGAAAAATAAACACATCCATTTTTAAGAAACGAAGTAACCACTATCTGTTCTCCTCTCGGAGAATGTCGAATTGCGTTACTGAATAAATTACTTAGAACTTTTTTCATCATTTTTTCGTCTGCATTTACTGTGATATGTTCTGAAATATTTATATCCAGTTCCATATCTTTTTGTTCGATAAAATCAATATATTCAGCCGCTATTACTCGTACTAACTCGGAAAAATCAAAATCTGCTCTACCCAATGAAAAATCTGATGCATCAAGGCGGGAAATTGTTACAATCTCTTGAATAGTACGCTCCATTGACTGTGCAATAGCAAGCGATTTTGCAAGGTACTTATCCCTATCCTTGTAACTTCCATAATTTTGTAGCATTCCATCTAACTGCCCTTGCAAAGCTGTAATAGGAGTTTTTAATTCATGTGATACTGCAGAAAAAAATGCCATGCGCTGTCTATCTAATTCCCGTTCCCTATCAATATCCAGTTGCAAAAAACCATTTGCAACTTTTAATTCTTCAAGACTTTTTGCCAGATTTTGTACCAATTCGTTCAAACTGCTTGCTAATACGCCGATCTCATCATCACGGCTTTCGTCACATCGACAATCAAGTTCCATGCCAGCCATTTTCTTTGATAATATACTAAGCGAAACAATCGGCCTTGTAATGTAATGGGAATAGAAAAAAGCTGCTAATAAAGAAATAAAAACAATCGCACCTATTATCCAAGGCAAAATCTGCAAGAGCGTAGTCACTACTTGATTAACAGATTTTGTTCCAC
This sequence comes from Lachnospiraceae bacterium, assembly GCA_011959105.1. Taxonomy (GTDB): domain Bacteria; phylum Bacillota; class Clostridia; order Lachnospirales; family Lachnospiraceae; genus Acetatifactor. The sequence continues at coordinate 4,533 of BLLU01000138.1, read as the reverse complement.
CTATCACAATCAAACTGCAATCTTTTTCCATATCCGAAAACGAAAAGGAATACTCTTTTGCGTTCGACAAGTCATAAACTGTGTCTGAGAAGTTATTTCCATTACTAACCAAGACTTTGTTTTCATTTTCTTTGATAGTAGAGACATTATCATTTTCACTATCTTCGAATATGATACTTGATGGGGGCAAAATTATTGTATTGTCTGGTAGCCGAATTAACAATGTTGCGTTGGTGTTCATTAAAAATCTGTCAAAAAGCGAATTACTTTTTTCAAAAGTTGTCTGTTTCAACTGTTCGATAAGTTGAAATACTTGTGTTTCTAAATCGCTATCCAGTTCCATGCGGTAGGATGCTGGCATAGCAATCCCAATCAGTGCATAGGTTATGCCGCTCATTAACACCAGCAGAAACAAAGTAATTATAAATATTCTTGTTGTCAAGCTATGACTTATTTTCTTTTGCAATTCTATATCCCACCCCTCTAATTGTTTCGATTATATCAACTCCGAGTTTTTTGCGAATATTCTTTATATGAGTATCAATAATACGCTCATCGACATAAAAATCACAATTCCATAATATGTTTAATAGGTTTTGCCGTGTATATACTCGACCTTGATTTAGCAGGAACTCTCGCAAAACCTCAAACTCTTTTGCAGTTAAATCTGTATCATTTCCATCAACAAAGGCTTTGTATCCGTCTAAATCAAGCGTGACATTTTTGTAGCGAAGATATTTCTCTGTTTCTGTATGCCCTGATGCCCTTCGTAAGATTGCCGCGATTTTTCTTTTCAGTATAGGCATAGAAAATGGCTTTGTAATGTAATCATCAATTTGCAGGTCAAGTCCTTTAATTTGGTCTGTTTCACTATCTAATGCGGTTAGCATGACTATGGGAACTTGAGACTGCTTTCGGATTAACTCACAGACACCATATCCATCAATTTTGGGTAACATGATATCTAATAGCACAAGGTCTATTGCCTGTTGTGAAAAATGCGAAAGTGCCTCCACTCCATCACTGGCAGAAACTACACTATAACCCGCACCTATTAAATGATTTTCTAACAACTCTTGAATATCCGAATCATCCTCAACAATCAAGATTTTTTGCATATTGCCACACTCCCTTCCAAGCGTTATTGTAGCAGAAAATTATGTATTTATTGTGGAGTTCCATAAATTTTCCACGCAACTATTATATCTCTGTTCATTTCAACTTGCACTCATGTAACATGAAAATAAATACTGCTAAAATATAAAAATCTATTCCGCTCTCATATTCCACCCCAAAATGTAAAATAATATGCTTGTTGGGGAGCCTCCCCAAACCCGGCTCTTTGGGACAAAATGTTCCAAAGAGGTTGGCTGCGTCACCGCCGCTATCGCGTCTGTTCCTTGTTATCGCGCCCGTCCGTAAGGCCGAGAAGATGGTCGATGTTGGCCTTGACCGCCACGGCCTGCCGCATATCCCGCTGGGCCTGCCGATACTCGGCATAGAGGGCCTTTTTCTTGTCCGCCAGTTCCCGCCGCTGTCTTTTCAGCGCGTCCATTTTAGGGAGCTTTTCACCGCCCAGCAATTCATTCATAGCGGCCAGCGCGTGGGCCCGGTCAACCGCCGCCGAGGTCTTTGCCGCCAGCGCGTCATAGTCGGTCAGATTGTTTTCCTGCAGGAACTGGAGGGCGGCGGCCATCTGCTTTAGGTTGTAGACTTTGGCCCAGCGTTCATAAGCGGGGCCCTTACCCTGGGCCATGCGCTTTTGAATGTCAATGATAAGCCCCACCTGCCGGGGCGGGGGCGGCGCGTCCTTGGGGAACTCCGGGAGGGGCCACTCCCCGGCAATCACCGCCTGGATGTCCTTAGGGTCAAAGCCCACGCCGAGGGTGGATGCCCGGAGCCGGGTGTACTTGTCCTGCCCCGGCGCGAGGAACGACACCACGCCGCCCCGGCTGTGCTGTTTGGAATTTTGCATCACGGACAAATCATACTCCAGACATACCCGGTCGGACAGCCGCCGGAGGACAAAGCTGGAGCCGACGGGAGCAGTCAAAGGCCGTGGAGTTGAAATAGATGTGGTTGTGTATGTGGCCCTTGTCGGTATAGGTGCAGACGAAAAACTGGCATTTGCCTTTCGTCCAGCGCATCGCCGTTTCATAGCCGATTTTGTTTGCCTCGTCCGCCGTCACCTCGCCGGGCGGGAACGCCTGCCGGATCTGGAAGAACAGCGCCCCGCGCTCCACGGGCCGGGCCGTGGCCGCCTGGTATTCGCTTTTCACCAGCAGAAACTCAGCGGCTGTGGCCGGGTCGCAAAGGTGGGAGGACACGTCCCCCAGCTTTTGGGGATTGAGCCCATAGGAAAAGCGATCCTCTATCGTCTGAACGGCGCTCAGTTCCGCCGCCTGCTTATAGGGCCGAATATAAGTCGCAGCGATAAGTATTCCTCCCTCCATTACAAGGAAAATGACGGCAGGTAAATCACCCGCCGCCATCTTTCTTAATTCACAAATTCATTTTTTTTTGCTTTTCTTCTGTTCAATGAGCTCCTCATGGTAAAAGAAATTAGTATGTTTAATCAAATGTTTATTACAATACTGTTCAATCTCCATCGCTAATTTATCCCAATACTCCCTTTTTCCGTGTAAATATATTTGCTGATATAGATCGGCATATTGAGGATATTTACTTTTGATATAGCCTAAAATTTTTTCCTTATAATTTCCTCTGAGGTTGAGATTTTCAAACCAATACTCATCCACAAACAAGTAGCTTCTTTCTATAATTTCTCGAAAATCTGTAATCATCGGAAAAATCGGTGACATAAACAACACAGTATAAATCCCATTTTCATGTAGAACTTTTAAGGTATTTAATCTGTCAATTATGCTACTAGCATCATCCATATCATTTTTGAAGCTTTCATCTAATGTGTTAATTGATAGCGATACCGTTAAGTCTTGGAACTGTTTTAATAAGTCTATATCCCTTAAAATCAATGATGATTTTGTGGAAATATTTACAGTACAGTCAACAGAAACCAGTTGTCTCAATATATTTTGAGTGACACAATATGTTTCCTCATACCGATTATAGCAATCTGTGACTGAGGACAAGAAAACAGTTTTACCATTCAGCCTCCTTTTGCTAATGGGTTTTGAACATTGCTTTATATCAATAAATGTTCCCCATTCTTCATCGTGTTTTGTAAAGCGTTTCATAAAGCAAGCATAACAATATTTGCATCCATGTGGACATCCCACATAAGGATTTATAACAAAATCACTCGCTGGTAAATTGGATTTTGTTACATAATCTCTGACCTCTATTATCTGCTCTTTCATAGAGTGCTCCTTTTTCTACTTTGTTGTATCAATCGTTTAAGAGTTAAGTATAGCACATTCTTTTGTCGTTGTCTATCTTCCCACCTTTGGGACAAAAAGTCCCGAAGTAATCGAGTAGGGGAGATTTTCTCTCCCCTCTCACACCACCAGTACGTGCCGTTCGGCATACGGCGGTTCAACATAACTTCAAAGCGTGACGCTCATTGTAGTAGTCGAAACAACTTACCAATCCTGCTTTGGTGAGTACGTCTTTTGAAATCGCCCGGCTTAAACATTATTATTCTCAATCACTTTTGATACCTCATTCTTTCTGTGCTGTGTTATTAGTTTCTGAAAATAAAAAAAGGTAGCTGATTGTCTGTTAAGATAATCGCTACCTAAAAGTAAACAATATTCAGTTTTTACATCATTTTTCTATTCTGATTTTCCCCGACAAATGGGAATTTACCGTTCTGCAATAACATATTCACCATTTGAATAGCTTAATTTGGCGTGACTAATCTTAAACGCTGGTTGCTTCATTTGGCTAAGGAGCGTGTGCATAAAAAATCCATGCGTGACAATGATACAATCTTTTTCCTTGTCGGCTATCATATTTATAAATTGTTCAGCACGATAAACCGTTTCTTTCCTGCATTCTTTTTGTGTGTAAATATTAAAAAACCATTGTAAACGTGCGGAAATATTCCAAAATATAAGCGGCAGCTTTTTATTTGAAATAACACTTGCACATAGCGGTACTTCATCAAGCAACTTTGTAGGAATAAAATCTCTTTCACCAAATAACTGCTTTGCTGTATCCATGCTTCTTTGTAAAGTACTGATATAAATATCTTGATGATTTATTCGGATACCTTTTGACAACAAAAAACAAATCGGTGCATCATCATACATTTGACAGTCCTTATTAAACTGTTCCGATGTACTCCATTTTTTCCATTGAAAATCCACTTTGCCATGCCTCATGACAATCGCCCGCAGGAATAGGTCTTAGATACCTCGTCCTGCCCTGTCAGCTTGTATGTGTTGGGATAATCGGCAACAAGCGTGTCAAGTTTCCGCATGACCGCTTTATCCCTTGTATAGAGGGTGGCAGCCTGTTCTCCTGCATTATAATTGAGAATACTTTCCTGCTCGTGACCCTGCCCGTTTTATTAAATCTACTGCCATAACAGAAGAAGGTGAAGTTGCA
>BLLU01000137.1 GCA_011959105.1 Lachnospiraceae bacterium | reverse complement strand
AGCTGGGAGAGCATCTGCCTTACAAGCAGAGGGTCATAGGTTCGAGCCCTATAGGTTCCATTTTGGCGAGATAGCTCAGTTGGCTAGAGCACACGGTTCATACCCGTGGTGTCGAGGGTTCGAATCCCCCTCTCGCTATTTTTAGAAGTCTGGGAAGTCTTGATTAATCGGGATGTCCAGGCTTTTTGTTTTTGAGGTGATTTTAATCTTAATTATTCACAAATCTTTTATCAGTTTTTGAGTCTGCACGAAACTTGGGATGGTCTCATTTTCCCCTTTCAAAATAGCTTTCATATTAAATACTCTGCAAACATATATATTTCTTTTCGCTATATTACGTACTTTTATGTACAATGCAATATCCTTTAATAAATCAAACAGCATCACATACCAAAGCACCTTGTCAATTCAATAGACTTTACACTCAAAATGTGATATACTCTTTTTGCTGGGAGGTACAAGCACATGACAGATAGTGAAAAACTTAACAAATTATTAGAAACCGTAGTTCAAATGCAGGGCCGCTTTGATAAGATGGACGAACGTCTCGATAAGATGGACGAACGTTTTGATAAGATGGATAACCGCTTAGAAGTGATGGAGGTCAGGCAAAACAAAATGCATGAGCAGCTGACAGAGTTACAGCTTTCACAGAAACTTTTTGAACTGAACACCAATAAAAAGCTGGCCAGATTGCAAGATGGCTTGGACACGGTGGAAGAAATTCTCAAGATGAATGAATTAATACCGCAATAATTTAGATACAGGGATAACCTATTGACGGAATAACATATATCACAAAGTAGAGTGTGAAGCCTATTGAGTTGTCAATGGCTTTGCACTTTTTTGTTTATGAGGGATTCAGTTATGGGAAAGTATTTCAACATGTGCTGAGCGGGGAATCGCATCTGATGATGTGGTATTTAAAATTGGGCTTTTGATACAAATTGAAAAAAATATTGTCTGTTGGTATAAATGATGTAAATTTGATTCAGCCTACTGAAGAGATAGACTTAAACCTGACGAAATGAGGAAGTTTATGGAAAATGCATTCAGAGAAGGTGAGGTAAAAACGACAGGAACAGATACGATAAACTGAAGCTGCCGGGGAGCGTATCCCCGGCGATTCAATTCTGCACCTGAGTAATGTGAATCTTATCCATAGATCAATACCCAACTCTTCATCCAGCGAAGGAAGGTGTCTACATACTTGATGGACACGGTGTGTCCCGACAGCACCGGGTAGAACAGCGCAAACAGGGCAATGGCAGCGGCGGCATAGAGCCCCAGGGCCAGGTAGAATCTTTTTTCCGGCAGCAGATCTTTTACGGTGAGTGCCGCATACAGAATCATCAGCACCACGAAGGGCACGCTGGGAAAATAGTGGTAGATAAAGGTACATCTGTCCACGAACATCCAGGGCAGATACTGAGCCAGGTAGGCGATACACAGAAACAGGGCGATGCGGTCCTTTTTCCGGAATACCAGATAAAGCATATAGGCAAAGGCGGGAATGCCCACCCACCACACCAGCGGGTTGCCAAAGGCGCTGATTCCTTCTCTGGCAGTGTCGCCGATGATACCGGAGTAATAGAAGATGGGCCGGATCATGGTGGGCCACTCATACCAGTGGGAGGAGTAATAGTGGGTGTCCTGCAGATTGGCATGGTAACTAAACATGTATTTCTGGTTGGCCAGCATTTTTTCCCACAGTCCCGTCTCCCAACCCACGAAGGGAATGTAGGACAGCAGATAGATCAGTCCGGGAATCAGCACGAAAAACAGCATGCAAAAGACAATGGTCTTAAGGGCATTGCCCCGGAAAGTGGCGATGATCCTGGAGTAGAGGAGTCCGTTGGGGCCCCCGGAGGGCTTCTTCAGAGCAAGACGGTACTCCCGGTATCTGCGATACAACGTAAGAAAGAATATCACTGCCAGTCCCGCTCCGGCATACATGCCGGTCCACTTGCAGGCAATGCCCAGTCCCATGGAGATGCCGCAGGCACCCAGGGGGAGGAAGGTTTTCCACAGCGGGGTGTCGTAAAAACTCATCCGACTGTAACGGTACATAAAATAGTACATCAACAGGATAAAGAAAGTCACAAACACGTCAATGGTGGCCAGTCTGGTCTGGGCAAAATGCATGAAGTCGAAGGCGAACAACACACAGGCAAAGCCTGCCGCCAGGCGGTCCCTGCTGATATTGCGGGCCAACAGGTAGATCACCGGCAGCATCAGTATCCCCAGCAGAGTTCCCATGAATCTCCAGCCGAAAGGGTTCATGCCGAAGAAAACAATGCCCAGGGACAGAATCACCTTGCCCAGAGGCGGATGAGTGGTCTCATAGGTGGGCAGGCCGTGCAGGAACTCATAGGCTGTCCGTGCATGGTAGATTTCGTCAAAGTAAGTACTGTTGCGGAAGCTGATGCCGTCTGCGGGGAAGGTATCGTTCTCGTCAAACAATTTCTGATAATCCGGTGCGTTTACAGGCATAAAGCTGTTCCCCGCGGCGTCCGCCAGGGCCAGTTCCATTACCGAAGCCTTGTCGGAATTGCAGGTCAGACGCAGATAATGACAATTCTCCGGCAGTTCCATGCGGCCCCAGGCGAAAACGCTGGTCATGGTGAGCTGTCCTCCGCCGCCCGCCGGCTGCCAGGCATCTTCCGGGACCGTTTTGTACTCCAGGGAGAAATTCCGGTTCTCGTAATTTCCCAGATACCAGTACAGGTAAGAGGCGGCCTGCTCTCCGCCGGTGTACAATTCCACCGTATCGCCCTGCCGCAGCATGGCGTCTGACTGGGGTGCTTTCAGACTTCCCAGATCCCAGAACGCCACCAGGCTGTACACTGCCATAACAGTAAAGAGAAGGATGGCATCCTGGACCAGGAAGGGCATTTTTTCCTGACTGGGGGCAGGATCATAGGTGAAATGTGCAGGTGCGGACTTCTTTCTGCGCCATTTCAGCCGGAAGGGGAGAAGGAAGGTGAAGGAGGACTCCTGGTCGGACACCTGCCGGATGTCGTAGCGCAGCAGCATATAATAGAAGGAGAGGCCGCAGATGACCATACATGCGGACACGGTCAGGATCAGCGGCGCCTTCCCGTCATAATTGGCAGGATCATAAAAATACAGTATGTATGCGGTGTTATACAGGTGGATTACGGTAAATCCGAAATAGACCTCCAGAAATTCCTTGAGGGGGCGCAACGCGTAGGCAAACAGGAGCAGCGCCAGTGCCGGGTACAGATAGCGCTCGTGCATGCGGATTGAGAACAGAAACATGGAGACGATCAGGAAACCGGCGGTGGTGAAGTACCGGCTTTCCTTGTTTTGAGCCCGGAAAAACAGCAGAGCCGAGAGCAGCACAATCAGGATGATGATGATGACGCCCCAGGTCTGATAGCTGAAAAACAGCAGTCTTGTATCCTGGGAAACCCAGTTCAGGCCAAAGAATCCCCACAGGTTAAAAGCATTCACCGCAATATAGGGATAAGAGCCCAGGGTAGCGGTATATTGCATGAATACCAGATCCAGGCCGAAGGGCATGCAGGCCAATACCATGAAACAGATCACAGCCAGGCCGGAGAACAGGTTGTGGAAAAAGTTCCTCCAACTGAAATCGTACAGGATAACCCGGTCCACGATGCCGTAGAGCAGCACGGGGGCAAATACCAGGGTCTGCGGCTTGAGAAGCACGCCCACACCGAACACGATATAGGCGGCAGTCATTCGATTTTCTGTCAAAAACCAGCACATCAGCAGTACGGCCAGGGTGAACACGGAGTCCACCTGCCCCCAGATGGAGGAGTTTAAGAGGATGGCCGGGTTCAGCAGATACAATCCTGCCAGCATCACCACCTGTTGGGAAGGCAATTTTTTGGAAGCCACCTTGTAAAAGAACAGGGCGGTGGCCATGTCACAGAATATGGCGGGCAGCTTTAACAGGAGCAGGCAGGGTGCGGACAGGTACGGAACTTTAAATACGGAAAAAATAGCCCCGATCACATACAGCACATACACGAATCCGGGAGGATAGTCGGCAAATACGCCGGAGGCATAAAAATTTCGGATGCCCCCCTCATAGGCCAGATTGGCCCAACTGGCGAAGCAGGCCGTGTCGGAGGCAAAACCCCTGGAACTCCCGGCAAAGATGCAGCGGAGCAAAAAAGCACCCGCCAGCAGAACCAGGAATACAATCCTGGGATCATAGGAGGGCTTCTTGTCCATCTGGTAGATAAAAAAATACATCATGCCCAAAAAAAGGACGGAAATCAAGTGAATTGGAAGCATATGGTAATTTCCTTTCCTGAATGATACCCATGGGGCCGGCGCGCGGGCCACATGAGTCATTTTACTGAATGCCAAAGTATATGGACAATTATAACAAATACTTTCCCCGATATCAAATACAAGATGACAGATTTGTAAAAATGTGATACACTGTTTTATAATAAAGAAGCTGACGGAAAGGGGGAGATGCCTTTGAAAAAGGAAACTCTGAAGATCCTGCAATATGTGGCAGGCATCCTGTTCTTGACCGCGGCTGTGGGCTTTTCCGGCTACAAGTTGGTGACGTCCATCATATCCGACAGACGGGCAGAGGAAGAGCACCAGCGTTTGCTGGACGCGGCGGTGGCAGAGAACGCTCAACTCCCCTCTGCCGTTACCACGGGGGTGGATGAGAATGGTGAGGCAGTAGAGATTTTGCCGCCCCAGTACCCGCCCCTGGCTATTGACATGGAAATGCTGAAGGGAATGAACGATGATTTCCGGGGCTGGCTCTATTTCCCGGCGGTGGAGGTCAGCTATCCTGTGGTGCAGGGGGAGGACAACAACTATTACCTGAAGCATTCCTTTGAGGGCGGGAAGAGCAACTCTGGCAGTATATTCATGGATTGCGGCGCGGCCCCGGACTGGAGCGACAGGAACACTTTTGTATTCGGCCACAATATGAGGGACGGCAGTATGTTCGGCGCTTTTAAAGAACTGGTAGACGATCCTTCTCTGCTGGACGCCAATCCCCGCTTTTTTCTCTATACGGAGGACCTGGTTTACACTTACGAGGTTTTTTCCTATTATATGACAAAATCAGACAGCAACAGATACATGGTGTTTACATCGGATGAAAACTATGACAAGTATACCGGCTGGGCAGTGGAGAATTCCAACTATGGATTTGATGTGGATCTCTCAGGGCGCCCCAACATTGTGTCCCTGTCCACCTGTTACGGCTCGGCAGGAACTTCCAGGAGGGTTTTGATCCATGGAGTGTTGACTTTGACAGAGCCATATGGTATAAAGTAGTTAATCAATTTGTAATAATTTTGAACCTTTTTACCAAAAAAAGGAGTCTTATTATGTAAAGGAATGGATAAATTGCATTCCGCAGGCAGTGGTCAGGGTTTTATAGAGGGTAAAAAACATGAAAATTTTAGGAATGAGGGAGAAGGTAAGCAAATTTGTTGTGGTGACCATGGCTTCAGCCCTGGTGATAAGCAGCATGTTTACGGACCACGGGTTTTCCACCCATGCAAATGAAAATGCGGACCCCAACGTACCTGAACTGGAAAGTGTTACCGGCGGCGATTTTGTGGTGAATGTGGCAGAACCGATTCCGTTGTATAACTTTGCCCCGCCCACAGATAATTTTGCCAGGCCTGATTTGAATAATCCCTTCCTGTTTTCCGTATATACGAATCAAATGACAAGAAGCGACCATGTGGAAGGCAATGTGGCCATCGGTGTGCTGCCCGGCAGCCTCAATATATATGGGGGCAATGCCTCTGTGGGTTCCGGCGGGGTGAGTTATATCGGTGATTTGTCCGACGGCAGCTTCAGCTGTACGGCAAACGGGACGTCCTACATTGTGATTCCGGAGATAAACCCGCTGGCGGGTACGGCCAACAGGCTGGAAGTAGCTGTGGGGCAGGGTTACAATCTGCTTAAGATCGACAGCAACAATCAGGAAATCGGAAGATTCTGCACGGGCAATCTTCTGGGAGGATTTTCCTACCAAAATGATATAATGAGTACCATAGCAAATGTCATTAATTCGAAAGCGGCCTGGGCTGACGAGTTATATCAACTGCCGGATATGGACACGGACAACGCATATGTCCTGAACCTCACGGCCGAGGAATTGAATGCCGGATTTACCCAGGGCGAGAATTATGAAGCCAGGATTATTGCGGCGGCAGAAGCCGGCGGTAAGACGGTAATTGTGAATATTGTAAGCGGCGGAGAAGTTTCCGTACCCCAGATGAATATCAACAGTGCCGGTGACAAGACAGAGTATGCCTCCTGGGCCGGCAGGGTGCTCTGGAATTTTGGCAATGCCAGCAAAGTGAATACGGCAAGGATATTCGGATTTATCCTGGCTCCCAGGGCGACTGTGGTTAATGGAAATAATATTATCGGCGGCGTGACGGCCGGTAATTTTGAACAGTATGGTGAAGTACATCAGATTAATTGGAGCGGCGTAATACCTGCGCCGCCGGTGCCGACGGAATCGCCTATACCTGTACCGACTACAACACCTGGGCCCACAGTAACTCCTGGCCCCGCAGAAACCCCGGATCCTACGGTGACGCCGAGTCCCAGTGAAACCCCCGGCCCCGGTGTACCCCCCGGTCCTACGGTAACCCCAGGTCCCAGTGAAACCCCCGGGCCCGGCGTACCGCCCGGTCCTACGGCAACCCCAGGTCCCAGTGAAACTCCCGGCCCCGGCGTACCGCCTGGCCCTACGGCAACCCCAGGTCCCGGTGAGACACCCGGCCCCGGCGTACCGCCCGGCCCTACGGCAACCCCAGGTCCCAGTGAAACTCCCGGCCCCGGCGTACCGCCTGGTCCTACGGCAACTCCTG
>BLLU01000136.1 GCA_011959105.1 Lachnospiraceae bacterium | reverse complement strand
TAATTTCATTTTTTCTTCATTTCTCCTTGACAGGACCGTCCATACCACATATACTGAACCGTAAGAGTACAGAGAAAACAGGAGATGCGTGTCTGCAGACACCGCGTCCATGTTTTCTCTTTTTTTATTTTCAGCACAGGAGAAAGGAGTTCAGACCATGAACACATTGTCCCAAAAATTACGGCAGCAGAGCCCTCGTATCTGCAGGCTAAAGGAAAAATGCCCTATTCCCTGACTAACGATTATTTGTTCAGGGCATTATTGCAGGAAAACAACCATGTCTTAAAACACCTGATCTGCGCCCTGCTTCATCTGCGGCCAGAGGAAGTAGAGACAGCAGAGATCCAGAATCCCATTGTCCTGGGAAAAGCATTGGACAACAAGACCTTTGTTCTGGACATCAAGGTACTGCTTAACAATCATACCATTATTAACCTGGAGATGCAGATCATAAATTACCTGAACTGGCCGGAACGATCTCTGTCTTAATTATGCCGCAATTTTGATCAGCTGATAAGAGGACAGGATTACCTGGAAGTAAAGCCTGTTATTCATATAGGCTTTCTTGACTTTTCCCTTTTTCCGCAATATCCGGAATTTTATGCCGCCTATAGAATGCTTAATACAAAAAATCATCACGAACTTACTGACAAGTTTACTCTGCGTGTGGTAGAATTAAATCAGATAGAAAAAGCAACCGAAGAGGATCGCCGATGGAAAATTGATTATTGGCCGCCCTCTTCAAAGCCACTACATGGGAGGAGGCTCAAATGTTAGCAGAACAGAATTCGGACTTGGAAGAGGCCGTGGTAACTATGTACGAAATGACGGCGGAAGAAGCAATTCGGGAACAATGTCGGGCCAGGGAAGATTACTACCGAACCATAAACACTTTTAAAGCCGAAATCCAAAACAGGGAAAATGCGCTGGAAGAACTGAACAGACAACTGGCAATGAAGGACCATCAGTTAGAACAGCAGGCACGGCAGATCGAAGCCCAAAGCAAAGAAATCGAAGCCCAAGGCAAAGAGATTGAATCTCAAAGCAAAAAAGTAGAAACCCAGGGCAGGCAAATTACAGAACTATCTCAACAACTGGATACTTTAATGAAGCTGCAGACCATGCCATAGTCAGAACAAAACCCCGGCTTCTCCATATTTGAAGAGTCGGGGTTTGATTGTATCCGAAATCTGCTTAATTGGCTATCCAGCCTGTATTTCCGGGATTTCTGGTCAGATAACTCCTGGTGACCCAGGAGCCGCCTTCCATTGTCTGATATTCGGCCGCATTTGCACCGATCACAAATCTTGTGACATTGTCGATGTAGTATACGGGCCCATATTCCGTAATCGTGGGGCAATACATGATCTTGGGAGTCACGCCGCCTGCCACGGTGATGTTGGGATCCTTAAAACAGAAGAGCAATTTTCCCTTACAGCCCTTCATCTGGTCAACCTGTTGCTGGGTTACGCCATAGTCCGCATAGGGATTTGCCTTCGGTCTGAAGTTCGCGGGATCCGCCCATCCGGCTTCGTCCTGGAAATTCCAGTTTATAGGATCCATGTTCAGTCTGCACAGATACGGATTATACTCATAAATCTCCTGTATGATTCCTCCATAAGGCTTCGCCAAGTCATAACATTTCTGCTTTTCTTCCTGATCCATGACAAATGTCAGATAAGGCTCCCCTGCATATCCACCCGGCGTGCTGGGAACAGAAGAAGAAATGGGAATATCCCTTCTAACATCTTTGGTGTAATCCGGGTCATCGTGAATCAGCCCCACAAACCGCCTTAAATCATGAAAATAATATTTTTCGGAATCATCCCAGCCTCTGTCAAACATAAAGTATACCGTGTAATCGGTCATGGTATCCTGAGGTGTCACATATATGATATTGTCTCTGACCCAGGCTGCCTGACTGGAATTCCTGTACAGGATCGTCACCTCTTCAATGGGATAACTCTCTTCCACCACCGTTGTCTCCACCGTACCATCTTCCAATGTATGCTGATAAGTGATTTTCACATCGTATTTGCTGGTATCCCTCCAGTTATAGGCAGAGGCCACATGATACCGCTGAAAATATCCATATGTCTGCGAGGGCAGTTTGCCATTTTCTTCCCACTGATCCACAGTTACAGCCGCATGATAAGGGCTGCTGTATGCCTGAAGATTATAGAACCCATTGGCATCCCCGCTGTCAGTTGATACATTCAGAATCAGATTCCATACCTGTTCAATATGGGACATGGGAGGAATTTCAATATTCAGCAGGGCATTCTGGCTCCCTGTCCAGGGATTAAATGTCTGCTCTTCCGTCTTGATCCCCAGCGAGTTATATCCCACAAAACTCACACTGGCCGTGTGTTTATACAGGCTGGTCCCGTTGTCATAAATCCAGAAATCCCTTTCCGTCAGCGGTACGGTGATATCCAGTTTGCCATTCCGCCTCCAGGCCTGATATTCCAACTCCCAGCTTCCGCTTACGGTGCCGTATTTCTCTCCGGACTTATTGGTCATAACGGAGGAGCCGACAGGATATTGGCCTTCCGGGTGAACCGCCGTTGCCGTCACTTTCAGCGCGCATCCCTGGGTCATGTTCTGCTTAAGGCGGAAGGTAACATAGGGAACCTTGCCGTCCATGCCCTGGCCTGTCACCTCTATGTAATCCATGGCGTTTGGCATGGTAATATGGCCGTTGTCATCTTCCTTTGTAAATGCAAAGGACCAGTCTACTGCATAAGGATTCACATAATCCACGTCATACCATGCGCCGGGTTCCCTGTCCAGATTTGTGCCGTCCAGAAGAGCGGTGACTTTGTAGTTCGCCCCTGTTTTGTTCACAGTACCGTCAATCTTGAACCCATTCACATAAATGGCATTGACCCGCCTTACCAGCACATCTACATTTTGGGGGGCGACAGCGGCATCATCAGACTTTACCTGAAAGTGGAATGTATCGCTGGTCTCCCCCAGACCCACCGTAATGCGGGCGGTACTGTCATCCAGCACCGTCACGGAAGTTCCTGCCGCATCCGTATTCCCGCTCAGGCCCTCAATCCCAAATCCCCTTACGGAAGTACCCATAACCCGCACATTCAGATCATAGGTCTGCCCCGGTTCCAGAATGATCTTGTTCTCCACAAAAAGACTTGCCGTCCCGGACATGGCTGAGCCGCCGGATGTAATACCGTTTCTGGGAGTTACATGATAATCACTCTCATAATTTCTGGTATTTCCCGCGTCCGTAATTTTGAGGGCAAAATCCACATTGCCGCCCACATCCTGCCTCACCGAAAAATCCTGCACATTTTCCGCCAGAATATGAGGCTCCGTGTTAGCGCTGGTGATGTACATAATGTTACTGCCGTCCAGATACACCTGATATACAATGGTGGAGCCGGACTCCACTTTTTCTACGATCAGTGTATTGCCGTCGGCCTGTACCACCCTGTCCGAATCAATAATCAGATTGGTCAGCAGATTGGAGGTGATCTGGGCCTGCTGCTGCAGGTCCAATTCCGCATTGCCCCTCTGATAGCTTCTGGCGCTGACCACCATGGCAGTCCCTACGCCGGTAATGACAATGCTGAATATGGCGATTGTACAAATCAGTTCCACCAGCGTAAACCCTTTATGACTTTTCATCAGTCTCTTCCAACATCTCCTCATTACATCCACCAACTTCCTTACAACAAACCTATCTCAACCTGACTTTTCCCGTCAATGCGTCCAGTTCTATGGTCCTCATATAGCCTGTGGGGGAATAGGTCCCCTTGTAAACCTCTATTCTTGTGTAAACCCTGCCGTCTGCTTCCCCGGTCAGCGAGCCCGTGTCCCTCTGAAAACCGATTCTCCGGACCGAATCCAATTCCACCCAGGATTCGCTGTTTCCCACCTTGTAATATAGACGGACTTTCACTTCTTTTGCGCCGATTACCGACTCCCTCACCTTTTCCACAGGATGCCCGGCGTCCCTGACGCTGTTGACCAGCTTTTCCCGGACTGCCGCCCTGTCGTTCTCCATATAAAATTCCAGCCACGCCTCTGTGTTCCCCATGGCATTGGTGCGGTTCTGATTCAACGCCATCTCAATCTTTTTGGCACACTCATCCACAGGCTTTTTTGTGATCATCCCCAGCCCGAAGCCCGTCATGCCGATTATCACACCCAGGATGGCCATAACGATAATCAATTCTACCAGAGTCACGCCCCTGTTATCCCTTTTTTTCATGCCGCCGCCCATCCTACCGCTTTGTCCAGTTCATATAGTTAATACAGCCGCTGAAATCCAGCATTTCTTCCACTGATCCCTCCGCGCCATAGGTCTCGGACCAGCTGACCCGGGGAATCGTAACACAATAATCCGTGGAAATTATGGAACTGTAATGGCTGGCGCTGTCATATGTAAAAGTCACTCCCCGCAGAATAACCTGCCCATCGCTGACGGCCCTGCCGGTATCCCATCCGGACGCCGCCGCCACTTTCACATCCCAGTAATTACCATTTACGGCAGGACTCAAAACGCTTCTGATGCCGGCTTCCCAGTTGATCAGATCCGCAGAATCGGGAATCAAACCACAACGCTCCTTCCAGATTTTATCCAGTTCGTCACAAAAGCGCTGGCGATAATTGGCCTCTCTGGTCCCCTCGGCGCCCAGTCCCGCATATTCCGACATAGCCGCCGCGTATGCCTTGGCAAAAGCGATCTGCACATCCTTAGCCAGCTGCGCCCGCAGTTCCTCCACCGGCGTTTCCGCCTGATAAAAACTCTCCTTGGTGCGGTAGTCCGTTACTTTCATCTGGTAGTTCAGGCCGGATATATACAGCAGTACCGTGGCCAGTATCGTTATAAAAGTCACCACCACGAGAACCGTCACGATGGCCGAACCCGCATTATTGAGTTTATGCTTTTTCGTCTCACACCGCATATCCCTGCGCCTCCTGCCCTCTTGTTCTCTATGCCGCGGGTTAATCTATGATGGTTCCTTTCAAGGTATTCAGCGGATCCTGGCGGGGAAGTCCGCTCTCATAGATTGCGATTTCAATGTCATACATGATTTGCCTGTCCCGCACTGTCTCCAATGGCATAGCGGTGGGCAGGGCCGGGGAGGCATTGCCCACAGTGGGGTAGTTTGCATAAGCCGCAGCATATCCGATCCCATGATAACGGGAACCGCTTCCGAATACATGGATTTTGGAATCCACTATGGTGCCTGTGTCGCTGCCCAGCATCACATTCAGATTATCATCATAGACATCCGCCCCGTTCAGATGCAGATTCACTTCATACACATTTTCCGCCGTGGACAGTCTGGCATCGCTGACAGCCAGATTCTTCTGCTTATAAATATAGCATTTTATATCCGTATCGGAACTATTGTTGATATAGATATGGTCCTCCCCGATGCGTACCGGGGAATCCGCTCCCGGCAGTCCCGAAACGGCAGGAACATACCTGTAAGCCGGATAATAGTACAGATTCAGACATTCCAGCGCCGATGCCTGATTAAAAATCTCTTTGGAGATGCTGTTGTCATCGGATAAATCCATCTCATAAGTCTGTCCTGAGAGACTGAATGTGTCCGTTCCCCCATGTGTATCTTTGATATAGGGATAATCCGTCACATCGTAGGTGTAGGCACAGCTCACCTTTGCCACATAATTACCGGTGCTGTCGTCGATGTCGATTCTCAGGTCCCTGCTGGTGATATGGATCTTGCTGCTGTCCACCTCCGCAGGAGAATGGGAAATGGCAGGAACGCTGGTAGCCGAGGGATCGGGGGTGGCTCCCGGCGCTCCTCCGCCCAAAGCCGCGCTCTCATACTCGGTCCACTTCGCCGCCACTTCGCCCATGATCCCTCTCAGCGCGTCGGCATCCATCCCGGCATATCCCACATAGGCCGCAGCATGTTCCTGGGTAGGAGGCTCATAGATCAGAGTACTGACCTGGGAGGCTTCGCTGCCATGAGGATATACATCTATGCGCACATCATACAACTCCTCCTGATACTGCATATGTGATATTTCAAATTTTAGATATCCGCCGGGCACACCCTCATAATAGCTGCCCAGGCCCCCATTCAGATGATAGCCGCTGCCGGACACATTGGGATCATAAGAGACAAACTGGTCATATATTTCCTGCACCGAATACGCCTTGAAATTCTCCATCACGGTCTGAGCGGCGGCAGTGGTCTGCTGACGCTCTCTGGACCGGGCATTGTACCGGGCGGAATAGACGAAGGACTGCAGCACGGCCAGGATGACGATGGAGAGGATCGCGATGGCCGCCACCACCTCCACCAGAGACATCCCCACATTATTCCGTTTTGTACTGCCCCACATCTCTTTCATGGAAATACTTCCCTCTCTGCTCCGCTGTCTTTCAAGTCAACTCTGTACAGATTCTCTACTGTTCGGACCGGACGGCCCCGGCTTCCCCGCCTTCTTCGGCCCCTTCCCCGTTTTCAGCAGATTCCTCGCTGCTGTCATCGGCTTCCTCCCCGGAAACCGTAACCTTTCCAAATATATTATCCGTTCCGGCGATATAAGGTATCATGTCCGGCGCAGCATATTCTTTGCCCGTGCCCTGTACGCTGTAAAATACCAGATCTATATGACCGGACAGATTGGGATTCTCCGCATCCCCCTTGGAGTAGACCACATTCTGGATTCCGATCCGATTACTGCTGTCGTAAATGGTCTGAATCATACGCTTCAATCCCGCATAACTCACCTCGTTCACATAGGCGGCGTCCAGATTGCGGAACTGGATGGCCTGACTGTACTTCTCGTTACCGGCTGCGGACACAGTCTCCGCCGGGACCTCGTGAATCACATCCCCCTTCTGCATGTTCACTGTCAAAAATGCCGCGCCGCTCTCCCTCTGCATCTCCACCGCCAGCATAATGGCGTCTTCCTCCCGGGCGTCCGCAGGGTATACCGCCAGCAGTTCGTCCAGCATCTGCTCCAGCAGCCGGGTATCCGCCAGATATTCCTCACGGTGGTCATAGTATTCCTTGAGTTGGCTTACCCTCTGGGCCAGGATTAGATTGGAGGTGTTGATGGCCTCCGCTTCCGTATTCAGTTTCTGATAAACAAACACATATACCAATATCAACAGCAAAGCTCCGAACGCCCCCACATACAACAGGAGATTTTTGTCTCCGCCGGTCTTTTTTTGCTGCTTCTTAGCCATCTATTCCACCTGCCCTTCCGCCTGCGTCCCATTGTTTTCTCCCTGCGACTGATTTTCCAGCTGGAAGGTCAATTCCTGTCCCGGCAGATAACCGTTGGGATAATAAGTGCAGGACACGGTAAATTCCACATAACGGCGCAGCTCCGCCTCATCTTGGTCCGTATCCTCTTCGTCTGCCTCCTCCTGCACCTCCTGTATGCTGTCCACCGCCACATACTGCAGGCTGGAAAAGTTCCGAAGGTTCTGGATGATGCCCGCCGCCGTATCCTTATCGGCGGCCTGCACCCGCAGGGTAGCCGTAGTATCATTGGAAGAAAACTCCATTACAGACACATCCGCAGGAAGTTTTTCTTCCAGTTCATTGATGAAATTCAGTATGTTGTCATTGGGGCGATTGGTCATCAGATGTCCAATCAATGCGCTCTCATACAGAGATTGCATGGCGGTATATTTCTGATAAATCTGTTCCGCCGGTATATACGTGCTCTCCAGCCCCTGCAGGCGCTTCTGCTCCTCCTTGGCCTCCTGATAGGCGATATAGCCATTGGCCGTCAGGGCAGCGGACGCCACCACAAAGAATATGCCCAGCAGTACCGTCAGGGAACCGCTGTTGGCCTCCTGTTTCTGTTTCTGCTGCTTGTCGCTGCTGAGAAAGTTCACCGGAGCCATGGAAGCGCCGATGCAGGCCACATAGTTGAAAAGATCGCCGTCCCCCATGCCGGGATGCCATACAATGCCCTCCAGCTTGCGGAACACATTGGTCTTGATACCGAGTTCATTGGTAAGCAGCTTGGACAGGCCGCTCATATCGCCGCCCATTCCCATGATATAAGCCTGCTCAATATGCTCCGGGTTGCGGGAATTATAAAAATCCACCACCCGGGAAACGCTGTTGATCAGGGGAGCCAGGGTGCGTGTCACATTGATCCGGGCCTGCGTCACTTCCATGTCATCATCCTGCTCCAGATCCGGTTCCACTATCCGGGTGTCCAGATCCAGCGCCACCTTGATACAGCACCGGCGCTTAATCAACTCCCAGGCATCCTGATCATCCATCACATCAAAGGCCGAGTTCACTGCCACCTCATGAATGGCCTCCTCAATACCGTAATTGACGCTTCTCTGAAGCATCATATTGTTGTCCTTGACCACCGTAATGATGGTCTGATTCTCTTCTATTTTCAGGATCATGGAAGGAGTCTTGCTGGCCTCCTTCTTCACCGCCTGATAGATACTGTTGCCTACGAAATCCAGATCTATCAGCGTCAGACCGCAGCTTTGGGCCAATGCCTCATAGCTGGCCACCAGTACTTTCTCCGCCGCCACCAGCAGTACCCGGGTCTTACCTGCATTGTCCCCCTCCCTGATGGTCTCCAGCACCACATGGGACACCTCGTGATCCCCCAGGTCAATGGGAAAGTAATCCTTTAAATTCGCCTTGATCATGGTCTCCATCATATTGGGTTTCACAGGAGGCAGCATCACCTCTCTGTTGATAATCTTGCTGGAGGCCACCGTAAAAATTACTTTTTTAGTCTTGATCTTATTGCGGAACAGGGCTTCCTTAATGGCGGTGCGCAGTCCCGCGCTCTCCTTCAGGTAGCCGTCCTCTATCACATTAAGCGGAGTGGGCACCATGGCAAACCGATACACCCTGGGCGTCTTCGCCTTATAATCCATCTCACATATCTTGATAAAACTATATCCAACCTCAATACTGACAACTTTAGCCATCTATTAGTATCTCCCTATCCTGTTCACGGAGTCCCGCAAAATCCGATAAACCCCGTCCGGTCAACCCAGACCTGCAAAAGATAAATACCAGGCTATCATCTGCTCCCCCCATATGGCGGAGACGGCGATACCCATGGCCAGATATGGTCCCATGGCCAGCACACGGCCTTCGCCTGCGATCTTCATACGGCAGACATGAATCACGGAACCCAATATGCAGCCCAGCAGAAAACCCAGCAAATTCAGTTTCCAGCCGAGCAATAATCCGGTGACGGCCATCAGCTTCACATCGCCGCCCCCGATGCCCCGTCCTTTTGTTACAAGGTAAATCAGCAATAAAGGAATGCTAACCGAGAGGAGGCCGATCCCATAAGAAAGCCAATGTGACAGGTCCGTCACTATGCGGATCAGCCCCAGGGTTAGTATGAAGATATTGATCCCAAGAGGGATCTCATACGTTCTGAAATCAATGACGCTGAGTGTAAGCAGCGCACTGAACAGCAGACAATAGAGTAGGGAATCTATGCTGCATCCATACCTCCAGAATACCAGGAGGTACAACCCTCCGTTCAGCGCCTCCATCAGGGGGTACTGAACGGAGATCTTGCTGCCGCATTTGCGGCACTTGCCCCTGAGCACCAGGTAACTGAAAAGGGGAACTAGGTCGTACCATTTCAGCTGATACCCACAACTCATGCAGTGGGACCGGGTGGTTGCTATATTCTCTTTTTTAGGTATTCGGTAGATACAAACGTTTAAGAAACTACCGATGATGATTCCGTAGAGGAATACCAGTATGTAGAGGAATATTGTCTGAGGCATACCTTTTTCCTTATACTACTAACGTCCCAGAGCTGTTGATAACTTAGTTCCATTTGTTCCATCCGTATCAGTTGTTATCGTCCAGCCAGTATTTGTAAATGTAATAACCCATGCCTTATATTCTGTACTCTTCATTTTAGGTAATGTAGGCATTCCCGCATCCGTCAATGCAGCCACTATTGAAGCATCCGCCGTTACGGTTCCACTGGTTGCCGTAATCGTACCAGTGCCGGGAGTTACTGTATTCGGGTCAGCATTATAAATCTCAACCGCATGAACCATGGTATTAATACTATCAAGGTCTGCAGACTGGCGGGATCTCTCCACATATTTCAAATACTGGGGAGCCAGTACGCCAATTAACACTGCCATAATGGCGATAACAATGATTAACTCCACCAGAGAGAAACCATTATTGTCAATTCTCTTTTTGTTCTTCATAATAAACCTCTCCTTTACTATATATAATTTTTATCTTATTCACCCGGTCCCTACACGCAGGTGGATAATTCATTTTATATGCTGTCCAAAGCCTCATACATGGACAGCATGGGCGCCATGCATGCTGCGATCAGTACCAGCACAATTCCTGCCAGCACCACTATAATCATGGGTTCCATGGCGGCCATCACCGTAGCAACCGCCATCTCCACTTCTTCCTCGTAATAATCTGCCAATTTATCCAACATCTCCTCCGTGTTACCGGATTCCTCACCGATGCGGATCATATGGTAAGCCATGGGAGGAAACAAACCGCATCTCTGCAGGGGCACGGATAAGGGCTGTCCTATGACTACCTCATCCTTAGCCATCTCCAATGCTTCTTTAAAATAGACATTGGTCATGGTGCGTGATACAATCTCCACCGCCTCTACCAGAGGCACACCGGAACCCATCAGTGTACTCAGAGTACGGGCCATTTGAGCCGATGCTGTCTTAACTACCAGATTTTTTATGGGTTTTATGCTGAGTGCCAGCTTGCCAAAAAAATGTTTACCTTCGTTCGTATGGCTGAACTGCATGACCGCAGCCACAATTACCACAACGCAGGGCCCAAGGATAAACCATCTATTGATAATGAAATTGCTAAGGGCCTGCACCGCCTTGGTGATGCCCGGCAACTCCGTACCCATCTGGTCAAACATGACCACATAGGAAGGAATAACCTTCACCAGCATAACAATTACAACAATAATTGCCACGATGATCACCACGATAGGATACATCATGGCTTTCTTTACCAGGGACTTGGTCTTGTTGGAACGTTCAAACTGCACTGCCATACGTTCCAGAGATTTATCCAGACTACCGGAAGCCTCGCCCGCCGCCACCATATTTACCATCAGATCCGGAAACACCTTGGGGTGCTCCGCGATGGCACTGGCCAGGGTCTCTCCCTTCTCGGCGCTGATCCGCACCTCGTTGATGGCCTTTTGCAGTTTTTTGTTCTCCGTGGCCTCGGTCAGCATCCGCAGAGCATCCAATATGGTTACACCGGCCCGGATCATGCTCACAAACTGGCGGCAGAACACGCTGAGATCCCTGGCCTTGGGCTTGCCCCCGATCTCAATGTTGAGATCTCTGGTGAGCAGACTCTGCTCTTTCAGACTCATAATGGTCATGCCCCGGCTCTTCAGATCGGATCGTGCCTTTTCCATATTGTCGGCTTCTATACTGCCCTTGACCGGCTTCCCGGCCGCATCTATCGCTTCATATCCGTAGCTTACCATCTATTTCTCCCAGTCAAATCCTGCTCGGTACAACCATATGTCAAAAACCCGGCCCGGGCATAGAACCCCTCCAACAAATTCTGCCCGCAAATAAAGTTTCGCCCTGTCGAATTAAACAATACGGTATTCCAGTAAAATACAAGATGGTGGGGATACTCTACGGCACCGCCACTATCACTTGCATTTCATATCTTTTTTGTCGGAATAAAAAGAATTCAGGACTATCTACCTATATGTAACTTCTACTGTAGTTATACTCCACTTTGCCCAAAAAGTCAACTGCTCTTGACATTCTTTTGGGTAAAATTATCCTATTAGCAATCGTTCTGAACAGTGTTTTTGTTATATTCTAATATCAGCCGTTTTGTAAGTATGCGCAGCGGTTGCGCCGGAGGAATACATAAAGGGCGGAAAATTCCGCCCTTTAGATTCTAATTATTTTGCGCCGGTAATCTGTTCTCTGAGACGCTGGTTTTCCAGCGTCAGCAGTTCCAACTGCCGGGCTAATTGACTGTTCCTCTCCTCCAGTTGCTGTTGCTCATGAATCAGTTCGTTTTTTTCCTTCTCCAGCTGCTCTTGCTCATGAATCAGTTCGTTTTTTTCCTTCTCCAGCTGTTTATTCGCATTTTTTTGTTGCTGTAACTCCCTGAACGCCATATCCCGTTCTCCCAGCACAGTATTGATTTCTCTCACATGTTTCTCCCTTGCCTTGCATTGTTCACGGATGGCTTCGTCCGCCGTTAATTCATAAATGGTTTCAACTGCGTCTTTCATTACCGAACTCTGTTCCGCTAACATTTTCAGTTCCTCCCATGTGGCAGCCTTAAAGAGGGATGCCCAGTAGTCAATTTTCCACTCCCTGTCCTCCCGTGTCGCCAGATCTGTTTGATTTAAGTCTACCACACTCAGCACAAATTTGTCAGTAAAAATATGATGATTTTTTTCGTTCATCATTTTGTATGTGGCATAAAATTCCGGGTATTCAGGAAACAGCGTAAAATCAAGAAAACCAATATGTATTACCGGCTTTACTTGAATATAATCCTCACCTCTGGATAATTGGTCAAAGCTGCGGCTTAAGTATGTTATGGCTCTCTCAGGCCAGTTCAAATAATTTATAACCTGCATCTCCAGATTTATCAGGGTTTGATTATTCAGCAGCACATTAATGTCCAGAACAAATATCTTGCTGTCAAAATCTTCCGTGAGCGTCTCCCCCAATATGATTGGATTTCGAATCTCAACCCTCTGCACTTCTTCTGGCCGCAGATGCAGCAAGGAACAGATTAAATGCTTCAACACATTTCCGTTTTTCTGCAGCAGGGCCTTAAACATATAGTCGTTGGTAAGGGGATGGGGCAGCGCTCCTGTGGCTTGCATATAAGAGGGCTTTCCTTCCCGGGACGCAGATACTGCCATGGTATTTTCCTCCGTTTTTCAGAATGAGACATGTAATAGTGTAAAAAGCAAACAAAAAAAGAGAAAACCCGGGCCCGGCATCCAAAGATGCTGGTCCGATGTTTTCTCTATCCTCTTAAAAATTATTGTAATGCATCCCCCTGAAGCTGTCAAGAAAAAAATGCTGCCCTGCGGCGGTCCTCCAGCAGCAGCCGGCGGAAATCCTCCGGCGGCATGGGCTTGGCATAATAATAGCCCTGCACCTGATCGCAGCCCATCCGCTTCAGCAGTTCCACCTGATCCCGGGTTTCCACCCCTTCGGCGATCAGCCCCAGCTTCAACTGATCCGCCATTGTGATCACATGCTTCAGAATCAGCTGCCCCTTGTCCGACACCATCATATTTTCCATAAACTTACGATCCAGTTTCAGCATATCAAAAGGGGTCTCCAACAGGATATTCAGGGAAGAATAGCCGCTGCCGAAATCGTCCATCAACAGCTTGAAACCCTGCTCTTTCATCTCCCTGGCCGCCTGGCTCACATGTTCCTCCATGGTCTCTGTGATCTCCAGTTCCAACAGCTGCTTGCGGATCCCATATTCCTCCACAATGCCTTCCAATACCCCTATGAACTCCCGGTCCTGCAGATGCCGCCGGGACAGGTTCACCGATATGGGGCAGTCCTCCACCCCTGCCTCCCGGCACAGCCCCAGGAATTCTGCCGCTTTTCTCCAGATATAATAGTCTACCTTTGTGACCAGCCCATCCTCCTCGATCACCGGCAGAAACTCCATGGGGTAGATCATCCCCCTTCTGGGATGCTGCCAGCGCACCAGCGCCTCCGCCCCCACGATCCGGTTTCGGGAGATACTGTACTTGGGCTGCAAGTACATCTGTAACTGCCCCTCCCTGATAGCCAAATCAATATTTTCTTCCACGAATTTGCGATTGTACAGAGAGGTTTTGAATTGCTCCTGATAAAAAACTACCTGGGAAAGCAGACTGTTCTTGGCGGCTTTTCGAGCCATGGCCGCCCGGTCCTCCATTCGGCGCAGTTCCATGGCTCCGTCCTCCACCAGGTATACGCCGCAGGAATATTGGAGTTTCACGGCTTTGTACATTGCCAGTTCACGCTCTGTCCTGGCGATCTGTTCATACAGTTCCGTTACATCGTCGTATTCCGTCACAATCTGAAACACATCACTGCGAAGATTGAGAAAATACTGCCTGTGGTTACACAATTCCTTCAGTTTTTCGCGGATCCAGTAGAGCACCTCGTCCCCGAACTGCTCTCCGTACAGGTCGTTGATAATCTTAAACCGGCGGATGTCAAACTGGATAAAGGCTACCTTACGCTCCGTTTCATTCAGAAGCGCCCTCACATTTCTTCGAAAACGCTGCCGGCGGCTCATGTTTTTGACCATGGCCTGGATCTCCTCGTCCTCCGTAATGTCGACCTCCTCCAGATCCACACATAAAAGTTCCCCCGCATACTCCTCCAGCATCTTTTCCAGAATCTCTATACCGGTAAAAAAAGCCCTGGGGCATTTTTTCAGGATCAGGCCCTCCTGGCGGATCACCGCCATATCCTCCGGCTTGGAAATATCCTTGCCCAGAATATCCCGGCAGAATATATCCCCCTGCATCTTCTCCCGAAAAGTCCTTATGTATTCCTCGGTCTTGCGGTTACCGTAGGTCTCCAGTTCCTTGTTCTGGGGATCGGCAAATCCAAAAGCCAGTCCCAGCACCAGCAGCCCCCCTGTGATACAGCCGCAGGTGGTCCCCTGCCGCATACCGCCTCCGAAACAGGTACTGATCTTGAAAGCTGTCTTGAGATCCAGACCGAAATCTCCTGCAAACGCCCCCAGGAGCGCCTGGGAACAATGATATTTTTTCTTCAGAAGTTCCATGGCTTTTTCCTTGTGTGTCATGTGGCCACCTCCGGTTTCCCCCTGATCATTCGCCGCAGGGGATTATCTTTTCAGATATAAAGAGTATATCATTATCTTTTTGTAGGTTCAAACAATATTTCACAAAAACGAAGCAAGGTTTTTTCTTGCATATTTTGTCTGATTAGTATATTCTATGGGGTAAAGAAATGAATTGGCGATACAATTTCATAATAAAATACGAAAGGAGTTTGGCGGATATGACAAGGCAGGAAGTGACAGGTAACTATATTATCAATATGGAACGAGAACGTGTCAGGCGCGGCTACACACAGCCCCAGATGGCGAAACACATGGGGATCTCCACATCGGGCTACAAGAAGATTGTGGCGGGGGAAACCAGCAAGATCGACCTCTATGCCGCCTACCAGCTTTACAAGTTCACAGGTAAATTTATCTTTGAACTCTGCGGCGAGGAAAGCGCGGACCTGGAACTTTTTCAGAGCCTGCGAAGCCTGTCGCCCTCCCAGAAGGCATTTGTAAGCGACATCATCCGATTTGAACAGAACTTTCAGGAAAAGGAAATGGACTCGGGCGAATATATCAGCGTGCTGGTGCCCTCCGGCAGCCTGGAGGACGGGATGATCTGGGATTCCGCCAATGTAATCAAGGTCAGAGCCTCCTCTTACCTGCAGAAGTTCGGACGGGATCTGCACTGCGGCGTGCTGATCACCTCCCGCAATCTGCAGCCTGTGTACCAGGAGGGAGACATCCTGCTGTTGAACAAACGTCCGCCCAGGGAAGGAGATACCGTTATTCTGGTCAACCGGGAGGATGGCCGCGCCTATCTGCGCAAGTTCCGAAGCGGCAACCCGGCCCGCCTGGTTCCTGTCAACGAATACGGTATGACTTTTGAAGTGGACTGGGACAACACCGCCGAGATGGACAAGTGGATCAAATTCGGCTGTGTATTGACAAAAATGAGAGTCACAGACATCGGTCAAAACGGCGATGAATAAAAATATGGACAAGCCCTGCGGAATATGATACTCTACATGAGGTAAATATTTTTTTCACACAGGATCGGGGCTCAAATGAAACTGAAAAAGAACATCAATGTGCAGGCTTTTCTTGAAACTGTCAAAAAATGTGACGGCAATGTATATTTTAAGACCATAGAAGGGGATCAGTTGAACCTGAAATCCCTGTTGTCGCAATATATCCTGGTCTCCATTATAGAGAACCGTGAATTGATAAGAAACGGTATCATAGAATACTCCATGGAAGCGGACGCCCCCATGCTGGCCCAATTCCTGGAGTAATCCCCAAAAAGAGCCGCAGCCGGGCGGTCTATTTCTACAAGACCCGGCTACAGCCCTTTATATTCTCTATTAGTCTATGCTTTCCCAATCACCAGATCAGGCTTTCCGTCTGCGTACAGACCTGATTTGATTTCCTCCAGCTTCTCCGCTATGCGGCTTTTGACCAGTTCCGCCAGCTGCTGCTTGGTCAGGCTGCCGTATTCCTCATAAAAAATGGCCTTCAGAAAGTGTACCTGGGTAATCACTTTCTCAAAGGTATTGCTGTTCATGGCTTTATAGGAATCATAAATTACCACCGGCACCATGGGACCTTTGCTCCGCAGGCTGCAGCTGAAGCATCCGCTTTGAAACTGCTGCAGTTCATTGTGATTATTGGTATAACCGCCCTCCGGAAAGATCAGAAAATCCCGTCCACTCTGCACGGCCTCCGTAACCCGGTGGATGCTGCGCACCTTTTCCCGAGGATCTGTCAAGTCGATATCCACACCCTCCAGGAGCCTGCACACCTGTCTGCTCAACAGCCGATTGGCCTGTTTTTTCTCCCACAGTACACCGCAGGGCCTTTTCAGCGCCAGCAAAATGCCAAGCGCGTCATATTTGCCCTGATGATTGGAGTAAAAAATGACGCCCTTGTCTTTGGGGATATTCTCCATCCCATATACTCTGGTGGCCGTGCGGCTGCATCTCCGCATATGATTGATCATCCTGCATGCCAGCCGGAACCGCTGCACAGAGGAATACTTTTCCCTGTGACGAATGGCATAATTGGCCACAGGAACCGAAAACAGCGCGTACAGGCCATTGACAGCCACCACCCATTTAAACCTTAAATTCAGCAAACCTTTCTCCTCGAATTCCCCAAACAACTGCAAAACCGCAACATCCAATCCCCTCTTGTTCATCATACTATGTTTTGTTGCTTTTTTCCAGCTTTATTTGATGTATAATCTTGGCAGATTTGCATTATTGATCCTGTTTCCCGGATTCAAAAAAACTGCTGAGATTCTCCAGACAGCGGTATAAAATCTCCATCTCCTGTTCGTTTAAGTCCTTCACAATGGCCTTAATCATCTTTTTGTGAAAATCCCGATGATGGTAAAATGCTTTCCTTCCATTGTCTGTCAGGGTCACATACACCACCCGCTTGTCCTTCTGGCTGCGCTCCCTGCAAATATATCCCTTTTTTTCCAGGCCGTTCATATTGATGGTCAGGGTGCTCACGGTAACATGCAGTTTCTGGGCGATCACGGACATATTGCGGGGGGCCTCAATACCGATGGCTTCTATAATATGCATGTCATTGTTGGTGATATCCTTAAATTCCTCCGTAATAACCGCCTCGCCTTCCATGTCCATCACATGGTTGAACAGATTCACCAGCAGTTCATTCAGAGAACGTTTCCTGTTCTGCGCCATCTTTCCGCCTGCACCTTCTTTCCCACTTCATGTCCCCTTGTTGCCCTTAGGGTTTCGTCTATCTTAATATACCAACTTTCAGGTAAAAGTCAACCGTCCCATTACCATTTTATAACACATGCCCCATAGGTAAGTCCTGCTCCAAAGCCCGACAGCACCAGCGTCATCCCTTCCCGCAGCCGGCCTTCACGGTTCAGTTCGTCCAAAAGCACCGGAATGGCGGCGGAGGACATATTGCCCACCCGCTCCAGATTGGTGGGAAATCGGTCCATCCCCACATCCAGGCGTTTGGCTATGCCTTCAATGATGCGTCTGTTGGCCTGATGAAGCACATACAGATCCACATCCGCCGGGGCAATCCCCGTCTGACCCAATACCTCCGAGATACAGGCCGGAATCTGACGCACGGCAAAGGCGAATACCTCCCTGCCATCCATCTGTACATAATGAGACTGGCCCGGCACGAATACATAGGGATTCCGCAGTTCCCTGCCGTTGCATTGAAGGACCCCGCCCCTGGCGCCGTCTGAATGCTGGGCCAGTCCCAGGATGCCCGGCTGCCCGGAGCGTTCCACCAGCACGGCTCCGGCCCCGTCCCCAAACAGGACACAGGTGCCTCTGTCGGTCCAGTCAATGATCTTGGACAGCACTTCACTGCCCACAATCAGGGCATTGTTGTAGATTCCCGCCTGGATATAAGCCCAGGCAGTGTGCAGCGCAAACAGGAATCCTGCGCAGGCGGCATTCAGGTCAAAGGCCGCCGCGCCTGTGGCGCCCAGCAGATTCTGCACCTGACAGGCAGCGCAGGGGATGCCCTGTTCCGGTGTGCAGGTAGCCACCAGGAGCAGTTCCACATCCATAGCCTCTCTGCCCGCGTTTTCCAATGCTTTTCTGCAGGCCTGCGCCGCCAGAGATACCACCGTCTCCCCTGTGGAGATATGCCTGCTTCCGATGCCGGTGCGCTCCCTGATCCATTCATCCGAAGTCTCCACCATCTGCGCCAGATCCTCATTGGTTACAATCTTTGCGGGCAGAGCGCTTCCTGTTCCGATTATTTTTACTGACATATGCTCCTCCGATTTGTTAAAAGTTCTTTTCCGCATCCCTTAAAACCTGCGGAACCGCTGGTATCGCTGGGCCGCCAGTTCCTCACCGCTCATGCCCTGGCAGCGCTTTAAAAAGTCTACGATCTGTTCTTTCATGTAGCCGCCGATGGCCGATACCGTGGTATTGTCCGCTCCGCCAAACTCAGGAATGATTTTCTCAATGATGTTCAGCTGCTTTAAATCCTGGGCCGTGATGTGCATGACCTCGCTGGCCTCCCTGGCCCTGGAAGCATCCTTCCACAGGATGGATGCAAAGCCTTCCGGGGACAAAACGGAGTAGGTGGCGTTCTCCATCATCCACACCTCATTCCCAACCGCAGTGGCCAAAGCGCCGCCGCTGCCGCCCTCACCGATAAAAATACACAGTACAGGTACTTTCAGCGCCGCCATCTCCTTCAGATTTCTGGCAATGGCCTCACCCTGGCCTCTCTCCTCCGCCTCAATGCCGCAGAAGGCGCCGGCAGTATTGACAAAACTGATGATGGGCCTGTTGAATTTCTCCGCCTGCTTCATCAACCGCAGGGCCTTGCGGTATCCCTCGGGCATGGGCATGCCGAAATTCCTCCTCTGGCATTCCCGGATTTCCTTGCCCTTATGTTCCGCAATCACCGTCACAGGCTGTCCGTCCAGAAACGCCAGACCGCCCATAATGGCCGGGTCATCCCGAAAAGTCCTGTCCCCATGGGATTCCACAAAAAAGTCAAAAATATGTTCCATATAGTCGCAGGCCTGGGGCCGCTCCACCTTGCGCACGGCCTTCACCTTCTCCCAGGCGTCCATGGGCCGGACCTTAAAGGACTGCTCCTTCAGGATTTCACTGAGCACAAAATGAGCGTCTTTTCCGGGAGTAAAGGCCGCGTACTCCCTCTCCCTGCACTGATGTGCCTTGACCAGGAAATATATGGTCTTTTTCAGATTTTCCCGCTTTACGATGCCGTCAATAATGCCGTGTTCCACCAGGAATTCCGCAGTCTGAAAGCCCTCGGGCAAGTCCTGTCCGATGGTCTGCTTGATTACCCGGGGGCCTGCAAATCCCACCAGAGCCCCCGGCTCCGCCATGATCACGTCTCCCAGCATGGCAAAGCTGGCGGTGACGCCGCCGGTGGTGGGGTCTGTCAGGATCGTGCAGTACAAAAGTCCTGCCTCTCCCAGTTTCTGGACCGCGGCAGAGGTCTTGGCCATCTGCATCAGAGACACAATGCCCTCCTGCATCCTGGCTCCGCCGGAACAGCAGAACAGGAACACCGGCAGCCTGCATTCAATGGCCCGCTCTATGGCGGCGGTGATCTTTTCCCCCACCGTCTGTCCCATGCTGGACATCAGAAACCTGGAGTCACAGATCCCCAGCACGATATCCTCGCCGAATACCTTACACCGCCCCACTGTCACTGCCTCGTCCAGTCCGGTCTTCTCCCGGGCCTGAGCCAGTTTTTCCTCGTATCCCTCATAATTCAGGGGATTATGTACCGGCAGATCCGTAAACCACGGTTCAAACGTATGGGGGTCCGCCACCATGCGGATGCGGTTGGAGGTCTTTACCCGAAAATATCCCTCACATTCATAGCAGATATATTTCCGCTTTACCACTCTCTGTCTGTTTACCTGTTTGCCGCATTTGGGGCAGCGGATCATATAATTTTCGAGAGACTGCGCGAAACCGCTCTCCCCCGGTCCTTCTCCCGCAGCGCCTTCCTGGCGGGAAAGCCCCCGCCCCGCCGGTTCCTCGGCCGCGCCGTTTTCTTCCCCCTCGTTCTGCACCGGACCCCGGGCCCGGGACGCCGCCAGGGAGGCATTGATTTTACTGAGTTTCCTGGCAAAATAATCCGCTCTCTTCTGCTTTAACAGATCCATGTTCATCGTCCATACCTCTCCGTGAACCCCACAGGTCATGCCTGCGGTATCTTTCCTTTTAAACCTGCCTGATGCCTTTTTCGGCATATCCATATGTCTTATTTCTACTTACCGGTGTTCCGCCGGGCCTGTTTATACTCACCCGATGGAAAAGGTGAGTTCTGCCTGGGCCGCCACCTGGTCTCCCACCTTGGCCACGGCCCGGCCTATGCCTATGGGCCCTTTCACCTTAATGATTTCGGTTTCCAGCAGCAGCACATCCCCCGGAACCACCTTCCGGCGAAATCTGGCCTTGTCGATTCCCGCAAAATAAGCGGTACGTCCCTGAAAATCCGGCTGGGACAGCATGGCCACCGCCCCCACCTGGGCCAGCGCTTCTATAATCAACACGCCGGGCATCACGGGATTCCCCGGAAAATGCCCCTGGAAAAAGGGCTCGTTTACGCTGACGCACTTCCTGCCCAGCGCCCGGGTCCCCGGTTCCAACTCCTCTATGGTGTCAATCAGCAGAAAGGGATACCGATGGGGAATAATATCCATAATTTCCTGTGCAGTATACAATGACATCTCTATTCTCCTATTTATAGTTCCGCCTATTCCGGGAAATCTGCCATTTTTAGTTCCGCACATTCCCGATCAGAATACTGGCGTTGTGGCCTCCGAAGCCCAGGGAATTACTGAGGGCATAGGGAACCTCCTCCTGCCTGCTCTCTCTGCAGTAATCCAGGTCCAACTCCTCCTCGCTCTCCTGAAGTCCCACTGTCCTGTGAATGAATCCCTCTTCCAGTTCCTTGACGCAGGCAATGAACTCCACCGCCCCCGCCGCGCCCAGCAGGTGACCGATCATGGACTTGGTGGAATTGATCCGCAGCTTCCGGGCATGTTCTCCGAAAGCCAGTTTGATGGCCCGGGTCTCGAACAGGTCGTTGTGATGGGTGGCCGTGCCATGGGCATTGATATAGGTCACATCCTCCGGCGCCACGTTTCCGTCCGCCATGGCGTTTTCCATGGCCCTGGCCGCCCCGCTGCCGTCCTCCGCAGGAGATGTAATATGAAAAGCGTCCGAAGTGCAGCCGTATCCCAGCACTTCCGCATAGATCCGGGCCCCGCGTTTCCGGGCATGTTCCAGTTCTTCCAGAACCACCACCCCGGCGCCTTCGCCCATGACAAATCCGCTTCTGTCCCTGTCAAAGGGAATGGAACATCTGGCGGGATCCGTGCTGTCGGACAGGGCCGTCAGGGAGGTAAAACCCGCTATGCCGATGGGGGAGACCGCTCCCTCCGTACCGCCTGCCAGCATTACGTCCGCATCTCCGTACTGGATAGAGCGAAACGCCTCTCCGATGGAGTTGGTACCCGTGGCACAGGCCGTTACCACATTCAGGCTCTTACCCTTCAGCCCGAAAGCGATACTTACGTTGCCTGCTGCCATATTGGAAATCATCAGGGGCACAAACAGAGGAGCCACCCGGGAGGGCCCTTTCTCCAGAAGCCTGGCGTGTTCTCTCTCAATGGCCTGCAGACTGCCGATGCCGCTGCCGATGCTGCATCCCACTCTGTAGGGATCCTCCTTCTCCATATCCAGGGCCGCGTCCTGCAGCGCTTCCCCCGCCGCTGCCACCGCGAACTGGCAAAACAGTTCCATGCGCCTGGCGGACTTTTTATCCATAAAGTCCTCCGGTCGGAAATCCTTTACTTCCGCCGCCATCCTGCACTTATAGTCCGAGGCGTCAAATCTGGTAATGGGGGCAAAGCCGATTTTTTCCTGCTTAATACTTTCCCAAAACGTATGCACACCCACGCCGATGGGAGTCACGGCTCCCATGCCGGTCACTACCACTCGTCTGCTCATATCGCCATCCCTCCATCCACACAGATCACCTGGCCTGTGATATAATCGGATTTATTTCCTGCCAGAAAGGCCACCATCTCCGCAATGTCCTCCACGCTGCCCATCCTGCCCATGGGTACGGCAGCCACGCCGGATTCCCTGGCTTTCTCTGACAGGGCCTGGGTCATTTCCGTGTCGATGAATCCGGGAGCCACCGCATTGACGCAGACTCCCCGGGAAGCCAATTCCCGGGCTGCGCTCTTGGTCAGCCCGATAAGTCCGGCCTTGGAGGCGCTGTAATTGGCCTGGCCCGCATTGCCCAGCACGCCGGAGACGGAGGAAATGTTTACCACCTTGCCGCTTCGCTGTTTCAGAAAATATCTGGACAGATGGCGCATGGTGTTAAAGGCCCCCTTTAAATTGATGTCCAGCACCTTATCATAGTCCTCCTCGGACATGCGCATCAGCAGATTGTCCCGGGTTACCCCCGCATTGTTCACCAATATGTCCACACGGCCGTATTTTCCGATGATCTGCTCCACCATACTGCCGCAGGCCGTAAAATCAGACACATCGCAGCCCACGCATTCCGCCTGCCCTCCCGCTGATCTGATCTCCTCCGCTGCCTCCCGGGCTTTCTGTTCCGAACCGTTGTAATTCACCAGCACCATAGCCCCCAGGGACGCCAGCTTTTTAGCGATGCCCCGGCCGATGCCCCGGCTGGCCCCGGTGACCAACGCGATCTTGCCTGCCAATTCCCCCTTGCAGGCTTCGGGGATTCTATCCGTATCTATCATCTGCTCTTCCTCGTTTTTCTATAATTCCCATACAGCCCTGTGCCGGATCTGCTCAAAGCAGCCCGTCCAGTTTCTCCAGATCCTCCACTTTCTCCACATTGTACACTGTGGCCTCCCTGTTGATCTTGCGCAGGAACCCGGCCAGGGTCTTGCCGGGGCCGATCTCCACAAAGGTATCCACCCCGTCTGCCAGCATATGTTCCATGGTCTCACGCCATCTCACCGTACCGCATACCTGCTTTGCCAACAGTTCCTTCACCCGGGATTTATCAGTCACCGGCGCCGCTTCCACATTGCACAGATAGGGGATCTGGGGATCCTGTACCGTTACCTCCGCCAGTTTTTCCGCCAACTTCTCCCCCGCGCCTGCCAACAGGGCCGAGTGGAAGGGGCCGCTGACCTTCAGCGGCACGCAGCGCTTTGCGCCGGCTTCCCGCAGCTTCTCCGCTGCAGCCTCCACCGCCTGTTCCTGACCCGTAATAACGATCTGGCCGGGACAGTTGTCATTGGCGATGGATACAATACCCTCCGTGGCCTGGCAGACTTCCCGGATGGTATCCACATCCAGTCCCAGCACGGCCGTCATGGCCCCGCCCGTGGGATAGGCCTCCTGCATATAGATCCCCCGGCAGCGGATCAGGCGGAACAGATCTTCCGATTCCATAACCCGGGCCGCCGCCAAAGCGCCGTACTCTCCCAGGCTGAGCCCGGCGCAGCAATCCGCCTTAAGCCCCTTTTGCTCCAGCACTTTCAGAATCGCCACCTCTGTGGCCAGCATGGCGATCTGGGTATACTCCGTAATATGCAGACGCTCATCTTCCTCAAAGCAAAGTGCCGCCACGTCCAGGCCGGTGGCCTTTTCCGCCAGCCGGTATACCTCTCTGGCCGCCTCATATTGTTCATAAAAGTCTTTGCCCATGCCGCAGTACTGGGCCCCCTGACCGGGGAAAAGAAACGCCGTCTTTCCCATTTTCTCTAACTTCCTCCATACTTCCACATGGTTACTTTCCCAAAAGATGCTCCGCCTGCTCCATAATCTCCCGGATCATCTCTTCACAGGTCTGCTCCTTATGTACCAGCCCGGCGATCTGACCCGCCATCAGAGTTCCGTTCACCACATCCCCCTCCACCACGGCCTTGCGCAGCGCACCCAGGGTCAGCTGCTCCAGTTCCTCAAAGGGCGCTCCCGCCTTCTCCTGCTTCAGATACTCTCTGGTCATCTGATTGCGAAGCTGCCTCACGGGATGGCCATGGCTCATGCCTGTCACTTCCGAGTCGATGTCCCTGGCGTCAATCACCTTCCGCTTATAATTCTCATGTACGATGGACTCTCTGGCAACGATAAAGCGGGTGCCCAGCTGAACCGCTTCCGCGCCCAGCATCATGGCAGCTGCCAACCCTCTGCCGTCCGCAATTCCTCCGGCAGCGATCACAGGGATGTTCACGGCATCCACCACCTGGGGTACCAGCGTCATGGTGGTAGCGGAGCCGATATGGCCGCCGGACTCGGTTCCCTCCGCCACCACGGCATGGGCTCCGGCCCGCTCCATCATCCGGGCCATGGCCACGCTGGCCACCACCGGAATCACCTTTACGCCCGCCTCTTTCCAGGCAGACAGATATTTTCCCGGATTCCCGGCACCGGTGGTCACCACCTTCACACCCTCTTCCACAATCACCCGGGCGATGGCATCCGCCTCGGGATTCATCAGCATCAGATTCACGCCGAAGGGTTTCTCCGTTCTCTCTTTCACTTTCCGAATCTGTTCCCGCACAAACTCGGCAGGCGCGCCGCCGGCTCCAATCAGGCCCAGCCCACCGGCCTCGGACACGGCCGCCACCAGATTATATTCCGCCACCCAGGCCATGCCGCCCTGAATAATGGGATACTCGATCCCCAGCATGTAAGTCACTCTTGTTTTCATATTTATACCCCATGTGCGCTTCAGCGCACACTCCAATCAATATTTGAAAGTTTACTTTCAAACTT
>BLLU01000135.1 GCA_011959105.1 Lachnospiraceae bacterium | reverse complement strand
CAAAGCTGTGGGCCTGATGCCAGTAACCCACATTTTCACTGGCCTGTATGGAGATGATCTGCCCCAGAACCCCCTCCTCCAGTATACTTTTCAGCTTCTGATAGAAAGGCGCGTACCGCAGCACATGGCAGACCGTAACGCTCCTTCCCAGTTCTTCGGCTTTCTCCAATAATTTCCTGCACGCATCCACATCACCGGCCACCGGTTTCTCCAGCAGAAGATCATAACCCTTTTCCAAAGCCAGGCAGGCGTGACGTACATGGTCCGCATCCTGGGTACAGATAAAGGCCATATCCGCCATCTTCGGCTGCGCAAACATCTCCTCCACCGTGGAAAAGCATTGCTCCTCCGAAAGCCCATAATCCTGCCTTATCTCCCTGAGACGCTCCGGAATCTTCTCAGCCGCCGCCACCAGCTTCATCTCTCCGGGAAATTGTTTGGAATAGGGCGCATAAGTCAGCCTTCCCCGGCTTCCCGCGCCGGCAATCACCACTGTCGTTACTCCCAATCTTTTTTCCTCCCTAATAAATTCAGTCTTTCACCATAAATCTTTCCGCCCGACAAAATTCTCCTGTATTGTTTGTCACAAGAAATCGGCCCAATCCCCTGCCTTATAGTATATACCTGTAATAGATACTCCGTCAACAATTCCCACCAGGTTCCGGAACAAACAGAGAGGAAACAGCAGCCACTATTCTGTTTTTCGGATTAACATATATCGCATTTCCACCGTCGCCTATGGCTGCAAAAGAATGCTCCGTTTCATCTATAACCCACCACAAATACCCGTACTTTAGATGGCGTGCTTTCCAGACACTTTGTACCCGTGTACTCTCGGCAATCCATTTCCCGGAAATAATCTGTCTGCCGTTCCAGTATCCCTCATTTAAACATAATTGCCCTAATTTAGCCATATCCATAGTTGTAAGAGATAATCCCCAGCCCGCCGTATTCGTTCCGTTCGGATCGGCAACCCAGCCATTTGCACCTTTTGATTTATAAAAATCTACTTGCTCTTCTTTGCTTTGAAAATATATATTTTTATCAACAGAAATCTCCAACGGAGAAAATTTCCTCGTCCAATTCCCCCGATTCTACCATCTGCTTTATTTCCTCCAGAGAGAAATTATAGGATTTCAGACGGATAATAAGCAACATCGTTTCCAACTGTTCAATGACATAGTACCTGTATCCGTTTTCCGGGTTGATTTCATTCGGCAGTATCAGCCCTATTTCAGCGTAGTATCTGAGAGTTTTGGTAGAGACTTTGCATATTTTTGAAAACTCACCAATCGACAGCACTGATCATCACCTCCCTATTTAGTCAAGTCTTTTTTCCTTATTTTTCAAGGAATTTTTAGTTT
>BLLU01000134.1 GCA_011959105.1 Lachnospiraceae bacterium | reverse complement strand
AATATGCTGTTTTTAGTACCGCATATTTCCTACAAGCACACCTTCCTGGTGATTCCCGCCAGGCCGCTGCAGCGGTTCAGTATTCGGCCTGCACAAATCTGCGCAGCGCCTCCAGGGATCTCTGCACTTTCTCCGTGTCGATGCAGTAGGCCATCCGAAAATAACCCGGCACTCCGAAGGTGTCCGAGGGCACCAGTACCAGATCGTACTTCAGGGCTTTCTGGCAGAATGCCTTGGCGTCTTCCTCCAGCGCTTTGGGGAAGATATAAAAGGTCCCGCCCGGCTTTACCACCGTGAAGCCCAGTTCCACCAGCGTGTCATAGAGCAGTTTCATATTGGTCTCATAAACCGACAAATCCGCCGTCTGATCCAGCACCCGGGCCACCGCCAGCTGAATGATGGAGGGCGGGCAGTTGTGACCGATGCCGCGGGAAATCTGTCCGCACATATTCACCAGGGTCTCAGCCTCCCCGCACGCCGGATTCACCGCCACATAACCGATCCGCTCCCCGGGCAGGGACAGGGATTTTGAGAAAGAGTAACACATAAGAGTGTTACTATAATATGCAGACACGCAGGGATTTATCACTCCTTCAAACACGATCTCGCGGTAAGGCTCATCGGAAATGATAAAAATATCATGTCCATACTCCCGGGACTTGCGGTGCAGGGTATCCGCCAGCCGCTGTATGGTCTCCGGGGAGTATACGATACCGGAAGGGTTATTGGGGGTGTTAATCAGCACCGCCATGGTTTTTGCGGTGATCATCTCCTCAAAAGCCCGGAAATTGATCTGAAAATCCTCCACCTGGGCCGGTACTACTTTCAGCACTGCCCCTGTCAGATCAATGTAGGGATGGTATTCCGGGAAAAAAGGGGCAAAGGTCAGAACCTCGTCCCCCGGCTCTGTCACACAGCGCACGGCGTGGGCAATGGCTCCCGCAGCGCCGCAGGTCATAAAAATATGCTTCCCCTCATAAGGAATGCCAAAACGTCCGGCCAGGGACGCCGCCACCGCCTCCCGGACGGAGGGGATGCCCAGACTGGGACTGTATCCGTGAAGTTCCATGGGATCTCTGGATTCCAGAAGCCCTATCATTTCCTCGGTGAAAGCCCTGGGAGCAGGCACGGAGGGATTGCCCAGACTGTAGTCAAACACATTCTCATAGCCGATTTCTGCCCCTCGGGCCGTGGCGAATTCCGACAACTGCCGGATCACAGATTTACCCGACAACATATCTCTGTATTTCTGCACGATCATCTCTTTATCCTCTTTTCCATTTATTTATTATGCTATGCCGTATTTCAGGCATTTCCCGGTGTAAGACTTAGAACTTCTTAGGGGTGAAACTTAGAAGTTCTCCGCGAAACAGCCCTTGCTGTGAGCGACTAGAACTTCTTTTCACCGGAATCCTCCGCCCAGGCCAGAGCGCATCGGACCGCCCGCTTCCAGCCCTTCTTCAGTTCCAGTCTGCGCCGCTCCTCCATCCGGGGAACAAATTCCCTGCCAAGCTGCCAGTTTTCCCGGATCTCTTCCAGATCCCGCCAATATCCGGTGGCCAGTCCTGCCAGATAAGCGGCCCCCAGGGCAGTGGTCTCTATGCAGCGGGGACGTTGTACCCTGCTGCCCACGATATCCGCCTGAAACTGCATCAGAAAATCATTGGCACTGGCGCCGCCGTCCACTTTCAGCCCCTGCAGCGGCCTGCCCAGATCCTGTTCCATGGCCCACAGCACATCCGCCGTCTGGTAGGCGATGGATTCCAGAGTAGCCCGTATAAAATGCTCCTGGCTGCAGCCCCGGGTAAGGCCCACCACCGTGCCTCTGGCGAACTGGTTCCAATAGGGCGCGCCCATACCCGCAAAGGCCGGAACCACATAGACTCCCGCCGTATCCTCCACTTTGCCCGCGCTCTCCTGGGTGTCGGCGGCATTGTGTACCAGCCGCATGCCGTCCCGGAGCCACTGCACCGCGGCTCCGGCCACAAACACGCCGCCTTCCAGGGCATACTCCACCTGGCTGGTGCAGCCCGCCGCTATGGTGGTCAGCAGCCCGGCCCCGGAGGTCACAGCTCGGTTCCCCGTATGCATCAGCAAAAAGCAGCCTGTGCCGTATGTGTTCTTGACCTCTCCCGGTGTGAAGCAGCCCTGTCCGAACAGTGCCGCCTGCTGATCCCCCGCCGCCCCGGCAATGGGAATTGTCCCGCCCAACAGAGAACTTGCGGTATGACCGAACAAATGGCTGGAGGGATACACTTCCGGCAGCATGCAGGCGGGAATTCCCAGCCTCTCCAATATCTGTTCGTCCCAACAGAGTCTGTGAATATCATACAGCATGGTCCGGGAGGCATTGGTATAGTCCGTGGCATGCACCCGGCCCCTGGTGAGATTCCAGATCAGCCAGGTATCCACGGTGCCAAAAAGGATTTCTCCCCGCTCCGCCCGCTCTCTGACCCCCGGCACATGGTCCAGAATCCAGGCGATCTTGGTGGCGCTGAAATAGGCGTCCGGCACCAGCCCGGTCCGCTCCCGGATCAGATCCCCATATCCCTCCGCCTTAAGCTGTTCTATCATTTCGGAAGTCCTGCGGCACTGCCAGACGATGGCATTGTACACCGGCTCCCCGGTGGCCTTGTCCCAGCAGATGGTAGTCTCCCGCTGGTTAGTGATGCCGATGCCTCCAATCTGCTCCGCCCCGGCTCCCACCATGGCCATGGCTTCCGTAGCCACCGCAAGCTGAGAGGACCAGATCTCCCGGGGATTGTGCTCCACCCATCCCGGCCGGGGATAAATCTGCGTAAATTCTTTCTGGGCCATGGAGCGGATATTACCCGCCTTATCAAACAGAATACAGCGGGAACTGGTGGTTCCCTGGTCCAGCGCCATAATGTATTGTTCCATCTCTTTCTCTTCTCCCCACAATGCAAATGTAAAAATCTCTCATGCCCTGCAATATCCCCTACAGCTTCACATACCCGCCGCCGGGCACTTCCACGGTGCGCAGCTCCTCCACCGCCAGCCAGGCACTTTGGGCCGAGGGATTGTATACCTGCGTGCCGTCCGCAGAGTACTGCAGATTCCGCAGCACCTGCAGATAGTCGATGATCTCAATATTGGTGGCATACCAGATATCCTCTCTGCCCCCCACAATCCGGCAAAACGCCTCGATACGGTCCCAGTTGCCGTCCGCGTCAAACTCATAGCTATGCCCCCATACATACAGCAGCTTCAGATACTGCCGTTTGGGAAAATCCGCAAACCACTGCGCCATCTCCAGGAGCCTGGGATGATTGTGATGACAGGTAGGATGCCATTCCATGGGATCCGAGGGCAGCTCAAACCCCTCCGTCTCCTCCACCACTCTGGCATAGGCGATGCCCAGCTTTTGAAACAGATCTTTGATCTCTTCATTATAAGAACCGTTGGGATAGGCATGGCCCCGCACCAGTCCCCCGGTGATCCGCTCCAGCCCCTCCCGGTCCTCCAGAATCTCCTTCGCCGCCTGTACCAGGGGACATCTGGCAATGGTGGGATGGGTCATGGTATGGGTGGCAATCTCATGCCCCCGATACAGCCGGGGTATCTGCTCCGGCTTCAGGCGAATCTCCATGTCCATCAGACCATAGTTCAGGTTAAAAGTCCCTTTGATGCCGTATCTGTTAAAAATCTCCAACAGTCTTTCGTCCGCCAGCTTGCCGTCGTCATAACTCATGGTCAGCGCCTTGGCCCTGCCGCCGGGGAATGCCTGATATATTCTCATATGCACATACCTCTATTCTGCCGTATACACGGTCCTCTACACCTGCCGCTCCAAAAGCACATACTCGTACTCATGTTCAATCAAATGCCTCACATACTCCCTGCCGCCGCTGCCCTGGCGGATCAGGGCGCCCACGGAAGGAACCTGCTGGGCCTTCAGTTCCAGGCGGACCGCCTCGGCCAGCGCCTTACCCAGCCCCTGATGTCGGGGGGCCACTCCCATGTACAGCATGACATAGCTCTCCGGCTTCTTTTTCCGGGAGTGAATTTTCAGCATTTTCATAAGACCGTTTTTCCCGTATACCTCATTTCCGAAATTGGGTACGGAGATAAAGAATCCCACGGCCTCCCCCTCATAATAGGCCATCTTGACCATGCTGTAGTTGAGAATGGACTTCAAGTACTTAAACAATTTCCGAAATTCTTTTTCGGTTATTCTCTTATAACCCGGGAAGCTGCTGTAAACTTCCATCAGCAGTCCGTATACCTCCCCCAGGATTCTGCGGAACTCCCGGGGCCCGGGACTTTTGATCACATAGCCCGCCTCCTGCATTTTGGCCAGTCTCTCTATATATTTCTCGCAATCCTTATCGCTGCGCACCGGCATATAATGATTGGAGACATATTGTTCCCACATCTGGAAACCGTTCTCTTCCCAGAGCCGAAGATAATAATCCTTATTATAGGACTCCCCTGTGTACGGATTGCCAAAGCGGTTGGTTTTCAGCCCGTACCGGATCCAAAAAGAGCAGTCAATGGGGCCGGCAATGCCCTTCATCCCCAGATCCCTGACAATTCCAAAAGCCGTGTGAAACAGCAGCCCTGCGGCAGCGTTGTTGTTCTCGCTCTCGAAATAGCCCAGATAAGCGGTGTCATCCTCCGGGTAGACGGTGACCACGCCCCGGCTCACAGCCCGCCCGTCCTCGTAGATCAATATGGGAGTGGCCGTAAAATAATGACTCAGGGCATGCCTGCACTCCAGGATGGCCCGTTCCTCCTCCTTATTCTGCATCATTTCATGCCGGGCATAGATTCGTTCCGGCAAATCCAGAAACTCCTGAATATACTCTTTGCTGCGCCGTCCGAAAATAACTGCGTTAAGACTCATTTGAAACGCCCTCCCTGTTCTTCCGCCCTTGTCCCTCCTCCGCCTTTTCCAGCGCCAGGAGCTTTGCTTTCCTGTCTACCCCGCCCGCGTATCCGGTCAGGCTTCCATCCGTTCCCACCACTCTGTGACAGGGAATCACAATGGAAATCGGATTGTGCCCTACCGCTCCGCCCACCGCCTGCGCGGACATTCGGGGCAGTCCCTTCAGCCGGGCGATTTCCTTTGCAATCTCCCCGTAGGTCAATGTTTTTCCGTAAGGTATCTTCTGCAGGATTTCCCAGACCGCAAGGCGGAAAGGGCTGCCCTTCAAATGTATAGGAGGCAGAAAGTCGGGCTCTGTGCCGGAAAAATAGAGGGCCAGCCACCGTTTTGCCGCCTCCAGCGCCGGCGTGTCTTTTTCTTCATGCGCCGGTTCCAGTTGATCCGCAAAGTATTTCGCCCCCTCAAACCATAGCCCGGTGAGTCCGGTTTCATCGGCCGCCAGGAGAATCCCGCCCACAGGCGATTGATAATGACTGATATATTGCATTCGGCACATCCTTTCGTTGCGGGTCCCGCTGCCCCAGTGTACTGATGCGTTCCTCAAATAACCGTCCCTTCCGCATATCCGAACAGTTCCATAATAGCATACGGAAAAGAAGAACACAATACGGCGCATGCATTGTCTTTTCTCACCCCGGATACTTTTGACGCCATTCCCGAATTGGTGTTGCAGACCCGGGCGGAACCCATGGGCGAATCAAACGGACTGTTAAAAGATGGGGACGAGTATATCACCAAACTTTGCCGGGCATGCGGAAAAAGACCGCCTCCAGGCTACCAGACCGCAAAACAGGAGAAAGCGACACCTACATAAATGTCGTTTTCTCCTGTTCGTGCAATCTTTTTGCCCCTTATTCCTATTGTATTAAATCTGATAACTGATAGAAAATATAATAATCTGCATCATGCTCATCAAGAAAATGTATATCCTTTTCGTCTGTTTCTTCGTCAGTCCTCAGTTTCACCTCATCCTTGCCATTTCTCTCTATTGCCAATACTGCGCCGTCATATTCTTCTGGAACCGTGATTGTATACACGATATCGGCAGCCAGATCAAATGTACAATTATAAATTGACTCGTCCCCGCCAGTCCAATCCGAAAAACCGCTTTCCGAATTTGTATCTTTTGTATAGCTTACTGTATAAGTGTTTCCATTCCATTCATAATTTCTGATATACTCGTTTGTTTCACTTCCATAAGTGCCCTGGGACGGTACAAGTAACCCGGTGTAGATATCTCCAACACTAAAAGCAGCCCAGGATGCTTCAATTCTAAATCCACCGCTGAACTTTGTAGTATCTAAATATACTTCCGCAGATAATGATACTTCGTATGGAATGGTAACATCAATGTAGCCTTCCTGTTCTGAAGGTTCAATTCTTATTTCTCCAAAACTATAATGTGCCATTCCTACATCTGCCCAAAGACCATCTATCTCCACAATCTCTCCATCCTTTGAAAAAGCCGCAGCAAATGGCAGTTCCATATCCTGCAAATTTTCAAAGGTAATATTGTTTTTCACACAATAGGGTTCTGGTAAAGGTTCTCCTTCCGTCAAACTGCATAAAGCACAGGTTTTGGGTTCTGTATAGGTCGGCTCTAACCACTCATGGTCTAGTGGCTCCCCCTCTGTTTCTCCACATACTTCACAATATTTTGCCTTTTCGCAAGTGGCCTCTATCCATTTATGGGCAGCAACTTCTCCCTCGGTTTCTTCACACTCGCTGCATGTTTTAGGTGCCAAACAAGTAGCATCTACCCATACATGCTCATGCCCGCAACTCGTCAAACTAATTGCAAATGTGCATATTATGGGTAATAAAATAAATTTTCTCTTCATTTTGGTATCTCCCTCTCTTTAGAATTAGTATTCTGAAACGCACAGGCATTGTACCATAATATTTCCAATATTTCAACATATCGTTTAATGCACATACCACCATTTGTGTCAAATCGTATTTTTTTGCTAAACCGATGGCATTAGCTGACAT
Source organism: Lachnospiraceae bacterium (assembly GCA_011959105.1). GTDB lineage: Bacteria > Bacillota > Clostridia > Lachnospirales > Lachnospiraceae > Acetatifactor. Next base: position 5,496 of record BLLU01000134.1, on the reverse strand, counting down.
CTTCCATTATATCAGCATAAAACTGCCGCATTGCTAATATTCGCAATGCGGCAGCCGCGTTTTTAGGTATTGGCGCCAAAGGCTCTCCTGACAGATTCCATAATTTCGCCTCGCAGGGCATTTACATCCAATTCACTGAGAACAGCATCTCTGATTTCTTCCTGCAGTTCATCCAGATCTATTTCGCCCATGATCTCATCAGCGATATTTTGCATCAGTTCAGGCCAATCCAGCAGATCGGAAGATGATCGCGTCACTCCATGGCCCTTTTCTCCGCTGCCCTTTCCATGGATCAATCTTTCGGTGGCATACCAGGTATTGACCGGCCAGCCGTCCTCAAAATAAATATTGTGGCGCTGGGGCCTCTGTTTTTCATAGGGATCGACCACATCCTGCAGATCCTTGTACACATCCGGCTCTTCCGCGCTTATCAGCGCCATGGGGGCTTTAATGGCCACAAACTGAAATTGGGTGAATTTTGCCTGTGTGGTGGTAAACGGTATGTCATAATATTCCCAGCCGTTGTATTTCTTTAACGGTTTGATGTACCCCCGGTTCAGGCGGAAGCACAGTCCTGTATCAAACTCGCTGTTGGATGCGGTGATGCCGCTGTCCGTGAACAGGATCTGCAGCTGGCAGACTTCATCGCTTCGATCATTCTCACCGCCATTCAGCCAAAATACAAAATGATACTCCGTTTCCGGCTCCAGCATCTGCAAACCGTTAGTGACGTAGCTTGCGGCATCCCAGTTCCAGGTGCCCAGCGATAAGACCTCCACCACGCTTGGAGCATTGGCCACAGCACCTGCAAGCGGATTGCTGATCATGAAACGGTCGCAGACGGTTTTTGCGCCTCCATCGGGATTTTTGCGCCATGCTGTAGGGATTATTGTTATGAAATTGGTGTTTGCCATCTCTATGTCCTCCATATTGTCATATGTCGGGCATTGTCTGTATAGACGGATTGCATTGTCGGAAACAAACTCTGCCCGACGTTTTTTTATAAGTCCTTTTGCTCTTTTCGGATAGGTATAACCAATCACTGTATCCTTCTCATCCAGAACGCATACAGTCTGTCTGTTTTTTTCCATGGGTGTCCTCCCCGGATTGATTACCTTTGTATCTGCGTTTTTTTGTATGGGTGCCTTCCCCGGATACATATTTATTTTATAGTATAGGATGCCTCAAGTCAATCAGTAACCAAGAAATATTTCTTGCGTTTTCTGAGCAAAAATGATATTCTAGATCCAGATTCGAATATCGGATTTTCTGAACATGGTATCTTAACTTCGGCGGCGCCGGAGACACATGGGGAATTCTCCCCGTATTTACCTGACATTTTTTCACAGAAAGGCAAGGATTTTTTGTGCTGTCCGGCGTTTCGGCTTTCCTTCCGGCTTTTTCCTGTCTTTCTGCAGCCTTTACGGCAGAAAGGAATTATTATGACTGAAAACAGGCCATCAGGAGCGGACAATATTACTCTCGGCAACCCTAATGTAAGAGACGGCAGCAGCAAATTGATTTTTGGCGACAACATACTCACCTGCCAGTTTCTCCGAGATTACGCAGACCTGGAAATCCTGCGGCACATCCAGCCGGAGGATTTGGAGGATGTATCCGAGCGCTATGTCCGTCTGCACAGTACGGAGCGCAACAGCGATACCGTCAAAAAAGTGGATATTTCCAAATACTTTCCCTCAGATCCCTGCGCAAACCCATTGGGACTGCCTCTTTATATCATTTCTTTGGTTGAACATAAATCCCGGGTGGAGTATAATGTAATCATGCAGGTCTTACGTTATATGGTTTATATCTGGGAAGACTATGAGAAGGATATGGAGCGGCTGTTTCCCGGGATCAGCAGCAGAAAAGACTTCCGTTATCCCCCCATATTGCCCATCGTGTACTATGAAGGCACAAAAAAGTGGACCGCCCCCGCCGACCTGGCAGACAAAATTTTCTGCGGGGAATTGTTGGGCAAATATCTGCCCCATTTCCGATATCAACTGATAATGCTTCATGAATTCAGCAACGAAGAACTGCTGGCCCGGAAAGACGAAATCTCCCTTGCCATGCTGATTAACAAAATCCAGACTTACGAGGATGTTTCCGCCTTTTCCGATCTGCCCCAGGAACAGATTCAGCATATTTTAAAGAATACACCAGAAAATATTCTGGAGATAATGGCAGAAATTTTGCGTGCCTTGCTCTATCGTATCAAATTGCCGGAAAATACAGTGGAAGATACTGTCGCAAAGATAAAGGAGCGGAAAATGGGAATATTATTTGAAAATGTGCAGATGGACTTTGAAGAAGAAAAGAGAAAGGCTGACGAAGCCATGCGAATCGCCGATGAAGCCACGCGGAAAGCCGATGAAGTCCAGCGAAAAGCCGATGAGCAACTGCAGATATACGGGGAAATTATTACCCTGTTAAAGCAGGGTAAAACAGACGAAGAAATTATTGCCCATTTCATGCAGTGCTTTTCCTGGAGTGAGGAACAGGCTAGGGAAAAAGCGAGCCGCTTCCTCCTTTCTTCGTAATCGGATTTTTAGGCGTTTGCTTAGGTATCTCTTATGAATTGAAGGAAGTTCCTGAGACCCCCACCTCCTATTGAAAGTGGACATAGCCTCAGCTTGATTACTCCCATACCATGTAAACCTTATCTTAAGTCTATAAATTTTTTCATTCCTCATAAGATAAAAAATAAATTTTTTCATCCAAATCAGTTTCTAATAATGAGTTTTTTACGATTATCAACATATTACCATATGCCAAAACACATCGAATAACTGACTGCCCATTTTCTGTATCATAATTTCGAATATCCAAAGTACCTTTCTGAGTATCCAGTCGATAAATATTATTCGTATTTCTAACATAAAAAATCTCATACTTTGTATTATTACTGGAATTAGGAACATACTCCAAATCGTTTTCACATAAAAGAACATCAATGCCATCTACTGAATATTCGCATAATATAGAATTTCCAGAATAATCTGTAATGCAAAAATAATTGTCAAAAGCATAAAACACACCAATATTATCTGTTATTGCATAATCTATGAAGATTGAAGATATATCAATTGCCTCAACAGTAGAGAAATTAAAGGTATACTTCACTATATAATATTCCGCACTGGAGGCATGAACATTTTTTTCAAGAGTGTATAGATATTCGTTATCACTGTCAATATAGATTATGTTATGCTCTGTATATACATCGGTAAACGAAGATGCTGCATTTGAATTCAGAGTAACTTGTTCTATCTGTCCACTTTCTTTTATTACCTCAAGAAAGATATTTCGAGAGCCATCCGGGAAAAAGTCTCCCTGTAAGGCGACAATCTGCTTATTCATTTCAATTACAGGAATTAATTTCTGAGAATATTTGTTTTCTGATATGGGTTCCATTTTCATCTTTGAAAAATCCATAGCATACAAAACATTTTTCATCCCATCACCGTAGTATGTACTTATATAAAAATATAGCGTATCATCTACAATTATTTTGCTTCTGCCTTTTAACGCAAAGTCTGAAATAGATGCTATTTTATGTTTGAAGCCGGTTTGAAAATCATAAACATAAAAATCCGCATTTGTATTTTCCATTTCCATATAAAAAAGTTTACTTTCAAATATATCTATATATGTCCGCAAACCTGATTTTTCAAATGAAACTGTCTGCGCCTGTGTTATGCTATTAGCTTGATTATCTGTTGAAGAAGAAATAATTGGCTCAGAAGAACATCCCGTAAAAAGGATTATGCAGATCCATAGCAATATCTTTTTCATTGTTGCCCTCCACATTATATATGAAAATTGAGGGGAGAAAACTCTCCCCTCATGCATAGTGCTTTTTAATCTAATACATCAAACCGATATTTACACTATTATATGCCTTAAAAATTCTGTCAGCAGGTTGAATGTATCCCCAAGGCTTATCTGTGCCGAGATCATTATAACCAATCCAAGGATCCCCAAGTTTAAATTCTGACTTATCGCTTTTTGCGCCATATACAGACACAAAATGCCCGCCAGAAGAATACTGCCACCCATCGTTTTCGGAGAATGCCAGGCCTATAATTGGCGGCGCATCATAAGTTACTACACCAGAATACAAGTAATCTTTCATTTTTGTTTCTGTGGCCTGATATTTAGACACATAGGTGTTTTCCGATTGTTCTTCATTGATGTATTTAAGCATATCAGAAAGATAAGTTCCTTCTGTAGATGTTGTGCCACACCCTTTGGCAATTTCAGCCTGTGTAGGAGTGTCCCCGTTAAGATACTTCAAAGCAGCCTGCACCGCAGCAGGACCGCAGTTATAGCTTGTTGTCTGATTATATATGGCATAACCTGAAAGATACGTCCACGTTGCTCGGGGCATAACTGTAGATTCAGTGGTAATAGGCTTGGACTGCATCTGATTCGATTCAATGATGTCTTCCATTGTGGCAGGACGCGCACCAAAAGAAGTTGTTACGGTATTTATGGAACGAGTTTCTACTCCAACGTAAACCGTTTCAGCTTCCAAACATCCTTCATCAGCAATATCCTCGCTTGCAAATACTGTGGTGTTAAAAGAGCAAAACATAATAACGGCTAATAAAAAACAAAATTCTTTCATATATATCCTCCTATGATAATATGGTTTTTTAAATCTTAAATCATTTCTGTACATTGTAAATAGTGAGTTCCTTTTGCCAGCAGATAGCGTCTTGGTTTCCTCATCCGCACTACAAGTCATAGTGGCTCGATATGTACCCCTGGATACTTGTTTCACCAATCGTATTACTTCTTGTGCTGTTGGAATCTTCCCAAAATTCTTCATCATGCCGCCACAAAAAATAGTAAGTTTCATACTGTAAGAACTTATGCTGTTATTCTCGGCTCAACTTGCACACTCACCCCCTTTGCGTAAGCCGGTTCATACAGCACTAACCCAGAAACTAATACAAAGTGAAAATCCACGCTATCTTACATATTCTTTTCATTGGCAAATTGCACTTCTTTATAACAATAACGAAACAAATGGCCTTGTTTGCCGCATTTTAAAAATTTCAATTATACATATTTCATTGACACGCAGGTTTCCCGCCATTTATACAAGAAACATATTCATTGTACTCACGGTATGCATTAGCGAAACCTTTAGAGTATATGGGTATAGTTATATCTTTTCCATCAATCTCAATCATCGCTTAACATATACATAATAAGAATACTTTATAGATATATTATATCACGTAGTACAATAAAGTGCCATACTATAATCAAAAATATTTAACAAAAAGTTTGCAGGTTTTAACCGTCCTGCAGATACTTTTTTATTCAACTGTAAAACGCCCGCACAATTGCCTATAATCGGGCATCCCTTTGCACTATATCTGTCTTCAACGTGCGGCTTCCGTTGTTGTGGGCAGATATATTTTATTGTATAATCCCGAGTTTGACACTTGTGAAAGCAAAAAGTGGCTACAAACCCAGTAA
>BLLU01000133.1 GCA_011959105.1 Lachnospiraceae bacterium | reverse complement strand
CGTAATTCTCTGGGCCCTGTATGGCCAGATGCTGTTTAGAGTTCCGCATCTGACCTGGAGCGGAACCATTTATGTCCCAGTTTTCGGGCTGCCTTGAAAAGGAATCCCCGGGCCATATCCACCAGTATGCATGCTGTGAACACCAAAAGCACGCTGCAAAATGCCCGCGCTGCCAGCGCCCAGGGACTGCACTCCAGGGTGGCTCCCAGCCAATGGGGCCAAAGCATGCGGAGTTCCACATGCTCATGCAGCAGATATACTCCCAGGGTATAGGGAGCCACCCGCAGAATCAGCTTGCCCAGAGGTTTTTCCCCCGACAGCTTCCATTTAGAAAATGCATAGAACAGGGAAATTGCTGCAAACAGATTCAATATATGATTGTAGTCATAAGGCGCATGGATAAAATTACCCAGCCGCCCGGTCTTGAGATAGACCAGTCTCACCCCCATGGTCAGCCCATAGATCAGCAGACAGCCGCCCAGGTAGCACAGCGCCGCCCGCTTTCCTTTCTGCAGGAAGGGGATACCATACAGGCGCATATAAGCCGCCACCAGGAAAACACAGATAAACCACAGGCCATCGTAGCCCAGGTTATCCGCCTCCAGTTTGACAGGCAGCACCGATTTGCTGACGGAAAAAAACACCAGCAACAGGATAATCATGTTCCTCAGCTGCTTTTGCCCAAGCTGCCTGGCCCCCGCCCCCAACACGGGAGAAAACAGGTACATAATCACATAGGCCGTGATAAACCAGTAATGCGCCATCTGATTGGGTAACAGATATTGCAGCAGCCGGTATACCGTCAGTTGTCCCGGATCCAGGATCCCCGCCGCCATCAGGATCGGGGGGATTAAAAGACTGTAAAACAGCACCTGACACACCAATTCCGCCAGCCGTCCGAACTTAAAACCCGATTCCACCAGAAAATAGCCGCTGATCAGCATATATACATTCACAGCCACGATGGAAAACGCCTCCAGAAGCCATGCGATATAGGACCCCCCGCTGAATTCCTCTGTGAGAGAGGTAAGCAGTCCTCCTTTGGACAGGTAGTGCAGCATCACCACCATCATCATGGCCAAAATGCGCAGCAATTCTATGCTCACAATTCTCTTTTTCATTGCCTGCGCACCTCCCATCCGGCATCCTGGCATTTTCTCTCCCCAGCCCGGCGCATCATCTCTGTCTCTTCCAGCTTCCGATTACATTCCCCTGCACATTATCTGTCACCTGACTGATAATATACCTGGGACGGCCCTTGACCTCCTCATAGATCCGGGCTATATAGTGGCCGATGACGCCCAGGCTCAGCATGATAAAACCGCCGATGATGAGGATCAGCAAAATCACGGTGGTAAAGCCCTCCACAGCCGTACCCATGAGATATTTGACCAAAGTCTGCACTCCCAGCGCCAGGCTGAAGAAGATGGATATTATACCCAGAACTGTCACCAGCTGCAGCGGCAGGGTGCTGAAGGAAGTGGCATTGGAAACGGCATAGCGCATCAGACTGAAAAAAGACCATTTGCTTTCCCCGTAAGCCCGCTCCTGCACCTCATACTCCACGCTGACAGTTTTAAAGCCCGCCCAGAAGGTAAGTGCCCTGAAAAATGTATTTTTCTCAGGCAGGTCCAGCAGCACATCCACCACCTTGCGGTCCAGCAGCTTGTAGTCCGAAGAGGCATTCATGTCCATCCTGATCAGGCCGCTCATGATCTTGTAAAAGGCTCCGGCAAAACATTTGTGCAAGAAGCCCTCTCTGCCCCGGCTGACCTTGATTCCCTCCACCACCTCATACCCCTGGTTCCAAAGTTCCCACATACGGGAAATCGTCTCGGGCGGATGCTGCAAGTCACAATCCATGACGATCACAGCGTCCCCCGCGGCGATCTGCAGGCCCGCGAAAATGCTGGCCTCCTTCCCAAAGTTTCGGGAGAACTGAACTCCCTTCACCCGGGGGTCCGCCTCCGCAGCCTTCAGTATCTCCTGATATGTGCCGTCCCGGGAACCATCGCTGACAAAGACTAATTCGTACTCTATCTGTTCCTGCACACACAGCCCAGACAGAGCCTGGGCTGTACGCGCAATATTCTGTTCTTCATTGTATGAGGGAAGCACAATGGATAATAATGCCATGCCTTGTCCCACCTTCCACCGACTGAAAAAATATAGAATCTCTCTGTGTAAACTATACAAACTTAATAATTTAGCATATTGTATAGTTTACTATTTTATATATAGGATGTCAAATTGAAAATGGGAATTTTTAGCGGCTGATAATTATCCTCCAAACAGCACAAAAACACGCCCGGAAAAAAGCACTGAAAGGACTGGATATCCTGCACCGAATCGTGTATAATGAACAGGGAAATGAGGTAGAGGCAAACATGGATTTTTTTACAGGATTGACACAAAACAGGATATTTCTGGCCGCCGCCCTGGGGTGGCTGATCGCCCAGATACTTAAAACGTTGATTCATCTGCTGTTTACGAGACAATTTGTGGCAGAGCGGCTGGTTGGCAGCGGCGGCATGCCCAGTTCCCATTCTGCCACCGTGTGCGCACTGGTCACGGCCACCTATCTGGAGCATGGCTCCGATAGTTTTGCCTTTGCCATCGCGCTGATTGTAGCTATCATCGTTATGTACGATGCCATCGGCGTCCGCCGGGAAACCGGAATTCAGGCCCAGCTTCTCAACAATATGATTAAAATTTTTGAGGATATGGGTCGTGACGAGTTATCTGCCCAGGACAAGCTGAAGGAATTTATCGGTCACACTCCCTTCCAGGTACTGATGGGCGCCATTTTGGGCGTTTTTGTGGCCGCATTGTTCTACATGGTATAATATAACAAAGGGGATGTGAAACCACCACTTTTCACATCCCCTCCATTTTTTAGCGATCCCGTCCCGCGCTTATTCTCCCAGTCCGCTTTCCACTGCTCCAATGAGAGTTTTCAGAGCTTCCTGCTCATCTTCCCCCTCACAGATGAATTCAATCTCGTCTCCGCATTTCACGCATGCGCCCAGTACGCTGAGCACGCTCTTGGCGTTGGCAGTACTGTCCCGGAACGTAAAAGTGATCAGGGACTTGAACTGCATCGCTTCCTTGCATAGTATTCCCGCCGGCCTCAGATGCAGGCCCGTGGGATTCTTGATTGTAACCTTCTGGCTTACCATAACACTCTTTACCTCCTAAAACATCCTGTCCTGAATCAGTTTGGCCAATTCCTCGGCATCCGCCTGTATGGCCTCATAATCCTTGCCCTCAATCATGACCCGCACCAGGGGCTCTGTTCCGGAAGGCCTGATCAACACCCTGCCCTCCCCTGCGAATTTTTCCTCCAGTGCCGCGATAGCCTCAGCGATCTCCGGGTACTCCATATAAAGTTCCTTCTTGTGGTTGGCCACTTTGGCGTTGACCAAAGCCTGGGGAAGTACTTCCATGACCTGCGCCAGTTCCGACAGAGACCGGCCCGTCTCCACCATCACCTGCAGCAGATGCAACGCACTGAGCAGACCGTCCCCGGTGGTATTCTCGTCCAGAAATATCACATGTCCCGACTGTTCCCCTCCCAGGCTCGCCCCGATCTCCTTCATCCGCTCCAGCACATAGCGGTCACCCACCTTGGTTTTCTCCACATGCAGTCCCTGCTTATCCGCCATCAAAAAGAAACCCAGATTGCTCATGATGGTGGCCACAATGGTATCCTTCTTCAGCTTTCCCTGTCCTTTCAGATAATTGCCTACGATAGCCATGATCTGGTCGCCGTCCACTAACTTGCCGTTCTCGTCCACCGCCATCAGACGATCCGCATCTCCATCGAAAGCCAGGCCGATATTCGCCTTTTCATATACTACCCTGGCCTGCAGTTCCTCCATATGAGTCGAACCGCAGTTTGCATTGATATTGGTACCGTCCGGATTGTTGTGGATCGCCACCACCTCGCCGCCCAGTTCCTTTAAGGCTTCCACCGAGGTATAGTAAGCCGCTCCCTCGGCACAGTCCACCACGATCTTGAGTTGGCTTAAATCCACCTTCACCGATTGAATGGCGTGATTAATATACTCCTCCCGGGCATCGGTGCGATACTTGATCTTGCCTACCCCTGGCCCTATGGGAAACTTCACCCCCTGCATCTGGGAATTGATCAAAGACTCAATTTCATCTTCCAGCGCATCCGGCAGCTTATACCCGTCCCCGTCAAAAAACTTGATGCCGTTAAATTCCACCGGATTGTGAGAGGCAGAGATCACCACCCCTGCGTCAACCTTATATTTCTGGGTCAGAAAAGCCACTGCAGGCGTGGGGATCACCCCCACATACACACAGTTTGCTCCCACGGAACAAGCTCCGGCCATCAGGGCATTGGCCAGCATATCGCCGGAAATACGGGTGTCGCAACCCACCATAATCGTAGGCTTATGTTCCTTTTCCTTCGTAAGCACATACGCACCTGCCTGCCCCAGCTGCATGGCAAGCAATGGGGTAAGTTCCTCGTTGGCAATACCCCTGACCCCGTCAGTTCCAAATAATCTGGCCATAATTCCTTAATCCTCCAATGATCTGTTTATTGTTGCCCATCATTCCCGTTCTCCCCCTGGAGCGGCGCAAAGCGCAGGGTGACGGAAGGCGTACTGACCTTTTTCTGCTCCGGAAGAAGCGAAACATTGATGGTCAGACTGTAATCCCCCTCCAAAGGCTGTATGGGATTGGTATTCTCGATCCAGGCTCCCACGTCAACTATCCCCTGAAGAGTGGCTTCCTGCAGCAGAGCCGTGTAACCGCTGAATCCCTCCACTACCAACGGCGAGGACGCCACGATTTCCCAGGACACACCCTCCGGCACATTCACAATCTGAATGTTTTCCTCGCGCAGCGTAATACGCTTGGTTATGATCTGCTCCACTCTCACTTTCACCTCAGCCGTATCGTCAAAATTCTCCTGGGCAAAATAAATCCCTTCCGGCAGATACTTTTTGAGATGCACCACCGTGTCATAGTCCTTGCTGGCCCCTGTTATATTGATATCCTCGGGATCCACCGTCAGCTGAGTGACTTTGTTCAGAAATTCGGGAGGACCTGTGACTCTCACCGAATTCACGGAAGCCTCTATATCCCCGTTTCTCCCATAACCCTCCGCCAATGTACCGCTGCATTCGTAGATCACGGGAATCTCCTTGATATTCCACACTTCCACTGTAACGGTCACTGTATCCAGGTTTTTGGACACAGACGTCTTGTGCACCTCGTTCCCCTCTTTATCCAGCAGCTTTATATCCCCGGATGCCTTGATGGTGCCTGTGATTCCCTTCACATCCACATCTACCTCTGCCCGGTCAATCTGGCTGATGACAGACTCCGGCCCCTGGATCTCCAGACGGTTGCGGTCCGGGCTGATCTCGCCAATGGCGCAGTTCTCATCCACTTCGCCGATGGGATTAACGATAATATTGATGGTATTTTGGGCCTTTTTCTCAATATTCAGCTTCACATATTCTATATTGCCGCTGATATTCTGCACCTTATCACCGTACTTGGGACAGTAGAATTTGATCTCCACCGTGTTGGTCACCGTCAGGTTGGTCAGATCGGCTTCGGCAATAATGTCGCTGCTCTGAATTTCCCTTCTGACGCTGTTTGGTGCGTCAAAAGTCACTACACGAAGTAAGTCCGTATTATCCAGGACCTCATAGACCTGACCGTTCTCCGTCAGCAGTTCCGTGTTCAGCAGATTAACCTTTATATTCTGAAATCGTTTTTCGTCCACAGGGTCATTGGTGCTGATTACCACAAACCACAATGTAAAAGCCAGCAGCAGGGACATAATCTTCAGCAGCCAGTGAGAGAAAAATATGGAACGAATTATGGAACCTATCTTCCCTTTCATGCTTCCTGTCTGCCCTTTCCTTTCTTTTTCCGCTTGCCCTTGCCTGCATCCCCCGTCAGATTGGTCAGTTCCATCAGCCGCTTTTTCAGACTCTCCCCGTTAAAGCCCCGTTCCAGCTGTCCTCCCGCCGCAATGCTGATGGTGCCGGTCTGCTCCGATACGATCACCGTCACCGAGTCCGTGACTTCAGAAATACCCACACCGGCCCTGTGTCTGGTACCCACTTCCTTGCTGATGGCCCCGTTGTCCGACTGGGGCAGATAACAGGTGGCCGATGTGATCCGATTGCCTCGGACAATGACGGCACCATCATGCAAAGGTGTGTTGTGTTCAAAAATATTAATTAACAGCTGGCTTGTAACCAAGCCGTCCACATCGATCCCGGTTCTCTCGTACTCCGCCAGAGACTCCTTCTGCTCGATTACGATCAATGCCCCTGTTTTTACCTTGCTCATTTCCACACAGGCCCGGGTGATCTCGCCTATGGTCTTTTCTGTAAAAGTATTATCCTTACTCCTGCCGTTGTCGAAAGGCAGCGCATTGGCAATCAGATTCTTGTTGCCCAGTTCCTCCAGCGCCTTGCGCAGTTCCGGCTGCAATACCACAATCATGGCCGTCACGGCAAAACCGAACACATTCTGTCCCAGCCACAATATGGTATTCATCTTAAAGTATGAGGCCACTACCCAGAAAAACAGGATCACAAGCAGACCCTTGAGCAAAGTCCAGGCCCTGGTCTTTTGGATCCACAGCATGATATGGTAGAGGAGAAACGCAATAATCAATATTTCCAGAATATCGCCAACCTCAATGCTGGGCACATACCTTCTTAAGTTTGCAATAATCTCACTAACCGTCACCATGCCTGCCTATCCTATGCCTTAGATGCTTCCCTATATTTCCTCGTAGTCTCCAGCCGTCTCGCTCTCTGTCTCCCCGCTGATAGTAACACTCCTGCCGCCGGCGCGGGCCTGAGAAGTCCTGGCATGACCGTCCCTGGTGCCGGTGCGTTCCGTCACCACGCTCCTGTTGACCCTTCTGGGAGCGATAGTCATATCCTCATCCTCGTCCTCCTCCACCGGACGCACCGGGCGCCGCTGGGTATTGATACGCTTCACCGTCTTTGAAGCAGCGGGCATATTCATCTTGGGGACGGCCTTCACATAATAGTAATACTCATCATCCTCATACTGTACCTTTTCGGTCCGGCTGTAATCCACACAGAAGCGGAAAAACTCCAGCACTTTCGCGATAAACAGCGCAAGAATGCTCCCCAGCACGGCCATTCCCAGAGAAAGCTGTGTGTCATAGACCAGATCTCCCACCAGAAGTACTACCAAATCTATTATTACGCCGGCAACCATGGCAATAGACCAGGAATAGTCGATGGACATGCGCCTTATAAGATATACCACCACAATAGTGATGACGAAGGCCGCTATCATCACCAGCATGGCACGGTTGCCCAACACACTGTCAATGACCATCCGCAGCTTGGCCGTAGCCTCGTCCGATCCCATGCTGCTGATAATGGTGGCATTGTCCGAGATGTTTGTCAACATATAGTACACCACGGTCCCGCAGGCTACTGAAATTGCCGCCAGAGGAGTGGCAAGAAGCCCCACCGCTACCGGGATCACATAGGGGATCTTCAGCGCCAGCAGCAGTACCGTAAAGATAAGGATCACCGAATCCTTGGAACCCAGCCGGAAAAACAGTAAAAACATGATCAGATAGATGGCCAGCGCCGCCACAGCCACTTCCAGGGACAATTCGTACAAATGCATCAGACTGAAAGCGGCAGAGAACAATATGATGCAGCCGTTGGGCAGAAAGGAGCAGAGCAGGGAGACAATCAGAACCAATCCCAGATTATCCAGCTTGCCCATATACCCCAGTTCGCCGTTGACCATACAGATGGCCAGATAGGCCAGCATAAACTTTAATACCGGCAATAGGATGAACTCATTCCTGCTGTAAAGCAGTTTCAACTTTTCCCTGATTTCCAACAAATTACTCATGTTAATTCCTCATATCCATATATTTTTATCCCCATGGGCCGCAGAGCGCCTCATGGGGTTCACTGGCGGTACAGGCTGTCCAGCTTTTTCAGATTATGGTAGTACAGCTTTAGACTCTTCTTGGCACGGGCATAGCGGTACGCGCAGATGGCATAGGTGACAACGCAGTATCCAATCACGAAAACCGCATACCAAATGACGATGCTCTTTGCAAAGGCAAAAAGATCCATCTTGTAAATATCCGCGATCAAAGTCTCAAAATCATACAACACATACAGCCCGAATCCCAGCAGATAGGCAATTGTGCTGCAGAAAAAGGCACGCAAAAGCTGCAGGGAAATGTAGTCTCCCCTGAAATACCGCCCCAGCGACATGCTCTTTTTCCCCTCCCCCTCTTCATAGGAGGCCATCTTGGTCATCAGGATCACTCGTTCTTCATTTAACATTGAAAGTTCGCCTCTCTTGGGTACCCCTTATTGCAGATAACGCATTTTAGACCCGCCATCCTCTTTCTTCCGGAAGGAATCGGGAGCCTTGGGGGCGTTAGTCTTCAATATGTCCTTAAATCCATTGCTTACGTTCGCCTTACACTTCTCACAATACTTCCCGCTGCGGATCGGCGCACCGCAGCCGTCACAACTCAGCATGATGGGGGAACCTTCCGTCAACTCCAGACGGTCCTCCCGCAGCCACTGCCGGATCTGGGAAGTATCCACATCGCAGGCAGATGCCACATCCTGAATATGTACACCGGGATTCTCCTGAATATATTTCTTTACCTCCTGGAACTTTTCTTCCAGTCTCTCCCTGCAGGCCGGGCAGTAACTCTGTCCCATAATGTAGTTGAATAACTTTTTGCAACCCTTACACGCCCTGACATTCATTGCATTACCCTCCTATTTAAGTTCCGCATTTCCCCTACAACACATATGACACACTCTCTATACCCCCGCCCCTATGGCTAATGTTGCAAAATAGACCCGCTGGCAACCCCCGGACAGGAGCACGGCCGAAACCTGATCTATGGTACTGCCGGTGGTGAATATGTCATCTATCAGTATAATTGTCTTTAATTTTACACCATTTTGCGCAAGATTAAAAGCCTTTTTCAAATTATTTACTCTTTCTTCAGAATTAAGGGATTTCAAGGGTCTTGTATTTCTGTTTCGGACCACCAGTTTTGGGAATACGGGAATGTTCAGTTCCCTCCCCAGAGCCCGGGCCAGGAGCGCGGCCTGGTTGTAACCCCGGCGTCGTTCCTTGGCGGCGTACATGGGGACGGGAACCAGACCGCCGGGCTCCAGGGAGCGGATAAAGCCTCCCATTTGCTGCGCCATTTCCCTCGCGAAAAAACCGGCATACTCCCGGCGTCCTCCATACTTAAACCGATACAGCGCCGGAGCGATATCTCCGTACTCATACAGAGCCCTCCCGGCCGAAAACAAATGCTTTACCCGCCCACAGTCACCACAGTACTCCGCCTCCCGGTCCGAAAGCCTCTTGCCGCATTTGCAGCAAAGAGGACCCGACAGATAACGCACGCTGCGCCGGCAGGCAGGGCACATGCGTTGCACTCCCATTCCCACCAGTTCGTCGCAGACCGGGCATCTGGGAGGATACAGCAGGGCTCCCGCCGCCTCCAGCCAATGTTTCATTTTGATCTCACCCAAATATTCACCGCTTTCCCTGTCCCGGGCTTGTCCGGGGCAAAGCGCCCCGGATACTTGCATGCACTGCCCACGGACTATTCCTCTGTCTCCGCCACCTCCCGGATCCGCTGATCCAGAGAAGTGTAGCGCCGATTCTCACTCACATTGTCAATCATGCCCCGCACAGCCTGGCTGCTGCCCAGAATAGTCACACAGCTTCTGGCCCTGGTGACGCCGGTATATAAAAGGTTCCGGTTAAACAACATCCTGGGCCCGTTCAAAAGCGGCAGAATCACGGCGGGGTATTCGCTGCCCTGGGACTTGTGGATGGTGATGGCGTAAGAAAGTTCCAATTCCTCCAACAGGGAAAAAGGATAGGTCACACGCCTTCCCTCGTCAAACTCCACCACCAGTTCCGAACCGGCCTCACGAATCTCCAGGATGCGTCCCATGTCCCCATTGAACACGCCCATGCCTTTGTCCACCGGGATACCGTAACGGCTTACCACTTCCCACTCCAGCTGATAATTGTTGCGTATCTGCATGACTTTATCCCCTTCCCGATAGACAGTCTCGCCGGCCATATGTTCCCGCTTGCCTTCCTCAGGGGGATTTAAATACCGCTGCAGGATACCGTTGAGGACTTCCACTCCCAGGCTGCCTTTCCGCATGGGCGTCAGCACCTGAATATCATAGGGGGCCGCGTGTACATAGGGCGGCAATTTCTCCCGGATCAGCTGGATCATATGTTTATAGATCACATTCACATCGTTCCGCTCCAGCAGAAAGAAATCCCGGCTTTTGTTATCCAGAGCAATCTGTTCTCCCCGGTTGATATGGTGGGCATTGACTACGATGTCGCTCTCCCCGGCCTGCCGGAATATCTTCTGCAGCACCACCATGGGAAAAACCCCGGACTGCATGATATCCCTGAGCACCTGACCGGGTCCCACACTGGGCAGCTGATCCACATCTCCCACCAAGATCAGCCGGGTGCCGGGTGCCGTGGCCTTGAGCAGCGCCTGAAACAGGGGCAGGTCCACCATGGACATCTCGTCTATGATCACCACATCCGTCTCCAGAGGGTTTTCCTCATTCCTCTCAAAGCGGGCGCGGCGCTTATCCTCATCTGACAGGGCCCCGTTCAGTTCCAGCATCCGATGGATGGTGCGGGCCTCAAAACCGGTTGCCTCGGTCATGCGCTTGGCGGCCCGCCCCGTGGGGGCTGCCAGAAAGATATCATAGCCCTCCCGCTCAAAAAAGCGGATAATAGTATTGATGGTGGTAGTTTTCCCCGTTCCCGGTCCGCCGGAAAGCACGAAAAGGCCACTTTGAATGGCTTCCAGTACCGCGCGGTATTGCAATTCGTCCAGCCGGACGCCCACCTCCCCTGCAATGACCTTAAGTACCTCCCGCACATGCGCCTCCTCCTGGTGCATGGGAATATTCAGTTGATGAAGCATATGGGCGCAGTTCAGTTCCGCATAATAATAGCTGGCAGCATATACCAGGCCGCCCTTAATCACCAGTTTTTTGTCCATCACCAGGTTGTCAAGCTGCGGCCGGATATGCTCCTCCTCCACCCCCAGCAGCACCCTGGCGCGGCTGAGCAGCTGTTCCATGGGCAGATAGCAATGGCCCTCCCCCACAGATTGCTGCAATGTATAAAATACGCCGCTCCGAATACGGTACTCGGAGTCCGTATGAATGCCTGCTCTGGTGGCGATCTCGTCCGCAATCTTAAATCCGATGCCGTGGATGTCCTCCGCCAGACGATAGGGATTCTCCTTCATGATCCCGTAAAGGCCCGTGCCGTAGGTGTCATAGATCCGCAGGGCCAATGCGTTGGAGATACCATATTGCTGCAGATAGATCAACGCATCCCGCAGATCCCTCTTTTCCTCCATCTGCATGGCAATCTCACGGGCCTTATTTGGGCTGATACCCTTTATCTCAGCCAGACGTTCCGGCTCCTCCTCCATGACACGGAAAGTATCGTTTCCGAATTTTTTGACAATGCGGGCTGCCAGCGCTGCCCCAATGCCCTTGATGGCGCCGGAGCCCAGATACCGCTCCATACTCACCCGGTCCTTAGGGGCCGTGGTCTGGTAAAAAGCAATCTTAAATTGCCTGCCGTACATGGGATGTTCCGCATATTCTCCCTTTGCCTCTATGGTCTCTCCCTCCGACAGTCCCCGGCAGTTTCCTACACAGGTGACTGCTTCTTCCTCTCCCA
This sequence comes from Lachnospiraceae bacterium, assembly GCA_011959105.1. GTDB lineage: Bacteria > Bacillota > Clostridia > Lachnospirales > Lachnospiraceae > Acetatifactor. The sequence continues at coordinate 79,365 of BLLU01000133.1, read as the reverse complement.
TCAGTTCCATAACAGTATAACCATTTTCCGGATTCTGATAAATGATATGTTCCACATATCCGCTGATTGTATCCATAATTCCCTCTGCCTTTGCCATATTAAAAAGGCTGCCTCTTTGCATCAGCAGCCTTTACTTCTATATCATATTTCTCTTCATCTGTTCGTAAAGCATCTGAGCCAGCCCCAGGCTGCTCTGCTGTGTAGTGTCCGCCGCCACCTGCTGGATCATCTGTTCCTTATAAAAATCCATCATACTGTTGCTGGAACCCGCCATACTCTCGGTGCTGTAGTTGGGAACCGTCTTCTGCATGGCCTTAAACATCTGCTCCAGAAAATAGGCTTCGAACTGTTTGCAGGCATCCATCAATTCCTCATCGCTGGCATTCTCATAACTCGTCTGAAGTTTTCCCTCCAATTTGGCGGCGGAGGCATTGTTCGCCGCCATGCCGGCCAGGCTGCTCATGCCTCCGGCATTCCACATACTCCCTATATCCATTGTCTAAGTCCTCCGTTTCCATTTGCGGAACATCTGTATGCCGCAAATCGCCCTGTCCGATCCCCCGCCCGCCTGCGCTGTGTCCAGTCAGCCATACCGCAGGTCATACAAAGGTTCACATGCTATCTTCTCAGGTTATTGGCCTGCTGCAGCATCTCATCGGATGCGGTAATGGCTTTGGAATTCATTTCATAGGCACGCTGTGCCACAATCATGTTCACCATTTCATCCACCACCTGCACGTTGGAGCCTTCCAGGTAATTCTGTAATACCTTGCTTTTCACCACAGCGGTGCTGGTAGCCTCGTTAATAGGCTGGCCGCTGGCTGCAGACTCGGAATAAAGGCTGTCGTCCAGGCGGTCTAATCCTGCGGGATTATTAAATTGCGTCAGGCCGATCTGGATGCCCAGCGGCTGAGGCACATTTCTTTCATCCGGATAGCATATATTTCCGTCGGAGGTGACCGTGATCCTGCTGACCACATAGTTGCTGTTCAGGACAATGGGCCTTCCCTGGGTATCCAGCACCGGCAGGCCGTCGGAGGTGGCCAGAATGTTGCTGCGATTTTCTCCCAGCGCCCAGTCAAAATTACCGTTGCGGGTATAGTATGTATTGCCGTCGGCGCCCTGCACAGCGAAAAATCCTTTTCCGTCTATGGCAAACGACGTGTCCTTTTCCGAGGAGAGCAGAGGTCCCTGCTTGCCGTACAAAGCCGTGATGGAAGCGTTGCGCACACCCAGTCCCACCTGCGCGCCGGTGGGTTTGGGGTTCCCGTCCGCCGTAGTGGTTCTCTGCTGCAGATTCTGGTACAAGAGAGACTTGAATTCGTTTACCTGCGTCTTATACCCCGTTGTGTTCACATTTGCCAGATTGTTGGCAATGGTGTCAATATTGACCTGCTGGGCAATCATGCCCGTTGCCGCTGTCCATAAACTCCGAACCATATCTTTTTCTCCTGTCCCTGCAGTTCTCCGAATCACCCTGCAGCCTTTCTAATTATATAAATACCAGTAAATACTTACTGAACCTTGCCCAGCTGGCTCACCGCGATCCCCAGACTCTCGTCATAGGTCTGCATAATCTTCTGATTGCTCTCATAAGCCCTGGTCACGGCGATCATATTGACCATCTCCGAAATCACGGACATATTGGACATCTCCAGCACGCCGGACTTCACCTCTGCGGAGCCCTCCATGGGAGTTGCTCCTTCCACCGGCTGGAAGAAAGTGTCGCCAAACTTCTCCAGATAATCGTAATCTTCGAAATCCGTCACCTGGATCCGGGCCACCTGCCTCCCGTCCTGAATGATGGAACCGGTGCTGTCTATGGCAGCATCCTTCAAGGTATCCAGCTGTATCCGGCGGTTCTGGGTATCCAGCACATACATGCCGTCATTGTTCACCAGATAACCTTCCTGGGTCAGGGTAAAATTGCCTGCCCGGGTATATTTGGTGGAAGTCTCCCCCTGGCTGTCGGTATATTCCAGCGCAAAGAAGCCGCTGCCCGCCAGGGCCAGATCATAGGTATTGTCGGTAATTCGAAAAGATCCCTGGGTGTAATCCGTATAATTCTCACCGATCTTCACGCCCAGGCGGCTGTGACCGATGGGCTGCACCGTACCCAGACCCACGGAAGAGTCCTTGATCTTAACCGCCAGTACCTCACGGAAGGGCTGGCTGGTGGAACCTTCCTTTTTAAAACCCACGGTGGATGCATTGGCCAGATTGTTGGTCAGTATATCCATACGGTTCTGTTCGTTGCGCAGCCCCGTGTGGGCCGTATATAATCCTCTCAGCATGTCTCTGTCTCCTTTTTGCCTTAGTCCTCACGATACCCTGCCAGGAATTCCACATATTTACCGGTGCCGATGGCCACCGCCGTCATGGGATCTTCTGCCGTCATGGTATTGATGCCGGTCTTAGCGGAAATCAGGTCTTCCAGCCCCCGCAGCAGGCTGCCGCCGCCGGTGAGCACAATGCCCCTGTCGGCAATATCCGCCGCCAGCTCGGGCGGGGTTTTCTCCAGTACACTGTGTATGGTCTCCACGATCTGAGCCGTGGTCTCCCGCAGCGCCTCCTCGGTCTCCTCGGAGGACACTTTTACGGTCTTAGGCAGACCCGTCACCAGGTTGCGCCCCCGGACATCCATAAAGTCAACTTCCGGCCTCTTAAACGCGGAACCGATCTTGATTTTTAAATCCTCCGCCGTGCGTTCGCCGATGAGCAGATTGTGTTTCTTACGCATATATCGGACAATGGCTTCATCGAAATCATCCCCGGCAATCTTAATGGAAGCGCTGACCACAGTGCCTCCCAGGGAAATCACCGCGATATCGGAAGTACCGCCGCCGATATCCACGATCATGTTGCCGCAGGGCTTGGATATGTCGATCCCTGCGCCGATGGCAGCCGCAATGGGCTCCTCTATGATGAACACCTCCCGGGCTCCTGCCTGGTAAGTGGCATCCTCAACCGCCTTTTTTTCCACTTCCGTCACGCCGCTGGGCACACAGACCGCGATGCGGGGCTTGCGGAAAGTCCTTTTACCCAGGGCTTTCTGGATAAAATACTTCATCATCTTCTCCGTGACGGTGTAATCCGAGATAACGCCCTGACGCAGCGGCCTGACCGCCACAATATTGCCGGGAGTGCGCCCCAGCATCAGCCGGGCGTCCTCGCCGATGGCCTTAATCTTATTGGTGTCTCTATCGAAAGCTACAACAGACGGCTCTTTCAGGACTACGCCTTTTCCTCTGATGTAAACCAAAATGCTGGCGGTACCCAAATCAATTCCAATATCAGTATACATATGCTGCTACCCCTTTCATGGTATCTATGATAATGTTTCCACATTTTCTGAAAATAGTCAACGGGCCCGCCGGGTCCGGAATCAATTCCTGCCGCGGACGCATAATGTCAACGTACATTATACATGAAAACACTTTTTTTTCAAAGGGGTTTCGCAAAATTTTAGAATTTTTTAAATGCGAAAAGAAAACGGTTCCTTCCGTTTCCTTTCCGCATCCATGCTTTCCATACATATATCGGCTGTTTCCGCCGCGACTTAACCCTTCTCCAGCATCTTTTTCACATAGATGCCCGTATAGGACCCGGCGGCCCGGGCAATCTCCTCCGGCGTACCCTGGGCGATTACCGTGCCGCCCCGGTCTCCGCCCTCCGGCCCCATGTCGATGATATAGTCCGCCGCCTTGATCACGTCCAGATTGTGCTCGATGACAATAACCGTATTTCCCCCGTCTGCCAGCTTGTGCAGAATCTCCACCAGCTTGTGCACATCCGCGAAATGCAGGCCGGTGGTAGGCTCGTCCAGAATATACACCGTCTTACCCGTGCTGCGCCTGGACAGTTCCGTAGCCAGCTTGATCCGCTGGGCTTCGCCGCCGGACAAGGTGGTGGAGGGCTGTCCCAGTTTCACATAAGACAGGCCCACATCATACAGAGTCTGTATCTTGTTCCGGATGGTGGGCACATTCTCGAAAAACGGCAGCGCCTCCTCCACGGTCATATCCAGCACATCGTAGATACTCTTGCCCTTGTATTTCACATCCAGGGTTTCCCGGTTATAACGTTTTCCGCCGCAGACTTCGCAGGGCACATATACATCCGGCAGAAAGTGCATCTCAATCTTGATGATGCCGTCACCGCTGCAGGCTTCACAGCGTCCGCCCTTCACATTGAAGCTGAATCTTCCCTTGTTGTAACCTTTGGCCTTGGCATCCGGCGTGGAAGCAAACAGATCCCGGATCATGTCAAACACCCCGGTATAGGTGGCCGGGTTGGATCTGGGCGTGCGTCCGATGGGAGACTGGTCTATGTCGATCACTTTATCCAACTGCTCCATGCCCTCAATGCCCCTGTGTTTTCCCGGAATCACCCTGGCCCGGTTAAGATCCCGGGACAGATGTTTATTCAATACCTCGTTCACCAGAGAACTCTTGCCCGAACCGGAGACACCGGTGACACAGGTCATGATGCCCAGGGGAAAGGTCACATCCACATTCTTCAGATTGTTTTCCGTAGCGCCCAGCACTTTAATATAGCCTGTGGGTTTACGCCGGTTCACGGGTACGGGGATAAATTTCCTGCCGCTCAGGTACTGGCCTGTGACGGACTCCTCCACCTGCATGATCTCCCGGGCATTCCCCACTGCCACCACCTCTCCGCCATGGGAGCCCGCCCCGGGGCCGATGTCTACGATATAGTCTGCCGCCAGCATGGTATCCTCGTCATGTTCCACCACCACCAGCGTGTTGCCCAGATCCCTGAGATGTTTCAGAGTGGCCAGCAGTTTGTCGTTGTCCCGCTGGTGCAGGCCGATGCTGGGCTCGTCCAGGATATAGCACACCCCCACCAAGCCGGAGCCGATCTGGGTAGCCAGACGGATCCGCTGTGCCTCGCCGCCGGAAAGTGTGGCGGTACCTCTGGCCAGAGACAGGTAATCCAGTCCCACATCCAGCAGGAATTTCACCCTGGCCCGAATCTCCTTTAGAAGCTGCTTTCCGATCATCTCCTGTTGAGGCGTAAGATTCAGTCCCATCACAAAATCATAGAGCTTTACAATGGACATGGCGGTGACTTCATAAATATTCTTATCCCCCACGGTAACCGCCAGAGATTCCTGCTTCAGACGCATGCCCTTACATTCCTTGCAGGGCGTGACCCGCATAAAGGTCTCATATTCGGCCTTGGAGGATTCGGAACCCGTCTCCTGATAACGGCGCTCCACATTGCGCACCAGCCCTTCGAAAGCCACGGGATACTCTCCCTTCCCTCTCTGTCCTTCATAATATACGGTAACTTCCCTGCCCCCGGTCCCGTTCACCAACACGTCCCTGACCGCATCGGGATACTCCTCGAAGGGAGTGTCCAAGTCAAAATGATATTCCTTGCACAGGGCCTGCAGAAGCGCATTGGTAAAACTTCCCTTGGAATTGCAGGACTGCCAGCCCAGCACCACGATGGCGCCCTGATTGATGGAAAGTTTCTGGTTGGGAACCATCAGTTCCATGTCAAATTCCATCTTATACCCCAGGCCGAAGCACACCGGGCAGGCTCCGAAGGGATTGTTGAAGGAAAAGCTGCGGGGTTCCACCTCACTGATGCTGATACCGCAGTCCGGGCAGGAAAAACTCTGGGAGAAATTCAGCATCTTTCCGTCAATCACGTCTACTTCCAGAAGTCCTTCCGCCAGTTCCAGCACATTCTCAATGGAATCCGCCAGACGCTTCTGAATCCCCTCCTTCACCACCAGGCGATCCACCACGATCTCTATATTGTGCTTGATGTTTTTCTCCAGAGGAATATCCTCAGACAATTCATACAGGTTGCCGTCCACCCTTACCCGGACATAGCCGCTCTTCTTCGCCCGGTCAAACACCTTCTCATGCAGGCCCTTCCGTCCTCTGACCACCGGCGCCAGCAGTTGGATTCTGGCGCCTTCTCCCAATTCCATAATCTGATCCACCATCTGGTCCACCGTCTGCCTGGCAATGACCCTGCCGCACTTGGGGCAATGGGGAATGCCGATACGGGCGTACAGCAGGCGGAAGTAGTCGTAGATCTCCGTCACCGTGCCCACCGTGGAACGGGGATTGCGGTTGGTGGACTTCTGGTCTATGGAGATGGCCGGGGACAGCCCGTCGATCCGCTCCACATTGGGCTTCTCCATCTGCCCCAGGAACTGCCTGGCGTAAGAAGAAAGGGATTCCATATACCGGCGCTGTCCCTCGGCATAGATGGTGTCAAACGCCAGGGAGGATTTGCCGGATCCCGACATACCCGTCAGGACTACGAACTCGTTCCGGGGTATATCCACATCAATGTTCTTGAGATTGTGCTCGCAGGCTCCTCTTATCTTGATGTACTCCTTCCTGGGGAGCATCTTCTTTGTTTCTTCCATGTTACATACCTCGCTTGTCTTTATATATAGTCCACAGTTTATCACTATGTGGATGCAGGGATCCATCGGCTTTACGCCTCGATCTCCCGCAGTTTCTCTTTCAATTCCAGCATCTTGTCCCGCAGCTGGGCCGCCGCCTCAAAGTTCAGGTCCGCCGCCGCCTTCTGCATCTTCTTCTGGATATCGGCGATCAGTTTCTCCAGTTCCTTGCGGCTCATGGATTCGGGATCTTTCTCAAAGCGCACCTCCTCCCGGGCAATTTCCCTGGAAATGCTGATCAACTCCCGCACGGCCTTCTTAATGGTCTGGGGCGTGATGCCGTGTTTCTGATTGTAGGCGCTCTGAATGGCCCGGCGGCGGTTGGTCTCATCAATGGCAGCCCGCATAGAATCGGTGATCACATCCGCATACATAATCACATGGCCGTCCGCGTTACGGGCTGCCCGGCCAATGGTCTGGATCAGGGAAGTACTGCTCCGCAGAAATCCTTCTTTGTCCGCATCCAGTATGGCCACCAGCGTAATCTCCGGGATATCCAGACCCTCCCGCAGCAAATTGATACCCACCAACACGTCAAATACATCCAGCCGCATGTCCCGGATAATCTCCGCCCGCTCCAAAGTATCTATATCCGAGTGGAGATATTTCACACGGATATCCACTTCTTTCATATAATCGGTAAGATCCTCGGCCATACGCTTGGTCAGGGTGGTGATCAGCGCCTTATTGTGCTTCTCCACCTCCCTGTTGATCTCCCCGATCAGGTCGTCCACCTGGCCCTCCACCGGGCGCACATCCACCTGGGGGTCCAGCAGGCCCGTGGGCCGTATGATCTGTTCCGCCCGCAGCAGTTCGTGTTCCTCCTCATATTTTGCCGGAGTGGCGGAAACAAAGAGGATCTGGTCAATATGGGCCTCAAACTCCGAGAAGTTCAGCGGCCGGTTGTCCAACGCCGATGGCAGCCGGAATCCATAGTCCACCAGCGTGGTCTTACGAGACCGGTCCCCGGCATACATGGCCCCGATCTGCGGAATGGTCATATGGGACTCGTCTATGATAATCAGGTAATCGTCCCCGAAATAATCCATCAGACACTTGGGAGGTTCCCCGGGCTTCGAGCCGCTCAGATGTCTGGAATAGTTCTCTATGCCGGAGCAGAAACCCGCCTCCCGCAGCATCTCCACATCAAAATTGGTGCGCTCCGCGATCCGCTGAGCCTCGATCAGCTTGTCCTCCCCCTTGAAGAAGCGTACCTGCTCCTCCAGTTCGATCTCAATGTTGTCGCAGGCCCGCTTAATCTTCTCTGCCGCCACCACATAATGGGAGGCCGGGAAGATGGCGATATGGTTGAGCACCGCATGCACCTTGCCCGTCAGCGGCTCCACCTCGGCGATCCGGTCAATCTCGTCCCCGAAAAATTCCACCCGGATCAGATAGTCTCCGCCCTGGGCCGGGTAGATCTCTACCACATCTCCATGCACCCGGAAAGTCCCCCTTTGCAGATCCATATCATTGCGGTCATACTGGATGTCCACCAGTTCCCGCAGCACCTGGTCCCGGTCCTTGACCATACCCGGCCGCAGGGACACGATCATCTCCTGGTAATCGTCCGGACTGCCCAGACCGTAGATACAGGACACGCTGGCCACCACGATCACGTCCCGGCGTTCGGACAGAGAGGCTGTGGCGGACAGCCGCAATTTATCAATCTCATCGTTGACGGAGGAATCCTTGGCAATATATGTGTCCGAGGATGGCACATAGGCCTCCGGCTGGTAATAGTCATAATAGGACACAAAATACTCCACTGCATTTTCCGGGAAAAATTCCTTGAACTCGCCGTAGAGCTGTCCCGCCAGGGTTTTGTTGTGGGCAATGATCAGAGTGGGCTTGTTCAGCGCCGCGATCACATTGGCCATGGTAAAAGTCTTACCGGAACCGGTGACCCCCAGCAGAGTCTCGCACTGATTGCCCTGCCGGAATCCTTCAACCAGGGCTTCAATGGCCTGGGGCTGATCGCCGGTGGGCTGATATGAGGCATGTAATTTAAACTCTGGCATAGATAACCTCTCTTTCACGAAATTGTATGATTATTATTATCCATAAAACGTGAACGGCAACCACAACGTGCACATCTGTATCTGAAAAGAACGCAAATGAGACCATGAATCCGCTACACATGTGTAGCGAATTCATATCAAAAACTCACCAATCCATTTCCTGTGCAATCCTGGTCCTCTCATCTTCAACAAGAAGAACTAATTCTTCCAGCGCCGCAGTCACGATCACCAAAGTAAAAGTCCCGGCAAAGTTTCCGCCATAAAAATATTCTCATATAGTTTTCCACAAACTCTGCCATGGCACACATTCCGTCCGCAAAAATTTGTGATCTGACATTTATACATTCTATCACATCATGCCGAGTTTGTACAGATGTATTTAGAACATTCGTTCTATCAACACTTAAGCCAGGGGATGAAAACGGCGGCTATGCGATATGGGCATAGCCGCCGTGGATATGGCAGTTAGGAAATCTGTTTCAGCGACAGGGCGGACTTATCTATTCTATCATTTCCGACAGTACTTCCCGGGCCTTCTCCAGCTGATTGTCAAAGCCGCTGCCATAGTAAGCCTCCCCGTCAAAGGGGCAGGCCACATCCGGCTCGATGCCCACGCCGTGAATATTGCGGCCCTTGGGCGTATAATAACTGCTGATGGTGATCTTGATGGCGGAGCCGTCCCGCAGGGTCAGCATCTGCTGCACAATCCCCTTGCCAAAGGTGGTGGTCCCTACCAGCGTTCCCTTGCCGTAGTCCTGTATGGCGCCGGATAGAAGTTCCGAGGCGCTGGCACTGTTGCCGTCCACCAGCACCACCAGCGGCAGTTCAAATTCATTGCTGCCATCGCAGGTATATTCCTCCCGCTTGCCGTATTTATCCTCGGTGTAGACCACCAGGCCCTTGGGCAGAAGCATTCTGGCAATATCCACCACCGCATTGACGCTTCCTCCCGGGTTGCCCCGCAGATCCAGCACCAGACCCTTCATGCCGCTGCTCCGGGAAGCATCCAGAGCCGTCCTGAACTGCCCCGGCGTCACATCGTCAAACTCGATGATTCGAATATAGGCCATGCCGTCTCCCAGCATCTTCTGCTCCACCGTGGGAATCTCCACCTGCCTGCGCTGTACTTCCACATCCAGATATTCCCCTTTCCGATAGAGGGTAATATTCACAGTGGTGCCTTCCTCTCCTTTGATCAGGCTCACCACCTTATCCAGGTCCATACCATAAGTGGAAACCCCGTCTACCTCGTAGATAATATCGTCGGGGCGCATGCCCACCTCCTCCGCAGGAGAACCCGGGATGGGACTGTTGATCTTGGGATAGTTGCGTTCCACATCCTGGGCCACATAGGCGCCGATGCCGTAGTACGCGCCGGTAGCCTGCTCCATGAATGTCTCAAAGTCATCGGCGGTAAAATAATTGGTGTAAGGATCCCCCACCGCCTCCATCAGTCCCTGGTAGATTCCCTCCTCCAGGTCTTCGCGGGTCACATCATCCTTGTAATAATAGTTCTCGATCATGTACACCAGCCTGTCGATCTTATCCGCCACCGTCTCACTCAGGCTGCCATCCTGTCCGGCACCGTCCGCATTGACCTGCTGACTCTCCTGGCGTGCGTTCTCCACCGTCTGCTGGATCTGGAATCCCAGATACGCCACACATACCACTAACAACGTGGTGAAAATGCCTACCACCAGTCCGGCTGCAAATTGTCCCGTCCGACCGCCCTGGCGCTTATTCTGATGATCATATACTTCCATATTTTCCTCTTTCCTGCATTCCCAAAATCCTGTCCTGCATCATGCCCGTTATACTGACTGCAGTATGCTCATTCAGCATCCCGGCAGATTTGTCATCGGGCCGCACCAAACTCCGCTTCAATCCATGCCCGGCATACGATATCAGTCAATGTACACCGGTCTGGACTACAATCTTCCATACTTTAACATAAAATATACTTAAGGTGAGATATAATTCCAGGGAGAAACATATTCCCCGTTCAACCGCACGCTGAAATGGAGATGATTTCCAGTGGAGCGCCCGGTGGAACCCACCGCCGCTATGGTATTGCCTCTGGCTACCACATCGTCTTTCTTCACATACAATTTGGACGCATGCATGTAGATGGTATACAGCCCGCCGCCATGGTCAATCATCACATAATTCCCCATGGTGGAACTGTAATCCGCTGCCACCACAATCCCGTCATAGGCCGCGTAAATAGCTGTCCCCTTGGGAGATGCAAAATCCACGCCATTGTGAAATTGCTGCACAAAGAGAGTGGGATGCGGCCGCATGCCATAATCATCAGACACCCGGGTGTAGGAGGCCAGGGGAAACTTAAATGTGCCGCCGTCGTAGGTCAGCACCTTGCCGCTGCTGGCCAGGATCCGTTTCTTCTCGTCCTCCACCGCCTTTTCCAGAGCGGCAATCAACTCGTTCTGGGCCTTGATGTCCGCCTCGTATTCCTCAATGGACTGTTCTCCTGTGCTGATCCTCTGCTCGTAGGCGTTCAGTTCCCGCTCCTTCTGGTTCATCAACTCTTCCAGAGCCGCCTGCTCGGTTTCCACCCCCGCCTTGGCCTCGTCCAGAAAAGCCTTATCCTCCTCCAGGCGTGCCTTGCACAACTCCACATATTCTCTGGTCTGGATAAAAGACACCAGCATCTGATTGTCGTACTCGGCCACCTGCTCCATGTAAAAACTGCGATTAAGGAAATCCGCAAAGCTGGAGGCTCCCATGATCATGTCCAGGAAATAGTTCTCGCCCCTCTCATAACTAAATCTTATGCGGCTTGACATCGCTTCATACTGCCCGGCCTCCACTTCCAATGCATTTTCAAGCTGCCTCTGGGCTTCCACGATATCCGCTTCCTTGTTGGCAATCTGTGTCTTCAGGTCCGCGATCTTCTGCTCGATCTGAGCCATGTTCTCATCCAGCTTTACCACATAGTTCTTCAGGTCCTTCTTCTCCTGCTCCAACTGCTGCACCAGTTTCCTGATGTCGGAAAGACCGTTTTTCAGTTGATCTCGTTCATTCTGCGCATTATCAATCTGATTCTCCATCTCCTGAATGGATTCCGATGTGATATTGGACAGATTGGTGGCGGATACCCGGGCCCCTCCCGCCGCGCACAGCAGCGTCGCCGCCAATACCAGGCCCCCTGTTATCTTCCATTTTTTCATGTCAATCCCCTTGCGCGGCACAGGCTGCCCCCGCCGTCGCCCTTATCCCCCGGCCCCTACACATGCAGGTGCTTTCTCACCGTGGAAATACTGCCCACAAAGCCGATGCCTACACCCACACCCAGACAGACCGGAGTCAACACGCCAAAGATCGTCTCGGCAGGCAGAAAAATCAGCAGATGGCTCAGCATGGAAAATTTCTCCGTGGCGTAAACCAACACGCTGTCATAAGTGTAGTGCACCGCCCACAAGGGGATGGCTGCCCCGATCAGACCGATCAGCATGCCCTCCAGCACAAAGGGAGCGCGCACGAAAAAGTCCGTTGCGCCGATATATTTCATAATATTGATCTCTTCCTTGCGCACCGAAATACCGATGGTCACGGTGTTGCTGATCAGAAACACGGACACCGCCAGCAGTACCACAATGATGCCCAGGGACACATATCCGATCAGAAGGTTCACGCCGCTCAGGGTACTGGCCGTAAGGGCGGAATAGTTCACCAGGCGTACCCCTTCGATGGAGTACAGATAAGTCACCAGCGCGTCCTGCATGGACACATCGCTCAGGTACACCACATAATTCATACACCCGGCCAGGGGATTTTTAGGATAACCTGCGATAAACTCATCCACCCTGTCCCCGAAATAGATCTTCTGATAGTCCGCCCACGCGTCCTCCGCGGAAATATAAACCACCTCCGACACTTCCGTGCGGCCGCGGATCATGGTACCGATCTCCTCGATCCGGGTATCCGTGATATCATCCTCAAAAAAGACGGTGACACAGATATTCTCCTCCGCACCCCGGACCATATGCTGGAAATTGGCCACAATCGCATAGAAAACCCCAAACAGAAAGAGGCATGCCGCAATAGTGGCGATGGATGCCAGCGAGTACCATTTGTTGCGGAACAGGTTGCGGAAACCCTGCTGTATGGTATAAAAGAATGTGCTAATCTTCATCGTCTATATATGCCCCTTCCTCTTCATCGCTGATGATCACGCCCTTCTTCATGGTAACCACGCGCTTCTGCATGGCGTTGACGATCTCACGGTTATGGGTGACTACCACCACGGTGGTGCCGGACTCATTGATCTCCTCCAGCAGCTTCATGATGTCCCAGGAATTCTTGGGATCCAGATTGCCGGTGGGCTCGTCTGCCAGCAGGATGGAAGGACTGTTGATCAGTGCCCTGGCCAGGGCCACTCTCTGCTGCTCGCCTCCGGAGAGCTGTTTGGTCTTGGCCTTGTACTTGCCGGCCAGACCCACGGTGGCCAGGATGGCGGGGACATTCCGCCGGATCTCCCGTCCCGGGACCTCTATAATGCGTTGGGCAAAGGCCACATTCTCATAGACATTCCTGTCATTGAGCAGCCGAAAGTCCTGGAACACCACGCCCAGATTGCGGCGCAGCTTGGGGATCTCCCGCCTGCGGAGCTTCGCCATATCTTTTCCCATCACGCTGACCTGGCCGGAAGAAGCCACCAGTTCCCTCAGCAGCAGCTTAATCAGGGTGGACTTGCCGGAACCGCTGTCCCCCACGATGAATACAAACTCGCCTTTGTGTACCTTCAGGGAAATCCCGTTCAGCGCCGGTGAACCGGTGGAATAGGACTTGCTTACATTATCCAGGCAGATCACCCCGTTCTCTTCGATGAACTTGGCCTGCTGTTTCCTAATTGCTTCTTTTCTCCTCATCTGTTCCCCCTAAAACTCAAAGTTCTCCATATACTTCATATATTTTACCACCATCAGCGCAATCTTAAAAGTAATGGCATCCTCAAATACCCGCAGGTCCAGCCCGGTACTTTTCTGCAGCTTATCCAGACGGTATACCAAAGTATTGCGGTGAATGAAAAGCTGGCGGGAAGTCTCGGACACATTCAGGCTGTTCTCAAAGAACTTATATATGGTGGTCAGGGGCTCCTCGTCAAATTCATCCGGGCTTTTGCCCCCGAATATCTCCTTGATAAACATCTTGCAAAGGGGGATGGGCAGTTGGTAAATCAGTCTTCCGATGCCCAGCGCACTGTAAGCAATCACATCCCTTTCGTCAAAGAAAATCCTGCCCACATCCAGAGCCATTTTGGCCTCCTTGTAGGAGCGGCTGACCTCTTTGATCTCCTTTACCACCGTGCCGTACGCAATATGTACTTCCCTGAGACCCTCCTTCTGCAGGGCGGAGCAAAGTCCTCTGGCTGCCCGGTCAATCTCCTTGCTGTTGTCGGACTCCGCCAGGTCCTTGACCACGATTACATTGTTCTCGTCCACTGCGGTGATAAAATCCTTGCTGTTGCTGCCAAAATAAGACCTGGCCAGTTCCAGCGCGTTGTTGTCCTTGCCGTTCTCGGACTCCACGATCATTACCACCCGGCTCACATCCATCTGAATATGCAGCTTCTTGGCCCGGCTGTAGATATCCACCAGCAGCAGATTGTCCAGCAGCAGGTTCTTGATAAAATTGTCCTTGTCAAACCGTTCCTTGTAGGCCACCAGCAGGTTCTGCACCTGGAAAGCGCTCAACTTTCCGATGGTATACACATCCTCACCGCCCCCCGCGATGACCAGCACATACTCCAGCTGTTGTTCGTCATATACTTTGAAAAACTGATACCCCTGAATCTCCTGAGAGTCCGCCGGAGACTTGGCGAATTCCACCACCGCCCTGCCGCTGCCCGACATATCGGCGGTATATGCCACCGGCTTACCGTCCACATCCATAACGCAGATATCAACCCTGGCGATCCCCTTCAGTCCGTCTATGGTGCTCTGCAAAATCTGATTTGATATCATATTTCCTACTCCTTTTCCTGTGTGAGGTACTTTCTGCTCCGTACATATAGATATTAGTAAAAATGCCGAAAATCCTATTTAATACAAATGTACAAAAAAATCGCAGAAAAAGCAATAGGTTTTTGTGAAAAATTAATGGATAATTAGTCACAAAAAAGGTGGCAGGCCTTTTTTCTATGCCTCACCACCCCTATAGTCGGAAAAAATTACCAATCCGTTACAAACGAATATCTATGCTGCCTCCCACTGCCGGATTCACACTGCGCTCCATTGCCGCGGCATCTACCATCTGAACCACGCCCGCGCCCAGCTCTTCACCCATGTCGATGGCTTTGCTCAGCATCTTGATTCCCACCTGGGACTGCACATCCATCATCGCCATATTCATCGACAGTCCTGCAATATCCATATCCATACCTCCTGCAAAAGGTTAATTTTCTGTCTTATGGTTTTATCTTAACACACTTATTTCGGTTTGCCAAGAGGCAATCAATCAATTTTTCAAATGGCAGAAGATCCCCGTGCCAACGGGAACGGTCTCCAGCCTCTCCCTCACTCCCGGTTCTCCGTCTTGATATACATCACCCCGTCCATGATCCGAATGGAATCCGCACCCGGAAAACTCTCCATCTCCCGGTAGCTTTCGCTATAATACATATCCTCCATGGCCTCCGGCGGCAGGATATTCAGGGTCGCTCCCAGGTAATTCTGGATAAAAGCCTGATAATTGGCCCCGGTGTACAGCAGGCTGTCTCCCCCCATGCCGATCATGCCCGCCGTCACATCTCCTGTCAGATCCGTGAGGGGATAGGACTCCTCCCCCACCACGCCGATCATGGCGATGGGAATGCCCTGATAGTATCCCGGCGTCTGCTCGATCCGATCCAGAAGCCGGATACAATAAGCATAGGTCTTTTCGTATTTTTTCTCCAGATTGGAATAGGCGATCTGGTCCATCACCCCATAATTGAAGATCAGCACCAGGCCGCAGACCAGTCCCAGCCAGGAGGCCCAGGGCATACGCCCGCTGTGCCTGCTGACCGCCGCCACCATGCAGATGGGCAGCAGCACCCAATGGTAGCGCATCAACAGATGGTAGGTAACATCCGGCGAAATCACCAGAATCAGATTCATGGCCACAGGCAGGCCCGCCAAGCTGACTGCCGCCAGGATATAAAACCACAAACTTTTCCACCATTTTTTCTTTCCGCACAGGAAAAGCAGTACTGCCATAACACAGACTCCCAGCAGCAGCATGGCCCCCCAGGCAAAAAGATTGTTCATAAATATCTTCCCCTTGAGAGTAAAAGCAAAGAAGTCCCGGTACATATGGGAAATTGTTTCCAAAAGGCCTTCCCGGGGAGCGCTGCCCATGCCGCTGATCCCCTGATAGGAAGCCAGTTCCCTGCCCTGAATGCGCAGCAGCACCTGCAGGATCCCATAGTAGGAGGCCAATCCCAATCCTCCCATCCCCACATAGGAAAATCCTTTTTTAATTTTATTTTGTATGATATTCTCTGATGTCCCAATCATATAGAGGCCGTACAGGCAGAGCAGTACCGCAAAAGGCAAATAAGACTGGTAGATGCCCAGACTGCAGGCCAGGCACAGCGCCCCGGGCAGAAAGCCCAGGCGGTATTTTTTCGTGAGAAGCACCGCCAGCACCGCCAGCAGCACCGCCAGCATATAGCCGTCCATGGTGAATACATAGGCAAAAGTGGATGCCAGAGAGGGAAAAACTGCCAGCAGACCACCCACCAGCACCGCCGCCCAGCCCTGCCGCACCTCCAGGAATTCCACCAGCAGCACGGCCGCTATGCCCAGGTATAACATGGCCAGCAGGCCGATGAGCCAGGGCAGCGTATAGTAGGAAGATATGCCGCAGGCCACGGTGAGAAACCACCTGCCGGAGGTGATCATATTCTGGTCAAAATACATGCTGGCCAACCCGTCGTGGTTGGGAATGTCCCGCAGCATAATGGGCATATGAATCAGCAGGCCCAGCAGAAAGGTACTGAAAAAAGCCAGCTTCCATTCCCTTCTGCAATGTCTCCGCAAGTTGTTCCATGTCTCCGTGGGATTTTTCATAGTTTATACTCCATGCCCGCTTCGGCGGACTAAATTTAATCTTTGAAAGTTCCCCGCCTGCCGCGGGGATATCTGTGCTATGGCCTTATTCCTCCAGATATGCCGCCAGGGTTTCCGCGATTTTCTGCCGGCCGTCGGGGTTGGGATGCATACCGTCGCTGGTGTACACACGCCAGTCCTGGGGTTCCTCATGGGGATAATAGCCGTGGTACAAATCCAGAAATTCCACGCCGCACTCCTGAGCCACTCTGCGCTGGGCCTCCACATAATCCTCCAGGAAACCTCCGCCAAAATCCCGGTTTTCACAGGTGCTGGTGACACTTCCGTCATCATCTATAAACCAACAATAGGTGGGACTTACAAAAACGATCCGCAGGGCCGGATAACTCTGCTGCAGAAAACGTATTCCCGTGCGCATGGCTCCCTCCATGGAAAAAGTATCCTCCGGTTCCCCGGGGCTGCAGATCGGACTGCCCGTAACATAATCGTTCATCCCATAGCTTACCACCAAGGTCCTCACCATGGAAAAGTCCACTCTGTCCAATTCGTCCACAATATCGCCGAAATGCATGGTAACATAGTCCTTGGTGCGTATGGTCTGCTGCGTCCCAAAGTCCAAGGCCGCCACTGCTTTGGCCAGTTGGGAAAAAGAGAGCCCGTCCCGGTAGTAAGCCTCCCGTCCCTCCCGGTTCTGGAGACTCATCGTGGTACCGCCAAAGTTCCCGTTAAACACAGACACATCCATCAGCCGGGCCGCCTGGGAAGGGATGGAGGTCTCATCCCGGTATTGCCCCAATATGCTGTCTCCCAGAAACAGCACTTCCGCCTGTAGATCCGCCTGCCGCTCCCGGCGCAGCGCAATAGGCAGCAGCACCAGCATCAGCAGGAGGCCGCAGATTCCATATACCAAGTTCTGTTTTCTTCTTTCTTTCCGTTTTTCTTCCTCCAAACCGTCCTCACTTCCCCGATTTTGTGATCCTGCCGCTTTCCGCGCTTCTGTTCCGGCAGGGTCTTGTATGTTCCGTCCCGCTCCCGGCGGCTTCCAGCAGCGCCTCCGCCAGCCGCCCCGCGCCCCGGCCATCTACCAATTCCCTGGCCCTGCGGGACATCCGTTGTCGCAGTTCCAAATCTGCCGCCGCACGCCGGACCATACTTCCTATATTTTCCAATGTTTCTGCCGGAGCCTGATGATATTTTCCCGCATACAGACCTGCTTCCCGTGCCCCTGCGTACTCCGCCAGCGCCTCCTGATTCTCCGCATAGGAAAAGCATACAAAGGGCACACCCAGCGCGCACAATTCATACACCGTGGTGCCCCCGGCTGTCACCGCCAGGTCACATCGCGACATCAGTTCCGCCATCCGGGTCACCTGCCGGTATACCGTCACCCCAGGGTGGGCTGCCGCATAGCTGTCCAGCCATGCCCCGTGGGGATTGTAAGGGCCGGACACCACATGGACGCGGCACATACCATCTCCTATTGTCTCCAAAATCTTTCCGGCTATATTCTCCCGGTCGCCGCCGCCGGTGGTCACCAGCAATTCCTCCGCCTGCTGCCGGACCCGGCAGGCATGCCCGGTAAACTGGGAACGCAGGGGTACATAATCGGCTCCGATATACAGGCATGTGTCCAGTCCCGCCCGCCTGTAAATCTGCTGATAAAAGCCCCTGTCCGCAAAGGCATTGTAATTAATCACCCCGGCCACGGGCCAGGTATGTCCCGGCATATCTTCCAGCAGGTACACCCTGGCATGGGTTCCCAGGGCCCGCAGATATTCCTCCGTGACAAAATAACTGTCCACCAGAATCACCGTCCCCGGCCCAAGGTCCCGGGCCAGCCTCTCCAGCCGCGGCAGTTCCTGCAGCATATGACGATAATCCGTGCCCAGCACCCGGGCCTCATAGCCTTTCTCCCGGGCCAGCGCCCCGGATCCTTCGTCTGCGCACCAGAAAACCACATGCTCCGGGCCTCCCGCCTGCTCCGCGATGGTGAGGCAGCGCATCAGATGGCCCACACCGATATCCGCGTTCCCGTCCGCCCGGATCACAAGATACGCCTTATTCCCTGCCGTCATGATCTCCTCCCGCCCGGCTTCCAAACTCAATCTCCCACCAAGTCCCAGGACATGGGGGTTCCCAGCCCGGCGTCCCGGGTGATCCTCCTGCCCAGAAGCTGTTCATAATACCTGGTGTGCAGCCCGTCCGCAGGTCTCACGGAACGAAGATTCTCCGGGGTAAATACCTCCCCTGCCTTCATATCCCGGGCCACAAACAGGGAACGGCTGTGCTCCCTCTCCCTGACTTGCTTGTCGGACAGATCATAAGACACTTTCCCCAGCGCCTTCTCCAGGATACGGATATTGTCAACCATCTCCCTGAACTCCTGGGGTTCCATGGAAAACGCGGCGTCCGGACCGCCGTCACTCCTGCGCAGAGTCATATGTTTTTCCACCATCCGGGCCCCCAGCGCCACGGCCCCGGTGGCCACCGCCGTGCCCATGGTGTGATCTGACAGTCCTGTCAGGCAGTCAAAAGCCTCCGCCATATGAGGGATTGTGCGCAGATTCACATCTTCGTAGGGAGTGGGATAGGCCGAACAGCATTTCAGCAATATTACCTGGTGGTTGCCTTCCTCCCGGCAGGTCTGCACCGCCAGTTCGATATCCGCCAGCCGGGCGATACCTGTGGCCAGGATCACCGGCTTGCCCAGCCGGGCCACCTTGCGGATCAGAGGGATGTCCGTAATCTCAAAAGACGCGATCTTGTAGGCAGGCACATCCATCTCCTCCAGAAAATCCACACTGGAAAAATCAAAGGGGGAAGAGAAGAGCACCAGTCCCATGTCCTCGGCGATCTCTTTCAGCCGGGGCTGCCACTCCCAGGGGGTGTAGGCCGTCTGGTACAGCCTGTGCAGCGTGATCCCGTCCCAGAGTGTTCCCTGGGTGATCTGAAAACAGGGCGCATCGCAGTCCAGCGTGATGGTATCCGCCGTGTAAGTCTGGATCTTGACCGCATCCGCCCCTGCCTCCCTGGCCGCCTTCAGAATCTCCACCGCCCTGTCAAAGTCCATATTATGGTTGCCCGACATCTCTGCCACGATAAAGGCGGGACAATCCGGGCCGATCCGCTTATCACCGATTTTGATTGTTTTCTCCATATTTTCCTCTTTCCGGCATACGGCACACAATCCTGCGGCATAATGCCCTTATAGTTCAGACCTCCTCAAAGGAGACATGCTCATATTTCTTCCCTTCCCGCGCCTGCTGCCAGCGCTCCCTGGTCATGTGCAGAAAAGTCACATCATAGCAGACATTGTTTTTACACACATGAGCCTTTTTCTCCTCCACCACCTGACAGCCGCATAAAAGATGCAGCTGGATCACTCCCCTGTTCAGAGAAAAGACATCGCTGACCAGCGCTTCCTTATGCAGGGTATCAAAGATATAATCGTACAGGCTCATCTCCAGAGCCAGCGCCGTCTTAAGGCTGCGCAGCTTCTTCTCCCCCATATAATAAGCCCAGCCCAGCACCCCGTCCTCCCGGGTAAGGCCGGTCAGATTGATAACCCCCGCCTCCCGGCCGTCCACCAGAATCATCCAGTAGCGCACATCCGGATTGCCTTGAATGGCCGCAAGCCATTCTTTTTGCCCCTCCAGGGTCAGCTGAGGGTCCGTGTTCATATACCGGGTGATCTCCGGATCCATACGCCAGTTCATTATGGTCTCCAGATCTTCTTCCCGGATTCCCCGCAAAGTTACGCTCATATCTGCCTCTTTTCCGTAAAACAACCGCCTTAAAGGGATACCCCCGCCGCGGCCAGAACATCCCCGGCCCCTCTCATCTCCATGGCCGCTTCCAAATCCACCCTGACGCCCAGACGGGACTCCAGTTCCCCTATGATCATAACCTGGGCCACGGAATCCCATTCCTCCAGTTCCTCCATCAGAGTATTTTCCGTCACCCGGCCCTCCGGCACCTGCAGGATCTCCTCAATCAGGCGCAAAATTTTCTCTTTCATATCCGTCCCTCTCTTTCCCCTCAATCCGGCCATGCCACATGGGCTGCCCTGGATGGGGCGTCCTTCAGGCAAAGACTGTATTCCTTCTCTCCGCCCTCCCCCCGGGAGACCTCCCGGTATCCCAGCCGATCATAAAGTTCCGCCACCGGCCGGTTCTTCCCGGTGGGCACATATCTGCCCCGCAGTTCGGTATAACCCGCCCTGAGAAGTTCCGCCTCCACATGGCCCAGCAGTGCGTCCTCCACCTGCTTCCCCATGACCCGGCAGCTCAGCACCCACTCTTCCACCATGGGTATCCCGCCTGCCAGGCTTACAATCAGTGCCGAAACGATGCCATAGTCCCCGAAACAGTCCTCCACCCTATAAAGATACACCTTTTTGGCAGGGTCCGCCGCCGTCTTTTGCATTTCTTCCAGGCTGTAACGCAGTGTGGTCAGATTAAACTGGTTCGTCTTATTCACCAGCTGCACCAGCCGTTCCATATGCGGCCCCGGGTCCAGAACCTGCGCCCGAATCTCAAGCCGGCGCAGAAACCGATCATAATCCCCCGTCTGTTCTTCCAGCCGGTTCCTCTGCTCATTCTCCGCATACTGCCTGGTTTTCTGCCGGTCTTCCTCCGTGAGCCTGGGTTTCTGAAAGTATTTCTCATAGAGTTCCGCCAGCGCGGGAGCCAGTTCCACAGGACTGTCAGGAAAGGGGGGAACCTCCACCTGGGGCAGCATCTGCTGCACCAAAGCCCGCTCCCCGGGGCTGTCGTCCCAGAACACCAGGGAGTCCAGCCCCAGATTCAGGCTGTGGGCGATCTCCCGGATGTTTTCATGCTTGGGCTGCCAGTTAATCCGCCGGATGGCAAAATCCTGCTCTCTCAATACCATATGGGGATGCTCCCGGATCACGGCCATGGCATCCTCCTCATTGTTCTTGGACACAATGCCCAGCACCACGCCTGCCTGCTCCATCAGCCGCAGCACTCTCTGGGCATTCTTGTAGGCCAGTCCCTGATGTTCCTCCGACAGTTCCAGGGGCGTATGCTCCCGCTCTCCCGCCAGGCCGCCCCAGAGCGTGTTGTCCAGATCCACCAGCAAGACCTTTTTGGGCGTTCTCTGCTCCAGTTCCGCCAGTCTGCCGATTTCCTCTGCCAGCCTCCTCTGGGCGAGATTGGTATGCAGAATCTTTCCCAGATACCAGGTCTTTAACGAAAAGCTGTTCTCCTCCCCCAGGCTGCCTATGATCCGTCGATAGGGGAAGACCCGCACATTTTCATGACGCTGTTCCAGCCTTTCCAGCCCCTCCAGCCACTGCCCCTCCAGCCGCTGCGCCAGGGAGACTTCGGGCAGCGCGCCCGTCTCCGGCCCCCAGAGCCAGGCATCGGACAGATAGTATATCTGCCCGGGGCGAATGCAGCCGTCTATCTGCGCAAACCACTCCCGCAGCCGGGACGCCGGCCCCTTTTCCACAGCCTGCTGCCGATCCGGGGCAGCCCCGCTTTCCGCAGTCCTCTCTCCCAACAGCCCCGGACTGTAGAGATCATGCCCCAGCAATTCCATCAGATCCATCAGCAGGAAAGTGATCTCCGGGGCAAAGACATGGTAAGAGGACTGCCCGTTCATCAGTATGCCCAGTTCGTTGCCATAGCCTTCCGCCTCATAGACCTGATGTTCCTTTTTCAACAGACGGATCATATAATTCATGTTCACATTTGACAACACCGCAATCTTCTTTCCCATGCTTTTCTCCCGTTTCAGCTGCGCGTCCGCCCTTCCATACAGCGGTACTTTATTTCGGCGATCTCCCAATCCGTCTGATTATCTATGTCCTGCACTTCCATCTCCGACACCACATAGGGCAGGATATTCCCCACCATCAGCTTCCCGTTCCTGCGGAACGCTTCGGTATAAAACAGATAGAACTGTCCCACATCATGGTAATGGGGCTCCAGGTCCTGGGACCTGCTGTCCAGATACTGGGGAGATTCAAATACCAGACGGTCCTCCCGTACCACCATGGCCCGCTGGGGAGGATAGGAAAAAGCCACCACAGGAATCAAAGTATCCGCCCCGCTGCCCTCCAGCCGTCCCAGGGCGTCTTTCAGCTTGGCCGCTGTCACAAAGGGAGCCGTGGGATAAATACAGCAGCCCAGGTCGTAGCACTCCCCCCGCTTTTCATATTCCTCCAGTACCTCCAGCAGCACATCATTGGTGGTGGCAAAGTCCCCCGCCGTTCTCTCGCTGCGGAAAAAAGGCACCTCCGCTCCATACTTCCTGGCCAGCTCCGCGATCTCCCTGTCATCCGTGGACACCATCACCGTGTCAAACAGCCCGGACGTTCTGGCTGCCTCTATGGAATAAGCCAATATAGGCTTCCCGCAGAACTCTTTAATGTTCTTCCGGGGGATCCGCTTGCTGCCTCCCCGGGCCGTGATAATCGCGATCTTACGCATGTCCTTTCCCTTCCTCCCCCTGGCGCCTGTTCTTTTTACACGCCCTATAATAGCCTGCTGCCAGTCCCGCGCAGGCGGCCAGGGATATCCCCTCCGCCAGCCTCCAATACCAGGGACTTACAAAGGCAGTCCGAACTGTCCCCTCATACCCCGGGGGTATCTCCACATGTACCATGTTGTTCTCTCCAGCATACACCCTCAGTTCCGCTCCCCCGTCCACATCATGGGCCCTGTACCCCTTATAGTACAGCAGGGGCAGATTCAGACTGCCGGTTCCGCCCGGATTCCTGCAGGACACATCCATCCGCAGAGGGCCCTGCTCATATCCTTCTATTTCCACATCTCCGCCGGCCACAGGCCCCCGGTAGAGAAGCCGGGCCGCGTCCGTCCCATAGGGAAGATATTCCTGCCCCGCGATATAACCGCTCCCCATGCCTTCGTCGTTATAAATCCTGACAAAGCCCGTATTGTGTACCATATGGTCCAGCATAAGCAGGCTGGTCAGCACCGTAAGCCCCGCCGTCAAGCCGCAAAAGCCGATCCTCCAGCCTCTGTGCTGTCTGCGGAAAGCCCAGCAGGCCAGTACCCCGGCCACCAACACCGCACCGATGCCCGCTATCATCAGCGTGCGCTCGGGAAATTGCAGACTGGAAACCAGCGTGGCCGTGACCCGGTGCAGGGACTGGATCCGATTCCAGGGGAAGGAAGACAGACTCATCCACATGGCCAGCACCGAAAATCCCAGGCCGATATCCCCCAGAATTACATATTTTTTTTCCGGTCCCTCCTGCTCTTTCAGAAATTTCCGGCCCAGAAACCGCAGATATCCCCACAGCAGCAGACAGGCCAGCAGAGCAAAGCCCACTCCCACAGGCATGGCCTGTACCATCCCGTCCTCCGCCGGGAAAACACTGGTTCCGGTAAAGGGGTACACCGAGAACAGATGAGCCGGATACAGCCCCCGCTCCTGAATGGTCCTGCCATAGGCATGATGAATCATAAAGTCCCCCGTAACCATGTAGTCCAGAAAAGGAACGATAAACCAGGCCGCTGCCAGTGCGCTGCACAGCGCCGCCTTGGCCAGGGCCAGAAAAGTCTCCCGCCGAAATACCTTTCTCCACAGCAGAATACACAGCAGAACGGTAAATCCTCCCACCAGTTCGCAGGTCAGCAAATGGGTCTGGATAATCCCCGCGAAACCCACCGCCAGCGGCACAAAGCACCACCTGTACGCCTTCGCCCTGTGATCTTCCGTAAATACCTGCCAGAAGCCATAGGCAATCAGGGGCAGAAACAAAAGACCCAGCGCCTCTCCCAGGGAGCCCCGCATATACAGCTTGTACAGCCTGTACAGAGACAGGGTGTAAAGCATGCTGCACAGCAGGCCGATGTAGGGATGCCCGAAGATTCTGCGAAAGCATCGGTAAGCCACCCAGGCCGTGGCCAGATTAACACCGAAAATATACAGCCGGTAGCTGGTGGTCACGGTAAAGCCCAGCATGCGCAGCAGCGCCGCCGGCAGCAGCAATGTCTGCCCGTAGAATACAGCATCCGCATATCCGTACCCCTGAAGCCACTCCGGGGCGATCCGCACGGGAAACTGTCCCGCCAGAATACCGTCCCTCAGCCCCTCTATGCGCATGAGATGATAGCCCACATCCCCACTGGAGAGGATATAGTCTGTCATCAGAGGCAAGGAAGCAAACAGGGCGATCAGTCCCAGGCTGAACACCACCGTCTTTTTCACCGGGTCAATCCCATACCGCCGGTCCCGGGCAAACCACAGCCAGACACCGTCGACCAGCAGGCAGGCCGTCACCGCCAGCGCCAGACGGATCCGCTGCAATCCGTTATTCTGCGCCAGGGTCAGGCCCTGTACCTCCAGGCTGCCTCCGTTGTGAACAGCCTGTACCTCCAGCCCGTCGGAATCCTGCAGCAGCCACATCATAAAGCCCGTTTCCTGCCGGCCGGAGTAAAGCACCTCCCCATTGGTAAGAAGACGCTTAAAGCCCTGGGCCGGGTCGATTACGCTGCACAGATTGACTGCGTCCACATCCGTCTCAAAGCGCAGCCGTACCTCATAGGTACCCGCCGGCAGGTTTATATTCCGGAAAACGCCTCCCTCCTGCTGCTCTGCCCCATATTCATATATCGCGTTTTTTCCGAAAAGCCCCATGACCGCCAGTACCAGCAGCAGCAGTTCCACCGCCGCCGCTGCCAGGAAGGGCTTTCCCATCAGATCCACAATACGCTTCAACCCGCTACCCCCGCAATCTTGCCCGAACAAACTTTTTCACGCCCCGCACCCACACTTTCAGCCCGTAATAGTAGAAAAACCGGGCGTCCGACCGCATCTGCAGCGCAATCATCCGCTGCTCTTCCGGGTCTGTGTACTGCCGGTAATAAGCATTCTCCTGAAAATCCGGGAAAGTTTCCCGCATACCCCTTCCCAATTCCCTCACAAAAGACAGCTTCCTGCGGGGACAGCCCAGCATGTAGGAAAACAGAGTCACTCCATAGTACAGTTCCGTGAACCGGTACTGGATTTCCGGGTAATACTGTTCCAAAAAGCCTCTTTCCCGGCACTGCTCCAGCATGAGCGCCGCCGCCTTCATCCGGTCCTGGCATTTCTCCTCGGACACATGATGCACCGTGGACGTCTGATGCTGGTAGTAGTAGTACAAAGGCTCCTCCACCCGCTCGAACCTTTTGAAATACAGAGACCACACCGGCCCTGCGCAGTTGTCCTCATAAAAAATTCCCTCCGGGAAATCCAGGTGGTTCTCCGTAATCACCTGGTGTCTGTAAATCTTAATCACCATACTGCCGGAGCGCATGATCAGCCGGCCATGTTTCTCCCGGTCCAGCACCCCGGTCTGCTCCGCAGAATTGTTCCGCACCACCCGTCCCACTTCAAAGGTGTGGGAATCCACCAGGCTGTAGTCGCAGCCCACCATGTCCGCGCCGGTCTCTTCCGCCCTGCGCAGCAGCTTCTCGTAATAGTCGGGGGTCACCCAGTCGTCGCTGTCGATAAAGCCCACCCACTCTCCTGCAGCCGCTTTCAGTCCCGTGTTTTTCGCTCCGCCCTGGCGCCTGTTCACTTGGTGGGTCAGCACCCGCAGTTTACCGGGATATTTTTCGGCATACTCCCGCAATATTTCCGGCGACTGGTCCGTGGAGGCATCGTCCACCGCCAGGATTTCATAATCCGATATGGTCTGGTTTACCAGGCTGTCCAGGCAGAATTGCAGCCGGCCCTCTGCCGCCATATTGTACACCGGCACAATCACGCTCAGTTTCACAGCAGTTCGCCTCCCCTCTCCACCAGCGCCCTGCCGTCCTGCACCCGGTATACCAGATCGCATTTCTCGATGGTCTGAAGCCTGTGGGCAATAATAATCAGGGTCTTTTTGCCCTGAAGCCGGTTGATGGAGTCCATGATGGCCGCCTCGGTGTCATTGTCCAGCGCCGAAGTGGCTTCGTCCAGAATCAGCACCTCCGGGTCATGATACAGCGCCCTGGCAATGCCGATGCGCTGCCGCTGCCCGCCGGACAGGCGGATGCCCCGCTCCCCGATGCTGGTCTCCAGCCCTTCGGGCAGGGACTTGATAAACTCGTCCAGCTGGGCCTCCCGCAGCGCTTCCCACAGCCGGTCCTCGTCAATCCGTTCCCGGGGCACGCCGAAGCACACATTCCGGCGGATGGTATCGTCCAGCATAAATATCATCTGGGGGATATATCCCACGTTCTTAAGCCAGGCCCGGTAATGTTCCATCACATCCACGCCGTCTGCCGTGATCCGCCCCTGCTGGGCCCGCAGCAGGCCCAGCAGAATATCCACCACCGTGCTCTTGCCCGCGCCGGAAGTTCCCACGATACCCACGCTCCGGCCCACGGGGATGGTCAGGTCCGCGTGGTCGAAGATCTTTTTCTCCGTGCCCGGGTAGGCATAGACGATTCCCCGTAAGTCAATGCGCTCCCGCACCGGCAGCTTTTCGTCCGTGTCCGTGGCATAACTCATATCCACGTTTTCGCCGCTGATCTCCTGCTGCAGATCGTCGCTCACCGCCATCAGGAAGGGCTCGCAGAACGCGATCTTGTTCATCTGGTTATTGATGCGGTTGACGCAGGGCAGCAGAGCGATGGCCGCCGCCGCGAAGGCCGTCAGGGTAGTCACCATGGCCGCGCTGCTCACCCCGTTTGTCATCATATAGATTACATAGCCGATCATGCAGGCCACACACACGGTCTCAATCAACAGCTTGGGAGTCTGGCTGTACAGATCGTTCTTCCTGGCCGCGCCCACATAGCCGTTGCCGTATTTCAGATACTCGTCCACAAAATATTGCTCCTTGCAGGCAATCTTGATCTCCTTGACCCCCTGCACCGTCTGGGAAATCCATTTCAGCAGGCCGCTGTAGCAGTCCTGATGCTGCCCCGCCACTTTCTGCAGCACCGGCTTCAGCACACATTTGATCAAGGCCAGCAGCAGAATCATCACCGTGGCCAGCAGAATGGTCATACCCGCGTCCTGTACCAGCAGAAAGGCCACCAGGAAAGCAAATACGATGCAGTCGGAGACCAGCTGCAGCAATGCCAGGATCAGAGCATACATATTGTTCACATTGGCCGTAATATTCCGCTGGATTACCGCTGTGTCCGCATTCAGATAGAATTCATAACTCCGGCGCAGATAGTTGCGCATCATGCGCTCGGAGGTGCGGAACTGGTTGGAATAGACAAAAGCCAGCGTGGCCCTCTGCTCAAAAAACAGAAACAGATTCTTGACCACATACACCAGCACCAGCCCCAGCATCACCAGCACCGAAAACCGCAGTTCCGACCCGCCTCCCAGCAGCAGATACGCCTGGTGGAGCAGGCCGGGCTTATGGAAGGCCTCACGGTCCATCACCGTCTGCACCACGGAGAGAATCATCCCCACTCCCAGGGTCTGCAGCCCCGCGCTGATCACCATCAGCACCACCAGGCCTCCCATGGCCCTCTTCTGGGTTTTATCCAGTAAAATATTCAGCTTCTTTAGAATACGTCCCATTTTTCTGCACTCTCATTCCATTTGATTCCGGCCGCTGCCTGTCGGGTAAGTCCCCCGGCCCGCCTGCTCAGATCTGCTCGTTCTGCCGATGTACCAGCGGGTCCTCATACCTGTCCATAAAATCCTCTCCCAGCCGCACCTTCTCGTCGGCGTATCCGATGGCCCCCACCTCTGTCAGCACAGCCACCACCTTTTTAAATCGGATGCCCGGGAAAAAGTTAAGCATCTCCATGGGCACGGTGGGGTCAAACTGAGGGTACTCTCCGAACAATGCCCGGTAGTCCAGTTCATCCCTGGGATGGGGCTTTAGGAAAATCTGTCCCTCCAGCTCAAACATGGCGATGATATCCCGGAAAATCCGCTCCCGGATCTCCAGGGTGCACAGAGGATCCGTCAGGATCAGGATCCTGTCCCTTCCCGGGGCCTCACCCTGCCGGTCCGTAAGCTGTGCCCGCAGGCGCTCCATGTCCCGCACGAAGGCCCGCAGAATAATATCCTTATCTTCCCGGGTCAGCCTCTCCACCAGTGCCTGACGGGGCTGCTCCACATATTTCCTGAAGGGATACTTCAGCAGGGAAATATCATTTACTTCCATATCTATACAGTATTTCCCATATCCGTTCTGAATAAAAATCAGATTGCAGCGCTGGGACAGGAAAGCCTTCAGACCAAAATGCCCCCGGTTGTCATACCGG
This sequence comes from Lachnospiraceae bacterium, assembly GCA_011959105.1. Lineage (GTDB taxonomy): Bacteria > Bacillota > Clostridia > Lachnospirales > Lachnospiraceae > Acetatifactor. The sequence continues at coordinate 50,612 of BLLU01000133.1, read as the reverse complement.
GCCGCGTCATAGTTCTTGAGACAGTTCAGCCCGTCTTCCAGCGCATGGTAGGGGATCTTGTACACATTCAGGTAATAGCCGATGGGATCGGAGTCGCAGTACACATAGATCTGGCCGTACTCCCGAAAGTCCACCGGGAGGGTGGGGGCCAGAGCCCGGGCAAACTTCCGGGTGAATCTGACCCGGTTTACCAGATTTTTCACCAGATTCCCCGTGTCCTGGCGGTATTTTGCCAGTTCCGGGAAAGCGGTATCCCTCTTTTCCTCAAATTCCACCACAGCCTCAAACAGTCCGGTGGCCTCCACCCTCTCCTTAAGGCACTCAAAATCTATGGACAGGCTGCTGAGCACCAGCGTGGCCTGTCCCCGCTGCTCCACGGGGCGGTTCAGTTCCTTTAAAAATGTCACATATACATGGTAGTAAGTGTGACATACATAGATGCGTTCCTTCATAACCAGAAAGTCCTCGCTTATTTACATGCCGCGTTTCGGGATATTATAGCACATTTTGCCAGACAGGTCAAAGTAACATCGAATTTTCTTCCCGAAAATAATCCATTGAATAATCGCTGCCCATCCTCTATAATATAGGTCAAATATTGCGGGGTATCCGGCGAGGTGGATTATGAACATATTACATAAAATCGGAAACGGTGTTTACAAGGCGGGGCTTGCGGCAGTGCGGGGGCTCACCCTGATTCTCCTGGGAGTCCTCACCCTGTGCAGCCTTTTCTGGGGCTACTATGCGGAAGAGATGGTCACCCAGGCTTCCATCCCCCACCGGGAGCCTGTGCTTCTCCATCTGGCATGTATGGCCCTTCTGCTCCTGCTGCTGTTTCCGCTGCTGCGGCTGAGCCGTTCCGGAAACAGGCTCAAGTCTCTTCTCCTGGCTTTGGCCCTGGGGCTCACATGCTTCTGGGGACTGTTTCTGATCCTCTTCGGCAGAAGCCTTCCCACCGCCGATTCTGCCAGCGTGTACGCCATCGCCCAGTCGCTGGCATCGGGCCAGACGGGGGTGATCCACCCCACCGGCTCCTACTTGTCCTACTATCCCCAGCAGATCGGCCTGGTGGCTTTCTATGAAGGCATTATCCGTCTTTGGAACCTGCTGCCCGTCTCTTACGCGGCCTATCACATTCTTCAATGCGTCAATGTGGCCCTGGCCTGCGCCATTGTGTACTTCCAGTACAGAACCGTCTGTCTGCTGCCCGGGGGAGATGAGGCGGCCGTGGCCTATCTGTTTCTCTCCCTGCTGAATGCGCCCCTGGTGGTCTATACCTCCTTCGTATACGGGGAGATTCCTTCCTTTGCCTTTCTCAGCGGGGGAATCTATCTGCTGCTCCGCTTTTTTTACAGGCCCTCCCCCCACAGAAAAAGCCGCCTGGCGGTCATGGCCTGCAGCCTGCTGATGCTGACTGCGGCCGCAGCCCTGCGCAAGAATTCGCTGATTGTAATCATCGCCATTGTTCTCGTAATCCTCTGGGAATGGCTTCGCACCCACAGGCACCGGCTGCTGCTCTGGGCCGGCGGACTGGCCCTGTGCTGCGCCGTCGTCCTGCCGGCCATCCAGAAAGTGTACGAGTTCCGGGCGGGTAATACCCTGAGCACCGGCGTGCCCGCCCTCTCCTACATAGCCATGGGCATGCAGGAGTCCGACAGGGGGAGGGGCTGGTACAACGGCTTTAATTTTTACACCTATGAGGCCAGCAACATGGACAGCGCCGTCACCGCCCAAAAGAGCAAAGCCGCCATCAGGGCGTCTCTGGAAGCCTTTCGCGCCGATCCCGGCTACGCTCTGGATTTTTACGCGGACAAATTTCTCTCCCAGTGGACCGACGGCAGTTATTTTTGCAGACAGGCCACCCAGAACCACACCGATGGCCGGATCCGGATTGTGAAGAGCCTCTACGAAGGAGAACTCTCCCCCGCCTTCAACCACTTCTGCAATGTGTACCAGCTGCTGGTCTACGGCGGCGCCCTGATATGCCTTGCGGGAATGCGCAGGAGGGGAGAAGAACATCCCTCCCTGCTGCCCTATGTGGGCCTGGTGGCAGTGCTGGGAGGATTCCTGTTCCACATGGTATGGGAGGCCAACTCCCGCTATATCTTCCCCTATTTCCTGCTTCTGCTGCCCTATGCGGCCCGGGGATTGGGAATGGCCCGGAAAGCCTTCCGTCCCCGCAAAAATACCGGCCTATTGCCATAGTCCCGCAAATATGCTATGATTGGACCATTAAAAAGCCCTTATCCAGACAGGAAAGGACTGACGGAAAAGAGGTAATCCTATGGAAAAACCGGCAATATGCGGCGGCACGCCCGTCCGCTCCACGCCCCTTGCTTATGGGCATCAATACATTGACGACGAAGATATCCGTGCGGTAACGGAAACCCTGCAGAGTGAATGCCTGACCTGCGGCCCCCGCACCCGGGAACTGGAGAGCATGCTCTGCCGCATCACCGGGGCCAAATACTGCGTGGCCGTGAGCAATGGCACGGCGGCGCTGCATATCGCGGCGCTGGCGGCGGGAATCGGCCCCGGGGACGAAGTGATCACCAGCCCCATCACCTTTGCCGCCAGTGCCAACTGCGCCCTGTACTGCGGCGCTAAGCCGGTGTTCGCGGACATCCGTCCCGATACCTACAATATTGATCCCGCCTCCATCCGGGCGTGCATCACTCCCCGCACCAAGGCGGTGGTGGCCGTGGACTTCACGGGCCAGGCGGTGGAACTGGATGAGATCAGAGCCATCTGCCGGGAGCACCGCCTGACGCTGATTGAGGACGCCGCCCATTCCATCGGCACCCGCTATAAGGGACAGCCCATTGGCAGCCTGGCGGATATGACCACCTTCAGCTTCCACCCGGTAAAGACCGTGACTGCGGGAGAAGGAGGGGCTGTGACCACCGACAGCAGGGAGCTCTACGATAAACTGGTGCTGCTCCATGCCCACGGCATCACCCGGGACCGCAGCCAGATGGTCCATCCCACGGACGATCCCTGGTACAACGAGCAGGCCGCCTTCGGCTTCAATTACCGCATGACGGAGATCCAGGCTGCGCTGCTTCTCAGCCAGCTGAACAAGCTGGAGCGGTTCTCCCGGCGCCGCAAAGAGATTGTGGCCCGGTATGACGCCGCCTTCTCCCGCATTCCCCAGCTGCAGGTTCAGCGGGAAATCCCTGCCTCCGACACCACCCGCCATCTGTATATCCTGCGGCTGCGCAGTGAAATGCTGCGTTGTACCCGGCGGGAGTTCTTTGACGCCCTGGGGGCGGAGGGCATCCATTCCCAGGTGCATTATCTTCCTGTATACTGGCATTCCTACTACGAAAGCCTGGGCTACGAAAAGGGTCTGTGCCCCCAGGCAGAGCGCTACTACCGGGAAGCCATGAGCCTGCCTCTGTACTACTCCCTGACGGACCGGGATGTGGAGGACGTGATTCATATCGTGGAAAAACTCATCAATTACTACGCCAAATAACCTTCTCTCTTCCCTGAATCACAATACCACCGGCGGATCAGGCCTGAGCCGGATACGCCGGTGGTATTTACCGCGCCATAACATTCAATTTCTCACAGAGCTTCATTCCCAGAAAGAATCTCCCCTGTTCATTGGGATGAACGCCGTCCGCGGTCAATATTTTTTCATTCCGGGCATACGCCTCCATCTCCGCATACATATTGATTGATGGCAGATCATATTCCCGCGCCACCTGCAGGGCCGCTTCCACATACTCCTCCAGAAGAGCACCGTTCTCGCCGACAATTTCTGTGCCGCAGTTCTGAAAGGTAATGTATCCCGGCGTCAGGATCAGAATCTCCGCGTCAGGGTAGGAGGCCCTGAGTTGTTCCACAGCGGTTCTCATGGCCCCAAGATAGCTGGTCGTCATATATTTATCCTCGGCGCTAACAGTGTTTCCAAACAGATAATCATTGACGCCGTAATTGAGAATAAACACCAGCCGTCCGCTGTCAGTCTTCACCCCGGCAAACTCCTGTATTCCATCATAGGCCGCCTTTTCCTTTGGTATATTACCCACCTGTCCGCTGCACAGATTGGTTATTACATCCATTCCGGAAATATCCCCCATTCCCTGGGCCAGGCAAATTCCCCCATACCCACAGTTAATGCATCTTGCCTTGGTAAAATTCTCCACCACTCCGGGCACACCCGTGCTGTCCGTATAATTTCCAAACATACTGTCTCCCAGAAACACAAGGACCACATCCGACCGTTCCTTCACAAAAGGCGGATCCTGCCTCCATGCACCCAGGGTCTCCTCCAATTCCCTCAGTCGTTCTTTCCGATTATCCGCCGTCACTCTATAGCCCTGGTCACAGAAAATATGCAGAAACAGTCTGTGCGTAACACTGGCGTTGAGTACGCCCTCGCCCACATAATTCTGCTCATTGCAGATCAGCCACTCCTGATCTCCCACATAAAAGAGCAGCAGATTTTCAAGAGAAGTCAGCGCCTCCATGGCCCGCCCATATCCTGCGATACCCTGCTCTCGTCCCTCTTCCGTCATGGACTGCCATTCCCCATACGAAGGATATGCCAAAAGCATCTCCCATTCAATCTCTTCCTGTTCCTCCACAAATGCCGCAACCGATGCCTGCCAGTCCAGTTCCCTCTCCCAGAGCAGATGCCGCTCCAGCTTCATGGGGTCAATTCCCAGATAAATCCGCTGCGGCTGCGTATGGCATGCCAGCAGCTTTGAGAGCGCCCCCTGCAGTTCCAGAGCATTCTCAAAAACAAGATCAATCTTTAAAGTATCCACACCTCGATAGCTGTGAAAATCCTCCTCCTCAAAAGACTCAAGAGAATACATGGACAGAAATACCGCCTCATATCCCCCCTTTTCCCACATGTCCAGCCAGGATTGCAGTTCCTCCATTTTTGCCAGATATCGAAAGTGACGATAAGACTCCAGCGGACGGTGAGTCTGCATTTCCACAAAAGCTTCCCGCATCCTGTGTTCAACCCCAGGCAGCAGAATGCAAATCGTTGCTGTCACAAGCGATAACACCATCAGCCACATGACAACCAATAAAACATGGAGATTCACACCTTTCCATCCCATACGCATCTCCCCGTTCCCCTCAGGCCGGTTTACCGAGTTCGATAAACACAGACCCTTTTATCCTGTCCCACCTGTTCCATGCCCCGTTCCTCACACAATCTCTGCAGTCGGCCGCCCACCGGGATGGCCAGGTACAGGCTCTTAAGTTCCTCCAGATGTTCCTCCACATATTCCCGGTAACAGCAGCTCACCCCAAAGCCCTCCGGCAATGCGTACAGCACCTGCCAGTCCGTGAGCACGGTCTCCCCAGTGGGAGAATCTTCTAATATATCGTTAAAAGTCCAGATTACCACATTGTCAAAAGCAGGCGTGTCCTCTTCCTGCAGAATCAATTCCCTTTGAAACACCTGCTGCCAGTGGGACATCTGCTCCACCCGTTCCTGATTGGCAAAATAGATCTGATAGTCTCCGGGCTGATCTCCTCTGTACCAGAACAGGTAGACACAAAGGGCCCCGATCACCATAGCCTTTTTGTAGAAGCGGGTCTCCATCACAGCCACCGCCAGAATCCCCACAGCCATAAAGGTCAGCAGATGTTTGCTGCCCTCCTTCATTTTGTACATTAACAGCAGGGCTATCCACATACTGAAAAAGCAAAATGCAAGATACCCGTTGAGCATCGCCTGCTTTCTTCTTTTTTTCCGTAAATCCGCCACACACTGCCAGCACAGTACCGACAGCAGCGCAAGAAATATTGCAAAAAAAGCCCCTTCCGCCAGGCCGCTCTTAAGCCCCTGCAAAGTAAGGGCAAAAAATGTACGCCCCTCATAATAAATCTTAGCCAGAATTCCTCTGATACCTCCGAGGAAATGGCCCTGTAAAAAGGGATCCAGCCATTCGGTCTTAAACAGGGGCGTGAAATATTCCGCTCCCAGATAATGCTTAATCAACCCATAGCAGCCTGCCGTAACCCCCATCACCGCCAGAGAACCCGCCAGGCCCGCCCCCTTCTTTCTGCGGATCCACAGCCAGGCCGGCGCCAGCAGAAACAGGATCAGATAGGGGCGCATCAGCGTCATCAGGCTCCCCAGCAAAAACAACAGCGCCAGCTTACCGCCGGTCTCCCGGTTTGCCGTATTGACAAGGAGCCCCCAGTATACCGTCAACAGGCTGAAGCAAATGATCTCCGGCATCCCGCAGAGCATGTAGCGGGTATAGGGCATAAAACAGCAGAACAGAAGCGCCAGCAGCCCAAGCTGCTTCCAGGTGGGACGGACCAGGGCCACAAACAGCACCAGCGCCAGCGTCAGGAACAGAATGTTGCTGTAGACCGGAGCCATCAGGTTCCACCCAAAAATCAGGCCGTACAGCAGCCAGGGCCACACCAGCACCGGGCTCCAGGCGGCAAAGGACAGCTTCAGCGCATGGCTCTCGTTGAATCCGAAATACCCCTGTGGGTATCCGTGGGACAAGATCCCTTCCACCTGCTTATAATAAAACAACTCATCGTTCCACTCCGAAGCGGGCAGATAGACCCGGGACAGACTTCCTCCCTGGGCGGCGCAGGCCGCCACACAGCATAATATGGGAAGCAGAGCCATAAGCCCCGCCTTCAGCGTCAGAATCCGCCGATCCCGGTTCCACCGGGCCCACAGCCTTCCTGCAATGTTTTGTCTCCCTGACCTCTTTTCCATCTGCTTCCTCTCACTCATTCTCCGGGAGTGCCTGCGTCCCGGCGGGCTCCTCCCCGTTGACGCGTTCCCGCACCACATACTGGGGCGAATTGTTCAGGCTGATATAGATCCGGCCGATATATTCCCCGATCAATCCCAGCATAATCATGATCATGCCCCCGAAAAACACAATGGCTGCCATGGTGGAACTGAAACCCATGGGCACCTGGGGGTTCAGCAGGCGCTTGACGATGGTATAGAGCCCGTACAGAAAGCCCACTGCCGCGCTCAGGCAGCCCACACAGGTGGCTATACGCAGAGGTTTCACGGAAAACGCGGTAAAACCGTTGAACCACAGACCCAGCAGCTTCTTGATGGTATACCCGGAACCGCCCTCCTGCCGCTCCCGGTGATTCACCTCCACATTGGCAATGTTTTTGGTGGCCCGCAGTACCAGGCCGATGACATAGGGATAGGAATTCTCGTAGCGGATCATATCCTCCACCACGAACCTGCGCACGGCGAAATAGCTGGATATATACAGTTCCCTGGGTTTATCCAGCAGGATGCGGGTCATGATCTCATTTACCTTGCTGCCCAGGTTGCGGAACAGGGAGTGCTGTTTGTGGGCATAACTGGCATAAACCGCGTCATAGCCCTCTTCCAGTTTTCCCAGCAGCCTGCCCACTTCGTCCGCCGGGGTCTGTCCGTCATCGTCCAGACATACCACATAGTCCCCCACGGACTGCCTCAGCCCGGCCATCAGTGCCGCATGCTGACCGAAATTCCGGGAAAAATTAACCCCCCGGATCCGGCTGTCTCCCTCACAGAGCCTGCGAATCACTCCCCAGGTATCGTCCGGCGAGCAGTCGTTGACCAGGATGATCTCATAGTCATATCCGTTCAGCCCTGCCATTGTCTCCTGGATTTCCATTACCACATTCCCCAGCGTGCGCTCCGAGCGATAACAGGGGATTACAAAACTTACTCTCATTCTTCCGCCACCCATATCTTTTTATGATTCCTTCTTTTCCGGCATATCATGGATCCGCTCTCCCGGATTCCCGGGGTTGAGAATCCCCATCAGCACCATGTCCCTGTACTGCCCCTCAATACAGACATCCTCCCGCAGATATGCTTCTCTCTCAAAGCCTGCTTTTTCATAGCTGCGGATGGCCCGAGCATTGTCTGCAAAGACCCGCAGGAACAGCCTGTGCAGTCCCATCTCCCGGAAAGCATACCGAATCATCAGCCGGGCGGCCATGGTTCCGTAGCCCTTTCCCCTGGCTCCCTCGCCCCCGATGAAAATGCCGTACTCCGCCTTGCTATGCCGCCGGTCAATATCCCGCAGATAGACGGACCCCACCGGCCTGCCGCACACCGTCTCGCAGATCATCATCTGCACCACCCTGCCGGTTTCCACCATGTCGCGGATCCACTGACGATGGCTCTCCGGGGTGAATAATTCCTGATAAATAAAATTCCTGCGCACTGCCTCCTGGTTACGCCAGGATACAATCAGGTCCGTGTCCTCCCCGGTCATGGGCCGAAGGTAAATGGACATGGACGGATCCCCGTAATCTTTCATAGTCAATTTTCTCCCGTCTCATTTCGGGAATCCCCTCTCTTTCCCAGGGTTTTCCCAAGCCGTCCCAAGGCGCTGCCCAGGCCGGCCTGAAGGGCTGAGAGCCCCAGCGCCATATAAGGGATCAACAACACGATATAGGGCAGCACATATCTGGACTTTGCCTCCCACAGAATGCTGAACAGAAAGCCGCCGATCACCCCGATCAGCAGCAGACACTGCAGAATGTCTCTCTTTTGCACCAGCCCTATGACACAATACAGAATCACGCCCAGATACAGCACGGTCAGATACCGATTGGTGTAGTCCCGGTAATTCTGCTGCCATTCGCCATAGTACAGTTTCTCCACCATCCCCGTGGGGGGCTGTTCAAAAGTGGCAGTCATCACCAGACTGCAAAAGGTGGGTTCATTCCATTGTTCCTGGATCTTCTCTTTATAGAAGTCCCTGGCCATGGCCGGGTCCTCACGGAATTCCCCCAGCCGTTCCCGGATATAGGACAGGGCGATCTGATTGGCTTTCTCCTCATCACTGCCCGCCTCCCCCCGGAACACGGAATTGTTGTACCCGTTGTACACACCGGCTCCCCCGGTGGACCGCTGCATGCCCATGGCTACATACATGCTGGAAGGAATTCCCCCCTGGATCTGGATGCCGGAGCGCAGTTCATAACTCAGGCGCATGGCGCCTATGGCTCCCAGAGGCACCAGAATGGTCAGCGCGGCCACCGCCAGCAGCCGTAGGCTTCGCTGCCGCAGGCTGTAAATCAACATGGCGATACACACCGCGATCAATACCACCAGCACATTACTTCTGGCCAGCACCGCCACGCTCAGGGTCAGCAGAGACAAAAGCACACAGATGTTTTTCTTTCTGCGGCATCCCCGCACCAACAGCCAGATTCCCAACATGCTGAAGCCAATGGAAAGCAGTTCCCCATATACATAATTGGTATATAACCACAGAGGAAAAAACAGCAGATCGCCGATGATCACATACAGGGAAGCCCTGGCATCCCCAAACAGTTCCTCCACCAGGGCATAGGAACTCCATACGGTACACATAACCATCAGCACATTGATATACTGCAGCAGCCTGTAGCCCCCGCCGAAGGCCAAAAATATCTCATACAGGAAAGTGAGTCCGTACTGATGGGGGCACATATAGATATAGCCCGTCATATCCCGGAAATTTCCCGCCTTGAAATCCATGGCATCCAGATATACCTGCATCTGGTCCCATACCGGTGTGATATGGCAGACGGACACCCACAGGGTCAGGAGCAGGCCCATCCCCAGGGTGACGGCTATGGCGATTCGGCGCACCCTTTTTTTCCACAGGGCTTCCTCTCCCCGCAGCACCGCCCGCCGCAGCAGCCAGGCCCCCACTGTCACCCCCCCCAAATACCAGCAGATTCCTGCCCGGGGAATCCGGCTCAATCAGGATGCTGTCCTCGCTGAGATTGGATGGATAGCCATGGGTATAACGGACAGCCCAGTACCCCAATATCAGGCTGATCAGCAGCACCATCCCATGTACCGCCTTGACGCATACTTTTTCTACTGTTTCCGGCATTTTTTTCATAAGTTCACACACAACCTCCAGACTTCTCCGCACCTGTGTCACTGCGCGCGCGCAGTCTCCAACTTATAGACTACGAATTCGGTCCCGCTTCCGCAGGCGATGGTTTCCTGTACCCCCAGTCTCACTTCCCCCAGCCGATGGCACAGATACGCCTCCAGCCAGGACATGTCGCGATCCCCGGCGGCCACCAGGCACACCTGCCCATGTCCCAGGGCCAGGGCCGCATCCGGGGCGCCATATTTCTCCAGGCGCTGCAGAGCCAGAGGGCTCCCGGTCAGCCAGCCTCCCAGCAGCATAATCTGCTCCGGGTCCCGTCCGTACAACTCTCCGGCGTAGGCCACTGCCGAGAACACATCCATCAAGTACAGCAGATCCTCCTGTCCCTCCAGGGCCTGTGCCAAAGTATTCCACTGCTCCTGCTTCTCCCGCTGCGTCTCCGCCATTTGGAGCGTTTGGGGCAGCTGTATCGCCGCAGCACCCCAGAGAAGCGCCAGCACCAGAACTGCCGTGGCCGCCGGCAGAAAACGCCTTATACCGCCCGGTACGGATTCCCGGCTTCCAATCCACTCCCGAAAAAGCATACCCAGAAGCAGACAGATTTCCAGGAGATAGAGGGAGACCCAGACCCGCTCCGGGAATCTCCCCCGGGCAATCAGGTAGACCCAGATCATACTGCGCCCCCCGGCCAGCGCCCCCAGCAGCAGCAGCCTGTCCCATCTCTTCCCCACGGCCAGCAGAAGCAGCAATACACCGCAGCATCCCGCCCAGACCAGGCTGTAGGGCCTGCCGTCATATCGGAGATGCCGGAGATAGGCCTCCACACACTGCCTGAGATATTCGTCCGTGACCACATCCCCCCGCAAGTCCTTGATCCGCCTTACCGTTCGATCCAGAACCCGGGCGTCTATCTCCTGATCCAGCAGGGTATCATAATGGGTCAGCACCTGGTACTGTTCCCGGGTAAGGCCCAGCAGTTCATAGCGTTCCTGATACCAGTCCGTAGACAAAAAGTCCGTATAATCATACAGTTTCGTGCGGCTGTCGTTATATTCCAGATAAGCCTGCCAGTCCCGGCTGCCATAGCCCATTCGGTGAATCCCCCAGAAAGCCAGGATCAAAATCCCCAGCCCCAGCAGGGACAGGGCTTCTTTTCTAAGCCGGACGCAGGCCCATGCCATGAGTCCCGGGGAATCGCCCTCTGTCTGCCTTTCCCTTCTCCGCCGCCTCATGGCTTCCAACAATCCGTCCAGTACCGCCACTCCCAAAAAGGGCATTGCCAGAAAGAATACCTGGCTCCTCACCAGATAGCAGAGGCCCAGCAGACAGACGGGCAGCGCCCGGCCTTTTTCCGTCTCCCATATGAGCAAAGCGCCCCCGGCCAATATGGCGGCCACTATGGTATAGTGCATATAGAGGTAATGGGGCAGCAGCAGCCCGGCAATAACCGCCAGACCCAGCAGTGCCAGTATCACACGCATCCACGGCTTTTCCCCCGTCTTATAACAGCCTCCCAGAATCCCGACTCCCGCCAACAGGATACAGCCCGCCAGAAATAAATCAAACCAGGGAATAAACAGGCCCAGTTTCTCCGTCAGGCCATACAGGGCTGACAACAGCGCCGACAACGGATATCCCATGTACACCGCATGTCCGTCCGGGGTTCCCGTGTAGGCTCCCGACAGGATGCTTCGCATGGCCACATCATCATTGAGGTAGTATACGGGGGCGGCCGCTTTGCCCGCCGCTGCCATGACCAGCAGCAGAAAAACTGCCAGACATCCCCCTATTTGCCATTTTTTCATCCACGGCCCTCCATGGTTCCTTTCCCTAAAGCCATCGGTCCCTGTTACTGACTGCCCCGGAATTGCCCTCCCAGCTTTAACTGTCTCTCGGAATAAATCTTGTTCAGGCGGTATTCGAAATCCCGGCGGTCCTTGGCGACCTGCACGTCCAGCACCATCCCCGAGAAAAAGGCCTGAATCGCGGCCATAACCAGAAAGCCGCATACAATCAGCGTAGGGAAACGGGGCACCAGCCCGGTCTCCAGAAATTCCAGAAAAATGGGCGCAAACAGGATGACGGCCGCAGCCACAAAGAGCAGGGCGATCATACCAAAACACTTCAGGGGCTTATAGTTTTTGTACAGCTGCATCATCTTTCGAATCACCCGCATGCCGTCCCGGAAGGTGTTGAGTTTGGAGACGCTGCCCTCGGGCCGGTCTCTGTATTCCACCACCACGTTTTCCACCTGCATATTATAGTTGACGGCATGGATGGTCATCTCCGTCTCAATCTCAAAACCCTTGGAAAAAACCGGGAAAGTCTTCACAAACTCGTAAGAGAAAGCCCTGTAGCCCGTCATGATGTCCTTGATGTCCGCCCGAAACAGACTGTTGATGCAGGTTCGCATAAGGCTGTTGCCAAAGTTGTGGAAAGGACGCTTGTTTTCCGTAAAGTAGGTAGAGGAAAGACGGTCTCCCACCACCATATCCGCATGCCGCTCCAGCACCCGGTCCACCATCTCTCTGGCGCATTCCAGCGGATAGGTGTCATCGCCGTCCACCATCAGATAACACTGGGCGTCAATCTCCCGAAACATACGCCGGATAACATTTCCCTTCCCCTGGGCATACTCCCGGCGTATAATCGCGCCGGCACTCCGGGCCAGTTCGGCAGTCCGATCAGTAGAGTTATTGTCATAAACATAGACTGCCGCCTCCGGCAGGGCCGCCCGCACGTCAGAGACTACTTTTTCTATGGTTTTCTCTTCGTTATAGCATGGTATCAGTACCGCGATTTTGTCCATGGGCCACACCGTTCCTCTTTCCATTATCTTACTTGATTATCTACTATCTGCGGAAATCTGTCAACCTTTTCAGCAAAGGCCCCGGTCTGAAACACTCCCGCGGAAAATCCCTTTACATAATGTATAAGCACGTCCCCGTAAACGCTGTCCTGATTCAGAGTGCTCCGGGGCTCCAGGCCGCAATCCCGCAGTATCTGCCGGATCTCCTCCCGGTCCTCGGCGCTTACACTGCTTTTATACAGTACCACCACTTCCTGCAGTTCGGACAGATCCTGCCGGCCTGCCAGTTCCGAGGGCTTGACCAGCAAAGTGCGGTCATAGGTCTGAAATTCCAGCAAATTGTCATAGAAACCGTATCCCTCATAGACACAGATGCAGGGAAGATCCCCATATTGCTCCGCCGTCTCCAGCTGCGTATCATAGCCTTTGTAAAGATATTCCCCATCATAGGTGAGAAAATCGGCACAGACCAGCAGCAGTACCACCCCTATCAGGGACTTCCGCCCCGGAGGGTTCAGGCGGAAGTACAGGGCTGTCAAAAGCCCTGCCACAGCCATGGCGGCAAAGGGAAATACCGGCATAATATAACGATCCACCATATAGGGGGACATTTTGGCAGCCAGCAGGAAATATCCCGCCGGGGGCAGAACCCATATCCACCAAAGATTTCTCCGGCTTTTATTATCCGTTCCATTGGGCTTTGCCGTCCCTCTGTCCCGGGGAGCAATTACCTCCCGGCCGTTCTTCGCCCCGGACCTGAGAACCGCAATTCCCAGAGCAGTCAAAAGCAGCACCAACACGGCCAGGCCCAGAGACCGCCGTCCAAAGGTCCGCTCTAACAGGATACCTCCGAAGGAGAGCAGCCTCTCTCCGTATCCGGCCAGCCCCCCCAGCAGATTGCCGATGGCTTCCACTCCCCTGCCGCTGGTGAGGATGTGCTTTACCCCAAAGGGATATAGTCCCACCCCCACCACGGCCGCAATCACCATACTTCGGATATAACAGAAGGCTTCCTTCCTCCGCCCCTCCCGATACAGGGCAGCCACCGTCACCAGCGCCAGCAGTATACAATAGAAAAGGAAGAAATATTGGGTCCAGAATCCCAGCGCCGTCACCAGGATCAACAGCTTGTTCTTTTTCGTAAAAGTCCCGTCCCGGTTTCCCAGCCATTTTTGCAGATGCAGATACAGGGACAGCACGCACAGAAGGGTCATCACGCCGTACATGCGGACGAACAGGGCGGTGGCAATGGCCCCGGAAGAGCAGCCGTACAGCAGCGCGGCCCAAAGCCCCCAGCACTCTCCGGCCTTTTCGTCCATAAATCCATGCCGGGCCAGAAGCCGGCCCAGAGCAAACATAAGGACACAGCAGCCCAGCACCGCCCCCAGATTAAAAATGCAGCCCATCCAGGGAGAAATTCTGTCCCGAAACAGGGAGGACATGGTATGGACCAGCATGAAATACAGAGGGGGATGGTTGTCGTCCTTCACATTGAAATACACCGACAGATAGTTAAAGCCGTCCCGCTCCCCCACCGTTATATATTCATGGAACTGCTTCCGGGTAATCCACACCGGCTCCTCATACACATCGGCCTGATAACTGAGCAGCTTGCTGTTCCCACGGTTTTGCAGCACATCCGCCACCGTGTCCTTCAGATTCCCCAGAGTTTCCCCCAGACTGTCCCCATAGATCTCCTGCTGCATGAATTTCGCCAGACGCCCCACCGGCTGGGTGGGTACAATCCAGGGATTGTACTCCGCGTTTCCCAGTTCATAGGTGAGCAGTTCATCCATGTGATAGCCCTGCTTTTGCCCGATATAAAAACACTGTACCAGCAGCACCAGCGCCAGCACTGCCAACTGCCATCTATTCCGGGCTGTCTTATCCTTCCATTTCACATCTGCTCCCGTCCGCCCGCCTTACCGGGCATCCAAATTGATTTAAATATCATTCGGTATCCGATATGTCCGTACCAAAGGACAGAACCTCTTCCGTGGAGTCATAATGCAGCACCACATAGCCCTGTTCCTCATAGACCACCCGGCCGGCCGCCACTGCGGGAACCCGGGCATATTCTTCCGCCTCCCGGTCCGTCAAAAGAAGAAAGGTTTTTCCTTGGTGATAGCCCTCCCGGTAGTATTTCACAGGGCTGGACCAGGTAAACGGATCCATCCGGTCAATCTCATGGATGTTGGCCACCTCCACCTTGCCGTCTGTCAACTCCGTCAGGATATTGCCGTTCCAGTAACTGGCATACCCGAAGGTATATCCCTGCTCTTCCAGGAAAGCGGCAACGGGCCTTCTGTCCTGGTTCTTATCCTTATCCGCAAAAGAATACACGCATTTGGCGGTGGTCAGCCCCAGCGCCCCGCACAGCAGCAGGGTCAGCAGCAGCCGATCCAGAGGCAGCTCCTCATAAGTAAAGTAAATACACAGCAATGGCAGCACGAACAAAAATACGGTGATATAGTATCTGGCCACTATGGTGCTGGTGGTGAACAGAAACACAAATGTGTTCAGCACAAAGGCCGTCACAAAGAACCACAGGATGAAGCGGCTGTGACACAGCCGGAAGCAGCCGCGTTCCCGGCCGGATTCCGTCCCCACAGGTCCGGACTCTCCCTGCTCCCCCGCCAGCAGCCTGGCGCAGCGCACGGTCAGGAACAGGATCCCCCCCAGGAAGCCAAAAGCCACCAGGGAGATCAGTCCCCTCACGGACAAGAAACCCTTTTCCTCAATATACCCGAACAACTGCAGCAGATTGCCCGCTGTGTCCTGGGTTCTCTCCAGCAACACCCCCTGGAAGACTTTGATAAAATTGGTGACATCATACATTTGAAACTGGAACTTATGACCCAGCACCGCCACATTGACCACATAGCCCACACCGGCGCACAACAATCCCAGCAGGCTGCAAAGCAGATAGGAGAGACGCTCTTGGGAGAGCACCCCGCGGATCTGCCGCCAGGCACAGGAAGCGTCAAACTCCTTTCTCATCAGTGCAAACTCACCGCTTTTTAAAATATAAATCCCCGCCGTGATACACAGCGGCACCTGCAGGGCCAGCAGATAACGCACTCCGGACAGGCCGCAGACCACACTGAGAGCCATATACAGCCCCCATGTGAGTCCCCGTCTCCATGCGCCTCCCTCCCGGGGCTGGCTGAGACGCAGGAACATGCCGAAAGCCAGCAGGATCAGGAGCACATGCCACATATAAGTATTCCCCATCTGCATATGAGTCAGAAAAGTCTCCGAAAAGGGCAGCAGCAGGATCACAGAGGTGAAAATCACTGTACTCTTTCGTATTTTCAGAGGTTTCATGCAATAGAAATAAGCCCCCAAAAGCAACAGATATGTGACCAGATTGGTAATCGTCCGGATCATATGCCAGTCCCCCAGCACATGGAACAATGGTACCATGACCAGCTGGGTATACAGTACCCGGAATTCCGTGGAATAATACCAGTTCTCGGTGGCGATCCACTTCCCCTCCTGTGCCAGCAGCCGGGAAAAGATCATCTCCGCCGCCATATCGGAGTCAATCCAGTGGTCTCCCCAGAGCAGATTCATGGCCAGCAGCAAAACCAATACTGCCCCCAACAGCCCCCAGGCCAGCGCCTCCCATCGACGTTCTCCATTGCTTGCTTTATTTTCTCTTCCATCCTTATGTCCCATCTTTTCTCTCCCAGGCTCCTACTGCGCCAGATACAGCAGGAACTTTTCATTCTCGAAGCAGGGCCGATATCCCAGTTCCTCCATCCATCCGGCCAGCAGCCGCAGCTTTCGGTCTCCCGCTATCCCCGCAATCTGTTGATCGCTGAGGCCCAGGGCTTCCAGGGCTTCGGTTCCTCCCGTCAGGTAGCTGCCCTGACGCTTTTCCAGCAATACTACCGGCCCGGGTTCCCGCCCGGCGGCGATCTCCTCCGACAACCGCTCCAGATCTTCTTCCATCACCGCATAATTATAGGAAGGCAGATCGGGCCAGGCCGTGATGGCGAAGGGCATCTGCAAATAGTAGGACAGGGAGGGGATATTGCCGTACAGGATGATCTTCTGTCCCTCCAGGCCCTGCTGCTTTACATAGGCGGACAGGGTGCCGATGGCTTCCGCCCGGTCCGGGGAAGTGAGCATGCCCTGAAGCACCCGGTTATGGGCAATGGGGCTGTGCAGATTTTCCCCTCCGTCGCTCTCGGAGAACACATAGCCTGCACCAAACAAGAGACCCTGCACTGTGATTCCCAGCAGGATGCAGACCAACATGGCCCTGACGGGAAACAGGCTGAACTGCCATTTCCGCCGTTCCCCACCTTTTCCTGCTCTTTCCCCTGCCAGGCAGCCCGGTATCCATTTGATAAACCGCAGCAGCATCCACAGGGTGAAGGGGGCCACCAGAAACAGATTATTGATGGCGGAGTACAGATGGTTGTTGCTGCCCAGGGGGGTGATCAGGATCACCAGGATCCCCAGCCCGCACAGCAGCTTCTCTTTTTCCCTGCTCTTTTTGCGCAGGATCGTAACCAATCCCACCGCCAGGGTGGCGGTCAGCAGAAAGGCTCCCCACTGGAAGGCGCTGAGTTTGGTACTGTATTTCAGATTGAACATATTTTTACGGGTCATCAGATAATAGAAGCCGCAGAACACACAGGCCACATAGCCTGTGTTTTTTATCCATTTCAGCTGCCGGGGCAGCACCGCGTACACCACAAGCCCCGCCGCCATAAAAAGAGCCAGATACCCCAGCCAGATACAGTTCTGCAGATAATTGCGGAACTGCTGCATGACCATGGAGTAAACCGTGTATTCCGATGCCTCCGAGGGCATGGACAGCAGCCGGCCAATTCCCTGTATATAGGTGCTGGGGCCATAACGCAGCATGATCCCGGCAAGGCCCCCTCCCAGACCCAGCAGATATCCCGCCAGGCACTGCAGGGTCTGGAGCATGGTCCGTCCCGGTTTCTGGCGGCGGATCAGAGCCATGGCCCACACCGCCAGGATCAGCCCCATCTCCGCCAGATTAGGAAAGCGGACCAGCACATTCAGCCCCAGGCAGACCCCTGCGGCCACAAAATACCTGCACGGCTTTGCAGAGTCACCGGACAGGGCCTGATACAGCAGTACCACCCCCGCCCCCATCAACAGATAGGTCAGATAATTATATAGCAGCGCCGTGGGACACCAGCAGAAGCTGACAGCCAGCAATTCTCCCCAGAATACCACTGTCCTGGGCAGTCCCGCTTTGCGGATAAAAAAGAAATATCCCCCCAGCGCCAGCAGACTCACCACCAGTCCGGTGTAGACATTCAGCCCCAGCATCGTGCTGCCGCCGGGCAGCAGCGTAAACAGACGCCCCAGGGCATTGCCCAGATAAGTGCTCAGCAGCCACATGGGATCCATCCGATCCATATAGGTGAAATTGCCGTAATTATATCCCGTATCCCACCATTCCACTCCCACTCGGATATGCCGCAGCGGATAGAGCAGCAGGATCAGGGGATAGATCCAACACAGGTTTTTTTTCAGGTTCTGACTTATTTTTTCCATAAATGTAAATCCCTGATTGCAAAAAGAGCCGCTCCGGCAGCAACCGTGAAACAGCTCCTTTGCCTTTTCTATTTTTCCAGTTCCACCGTTTTCAGCAGTTCCCGGATTTCCTCCACACTCAGCCACTGGGTATTATTGCCGGAGCTGTAGGAGAAGCCCTCCTCCACCTTTCTGCCCGTGGGCTGCGCCTTCTGTCTGTCGCTCCACACCATTTGGGGATAGACGATAAAATGCTTGTCATATTCATAGGTGCGGGGGGAATCCTCCACCGGCACCATGATCTCATGCAGCTTCTCCCCTTCCCGGATGCCCACCTCCGGCATGGCGCAGCCGGGCAGCATGGCCTGGGCCAGATCCGTTACTTTGAAAGAGGGAATCTTGGAGATAAAAGTTTCGCCGCCCTTAGCCTCCTCCAGGGCTTTGATCACCAATTCCACACCCTGGCGCAGGCTGATCCAGAAGCGGGTCATGCGGTAGTCCGTAATGGGCAGTTCCGTGCCGCCGTTCTTAATAAGATTGTGGAAAAAGGGAATCACGGATCCCCGGCTGCCCGCCACATTGCCGTAGCGCACAATGGAGAAGCATATATCTTTGGCCCCGGCGTAAGCATTTGCGGCGATGAACAGCTTGTCCGACACCAGTTTGGTGCCGCCGTACAGATTCACGGGATTCACCGCCTTGTCCGTGGACAGCGCCACCACCTTCTTCACCCCTGCGTCCAGGGCCGCGTCAATCACGTTCTGGGCGCCGTTTATATTGGTCTTGATGGCCTCGGCGGGATTATACTCGCAGGTGGGGACCTGTTTCAGCGCCGCCGCGTGGATCACATAATCCACACCCTCAAAAGCCCTGGCCAGGCGCTCCCTGTCCCGCACATCCCCGATGAAGAAACGCAGTTTTGAGGCATGCTCCCTGAACTCGTTCTGCATAATAAACTGTTTGAATTCATCCCGGGAGTAAATGATAATCTTTCTGGGGTTGTAATGTTCCAGAACATAGCTGGTGAAGGCTTTGCCAAAGCTGCCGGTTCCGCCCGTGATCAGAATGGATTTATTATTCAGCATACTTTTCTCCTTAATATAATATATTTGTCATGCAAATCTCAAATGCTCCAATACTTTCCAAATTATAACACAATCATTCCCAAAATGCAATTTTCCGCCTGCTATTTTCTTTCCCGGTAGAACAGGGGATGCTGGACGAGGAAAAACAGAACCAGAATATACTGTCCCGTATTCCAGACGCACTCCATGGTCCCGTATCCGAAAAAAACCAGGCACATCAGCAGGGGAATGACCGCTCTGACGGAGTCCGGACACAGCTTCAGGCGGCGGGTATGGCTGACCAGCAGCCAGACCGTCACCGCAGCAAAGAGGATTCCCGCAGGGATGCCGTAACGGTAAGCCACTTCCAGCCACAGGTTCTGGGCATGCCATGCATGATAGTCCCAGTCCTTAAATTGGTACATTCCCTCCGCAGGGCCGTGGCCCAGAAGATTCAGATCCCGAAAATAGGCCCTGTAGATGCTGAGCCGGGCTCCCAGTGCGGTATCCATATTTCCCACCAGTTCAATTTCTTCCGATTCATTTTCTTCCGATTTGTTATCTTCCGGTTCGTGTTCTTCAGTTTTGTTTTCTTTCGGCTCCATCGAGGGCTCCGGGGCCTGCCTCTCCCCGGATCGTTCCGCCGGGACCAGTTCTATTTGAGGCTGCGCCGCTTCCGCCGTCAGTACCAGCGGATTCTGAACACTGCCCGTGCGGAAGGTCCCCCAGATCCTGCCCAGCGCCGCCTCCAGAAATTCATCCATCTCCGTATACTTCCAGGAATCGGCAGGGTCAAAGGAGTGCACCTTATTGGGGCTGTACTCGTCCAGAAACCAAATCGGGTGATGCAGTATGGTGGGCAGCCAGCGTACCGTTCCAAACACCGCCGGGAACAGCAGCACCGTTCCCAGGGTCAGCGCCGCTCCCCTGACAAGAATCTGCCGCCACCGCAGTCCCCAGCTGCGCCGCATCACCAGGAAACCATAGACCACTGTCAGCAGGACGGCAATGCCCCAGGAAGTCCTGCCCATGGTCATAAACAGAAAGCCCAGCATGCCGCAGGCGCCCACCAGGTAAAGCAGCTTCCGCCACCCGGAGGCACTTCTCTTCTGCAGCATATGAAGTTTCAGCAAAACGGCGGCATACACCGTGAGGTAATGCAGCGCCGCCATATTACAATTGGTGTAAGCCCCCACATACCTTATTACATCATATGGCCGGAATCCGTAAGCAAAAATCTGCAGCCCGAAAAATCCCAGTATGGTACCGTCAATCAGCCCGTCGGCCAGGGCCCGGCTCTCCTCCTCCGTATAAGGAGTCAGGTAGAAAATCCCGAACATGGCCAGAAACCAGAGGGGCCATATTCTCTGGCTGAGGGAACAGACCATCAGCACGGTCAGCAGAATCCATACGCCTCCCAGCCTGCCTGGCCTGAACGCCAGAGATTTCTCCACCCATATTTTTTTCACCAGATCTTTCAGAAATATGCCGATCCACCAGGCATTGGCCACTGCCGACACGAAAGTCCACACATACATCCCATGAAACACATCCATGCCTGTGGGCAGGATGCTGACGCGGGCATAGACGGCCAGGGCGATACAGGCCAGAGTCCAAACTCCGTTTCCCACGGTCAGCAGCCTTTTCAGCGGCCAGGCGGAGGCAATAACCACCAGCATGACCAGGCCTGTGAGATTCACCGCCACGCCCCACACGTCCCCGTTCTGGGTATTACGTACAAAATCCAGCACACTCAGGGCCGCAAAACACAGTGTGTACAGCCATCTCTTCCATCGTCCAAGGATGCCCATTATACAGTCACCTCCAGATCACTCATTTCCAGTTTTCCCTTTTCAGCTCAGGAAATACCTGTCAGCTTCCACTTTTGCTTATCCTCCACCGAAATTTCCCTCCCCAGCTGCACCTCTATTACCTGAAGACTTGTATCTGCAATGATTGTATGTTTACAGCCTGCCGGCATGCGGATCACATCCCCGGAACCTACCTGTCGTTCCACGCCATCCAACACCACACGGCCCTGTCCGTTGGCCACCGTCCACACCTCGTCCCGATGCTCGTGGCTGTGATAGTGCAGCCGATTGCCCTGCCGCAGAAGCACTTTAATAGTCATGCTTTCTTCCTGCACATCCAGCACTGTAAAACTCCCCCATGATTTTTCCGCATACATGACCTGCTGTTGGATCTCCTCAACAAAAGGCTTCATATATGAACTTTGTTCCTTGTCCGATACCAATATACCATCGGCGCTGGCCGCCACAACCAAATCCCGGCACCCCATACACAGGATCGGGATATTTAATTCATTAATCACATGGGTATTGTTGCAGGTGTGATCCATAGTTACCTTGCCGATGCTTTGGGCCGCCATCCCCTCAGTAAAAGTATTCCAGCTGCCCAGATCTTTCCACTGCCCCTGGTAACGCAGAACTTTGATATCCTTCTCCTTTTCCACCACCGCATAGTCAAAACTGATTTTTTTCTGCTCTCCGTACCTGTCATACAAATCCTGGTAATCCGCAAAATCCAGAAGCTGATGGGCCCTCTCCAACAGGTATCCCAACCGGAAGGCAAAGATACCGCCATTCCACAAGGAGCCCTGCCGAATATATTCCCGGGCGGTCTCCTCGTCAGGCTTCTCCCGAAAGCCCCTGACTTCACTGACCCTTTCCCCGTCCCGGGGCAGGATATAGCCATACTTTTCGCTGGGGTAGGTGGGCTCTATCCCCATCAGGGATAAACGGCTCTCCCCCTCGGATGCCATCTGCGCCAATTCCTTCACTGCCTCAAAATAGCTCTCCTCTACATATGGATCTACCGGGCACACTACCACCGGCTGCTCCCCGCCCAGCTTTCGAACATCCCGCAGATAGGCCGCCGCCAGACAAATTGCCGGAAAAGTGTCCCGTCTCTCTGGTTCCACGCAGATATGCACCTGATCCCCGAGCTGGTTGCGGATGGAGCTGACCTGCTTACGGCTGGTGGCTATGGTTACTGTGGCCTGAGGCATAACCTGGTGGATCTGGCGATACACCCGCATCAGCATGGATTCCATCTCCCCATCCTCATTGCGGAACATCCGGATAAACTGCTTAGAGCGTATATCATTGGAAAGCGGCCACAGCCTTTTGCCGCTGCCGCCTGATAGTAGAACAATATTTATATTTTCCATAAATTAATGAAATACCTTTCTTTCCCGCCTTTTGGCCGGATTATTCAAACCATAGCACAGATGTCACCCGCTGGCAAGACTCAACACGAAATATTATTGCAATTTTGATACATTTTACAGAAAGAAAATTTTTTTCAAAAAAATTGTTGTCACATCTTGCACATTTTTGCGTATTGAATTATAATAGTATTGATTTGAGACGCCATGAAAGGAGATATATTTTATGAAACTTAATCCAAGAGAACTTGAAGTATTAAAAATCCTTCACGAGTCTGAGCGTGCGCTGACCTCCACTGAGATTGTAAATTCCGGTGCAGAATTGACCCAGAGCACGGTGCAGGCTGTACTCCGCAAATTGCTGGCCAATGAACTGGTAGAAGTTCAGGGTGTAACCCACAGCGGCAATGTGCTGAGCAGAACTTTCGGCCCTACCGCAAAGTCCAAAGATGTCCTCACGGAGAAATTCCTGCAGGACTACAAGAGTTTCCGTTCCATCATCAGCATGCAGACCGCCGTAGCGGGCATGTTTAAGCTGAATGATGACGAGTCTAAGAAGGAGAAGGACATCAAAGATCTGGAGAAGCTGCTGGCCGATCTTAAAAAACAGAAGAAGTAGGGCAAAGCCATGATTCAATTCAGTTTTTCGTCTGTATTGATGACCGTACTCACAAGCAATCTGTTGTTGATTCTGGTCGCGCTGTTTTTTCGTAATGAGAAAACGCTGGCCAGAGTCGGCTACAGGCTGACAGCGGTATATTGCGCCGTCACTTTAATCCGGCTTTTATTTCCCTGTGAATTGCCTTTTACAAAGACGGTAGTTCTTCCGTCCGGCATTTCCAACCTGTTTGCCTTGCTGCGTCATCCTTATGAAGTCATTCCGGGTATCCGCCTGTCCGTATGGGAAATTTTTTGTTTCTTATGGCTGGGTGGCAGTATTCTCTACATCGCCCTGTTCCTGTTCCAGTATAAAATATTGAAGCATCTGGCCCTGCGCAACAGCCGGGATATCACCGGGCAGGAACCTTACGCTTCCCTGTTGCGGAAGGTATGCAACGGAAAACGATATGATCGGATCCGCCTGTGCATCAGCCCGTATGCCGATGCCCCCATGATCATAGGACTGCTGAATCCCATCATCCTTCTTCCAAGGGATGCAGAACCCACCGACATGGATGTCATGTATGCTCTGCGTCATGAGGTCTGCCATTATATGCATCATGATTTGTGGCTGAAGTTTGGTATAAATTGTCTGGTTGTGGCCTACTGGTGGAATCCGTTCACTCATCTGTTAAACAGGCAGATTGATACTCTGTTGGAAATACGGGTGGACACCTCCATTATTTCCGAAGGGGAAGATGCCTCCATTGGCTATGTGACCAGCATGCTGCACTATATGTCAGGTTCACGGGGCAATTCGAACACTACCCCCAGACACATGAGGATGTTTCTGGAAAAAAGAAGTGACTTAAAGCATCGGCTTCATATGATCCAATGCAACGGGAGAAAGCCTAATTTTCTGCTGTCGTTCCTGATGCTGCTGGTAGTTCTGAGCCTGTATCTGGGTTCCTATCTGGTTATATTTGAAAATTGTTCCTATGACCCCCTGTATAAGGAGTCAGAGGCTTATATTGTACCGAATCAGGAAAATTGTTACGCCATTAAGAATGCAGACGGCACTTATAACATTTACTTTGTTGATTGGGAAGTTTTTGAAACTGTAAACTCCCTGGATCATTATCAGGGCATAGAGATTTATTCCAGCGAGGAGGAATACAATGAAAAGACACAAAATCTGTAAGTTTGCACTTGCCGCCGCAGCATGCAGCATGGCTCTGCTGACGGTAACTCCCCATTTCGGTATGCAGGCCAGCGCCGCAACTCCGCCCGGCGCAGAGGAAATTTCTCCTCTGGCAGATGTTATATCCTGGGTTTACGAGCGCAGAGGCGATGAGATCTGGAAGCGCCTGTATAATGCCACCACCAACGAGTGGGTCGGTGACTGGGTCTTTGTGGGCATGGTCGGAAAAAATTAGTCTGTCATCTACTTTAATAGTCATCATGAAAGCGCAGCGCCCATTTAGGCGCTGCATTTTTTATTATTTAACTACTCCTTTTTCCAGATATTCCTCCAGATTACAATGAATATGCTCTTCTGCGCGCTCCATTGCCACCTTTTTCATATCATGTTCCACCATAATCCTAACCAGTTCTCGAAAAGAAGTTCTGGTTGGATTCCAACCCAATTCCGTGCGTGCCTTGGTGGGATCGCCCCACAGGTTCACCACATCAGTAGGGCGGTAGAAATCCGGCGATACCTCCACCAGCACCCTGCCGGTAACCCTATCAATCCCTCTTTCCTCCATACCTTCACCCTGAAAATCCAATTCTATGCCTACATAGTGAAAAGCAAGGCTACAGAACTCCCGCACTGAATGCTGCTCGCCAGTGGCTATGACAAAGTCTTCAGGCCTGTCATTCTGCAGGATCAGCCACATGCACTCCACATAGTCCCTGGCATATCCCCAGTCCCGCAGAGAGGACAAATTGCCCAGATACAGCTTGTCCTGTTTTCCCTGTTTAATTCGGGCCGCAGCCAGCGTAATCTTGCGGGTCACAAAAGTCTCCCCTCTGCGCTCGGACTCATGGTTGAACAGGATACCGGAACAGCAGAACATTCGGTATGCCTCCCGGTACTCTTTCACAATCCAATAACCATACTGCTTAGCCACGGCATAGGGACTGTAAGGATGAAAGGGTGTGTTTTCATTCTGGGGAACTTCCTCCACCTTTCCGTAGAGTTCCGATGTGGAAGCCTGGTAGATCCGGCAGGTCTGAGCCAGTCCACATACCCTCACCGCCTCCAGTACCCTAAGTACCCCTGTAGCCACCACATCCGCCGTATATTCCGGGACATCAAAAGAGACTTGGACATGGCTCTGGGCTGCCAGATTATAGATCTCATCGGGCCGGATCTGGCCCACCAGAGCCACCAGACTCATAGAATCCCCCAGATCCCCGTAATGAAGGTGAAAATGTTCCATGCCTTCCAGATGGGCTATCCGTTCCCGATAATCCACGGAAGATCGTCGGATCATACCATGTACATCATATCCCTTTTCCAATAAAAGTTCTGCCAAATAGGAGCCGTCTTGGCCGGTTACACCGGTAATTAATGCCTTTTTCATCGCTTTTGTTCATCCTTTCATGCAAGAGAGGCTGATGCATTGGCACCAGCCCCCGCTTTCGCATAATATTTCCGTTTTTTACGCAGTTCATGCATTGCCTGTTATAGATCAGCATATAGGAACAGACACCAAAAGTCAAGCGGTTTATAAGAATCCATTAGATGTTACAGATAATCATCCGACCACTCCATATTCTCACCGTCTCCTGTGTCACCGCCGCCGGAACTGCCCGAATCTCCGCCATCGGAGCCGCTGTTTCCGCCATCACCGCCGCCGGAACCGCTGCTGCCGCCGTCTCCTCCACCGGAACTGCCGCCACCGAAATTTCCGCCTGAATTACCACCAGAATCCGGGGAAGAGGGCTGGCCGATATTGTCAGGCGCCGGTGTGGGTATGGATCCCGGAATGGGCAGCTGCAGGGAGGGATCAATCACAGGTTCCGTTACCACAGGTTTTGTGGGCTTAGGCTTTTCAGCGGGTTTGGGCTCCTTCTTCTGACCCACTGACAGCGTTCCTGCCTGATTGATTTCACTCTCCTCCATGTCGCTCTCTGCTCCCTGCTGACGCATCTGTTCCTCGAACAATCGAAAAGCCTCCTGCGCCAAATAAAACTTATCTTCCTTTTGCATCTCTTCCACCGAAGACACCGTGTGCCATATCATACCGTCAAACCACTGTACTTCCCCATCATCAATCCTGACCTTCAGTTCCTCCACGGACAGATACCCGGCAGCGGCAAGATCCTCCGAAAGTATTTCCGCATGCTGTACTTCCACTATGCTACCCTCGGTCTGCGCCACAGCGTCCTGCTGCCGCTCTTCAGGCCACAGCAGGGGCCTTGCCAGGAGTCCTGCCGCAAACATCACTCCACCCACCATGGTCGTTGCCACAATATACCCTATCTTCATGTCCCTCACCTGCCTTCCACAGAGTCTATAATTCCCTGTACATATTTGTAACCACTGCTGCCTACCTTAAATTCTCCCTTAGCCTGCACCTGCTTAGCCACTGTGTACACACTCCTGTAAACCGGAGGCCCATATATAATAATCTCCTGTCCGCCACAATCCATCACTGCATAGGCCCGGAATGAGATATCCTTTGCATACATGTTGGGAGCCAGGTTGATCAGAACGGAAGTGAATCGGTTTCGCCCTGCCACAGTCTCAAAGACCTTATCGTTAACCTTGCCGTTCTCTGTCCAGTAAGCTCTTCCTCCGCCTACCTTGGTTCCGCCCTTGATGAAAGGATACTTATCCCTGTTTTCGTTGGTAATAAACAATGTACCGTACTCCTTCAGGACGCAACCGTCCACGCCGCCTGTGATCAGACGCCGTTTCAGACTCTCGTCGATACCCGACTTAAAGCGGATACCTGCCGGGCTCTGCACCCTTATGGAGAAGCCGTGATAGCTGAGCAGATCCTGCAGGCCCGGCATGGGTACTGCTTTGCAGATCTCCCCCTGCCATTCCAGTTTCCACACATACATGCCCACAGGGACATTTTTGTCATTATAGCTGTACATCACAGCTGTCTTCCCCAAGGTATCCGGCAATTCCACCCGGTAGCTGCCTCCTGTCTTTTGGGCGGTATGTTCCACTCCGTCCACATAGATGGTGTGGTCCTCATATCCTGCAGGAGGTGTCAGAGTCAAGAGTCTGGGCGTTTGTGTCTCCGGAGGCGTTGTGCCGCCGCTTGACACTATTTTCCTGCGCACCACCAGATTTCCTGTATTCTCGGCCCTGGTAGCCGCATAGAGTGTCCCCTTATAGCTGCATATTTTGAGATAATCCAGTCCTGTCCCCAGCATGTCATTATAGAGCTGCAATACCGTACCCGTTCCCTGCAGCAGCTTGGCTTTCCGGTCACTGATGTCATAATATGCCAGATATACCTGACCGTCCACCACGTCCATGGATACCCAGTTGAACTGCTGCATGGATACCACAGGACTGCTGCTCCAGCTGTTGCCGTCAAATACGGCCATGTGAGCTTGCCCCAGATCCGGATATACCGAATATCCCGCAAAAACATATAATTTTTGTCCCTGCTTCACAATCTGATGGGTATTGGTAAAAGTTCCGGATACCGTGTACACCGTTCTCCACTGTCCGGTTGCCATATTGTATTCCCTGATCTGAGAGGAACCACTGGGGAATTCCGCACAGGCCATGTAAAAGCTGTCTCCGGATTTCACCAGCGCCGGATTGCCGAAGTCCATCGAAGTGGTCAGATCCTGAGTTACTGTCCGCGCTCCTTTTATATCATATATGACCAGCCGCACGCCTCCGCCATAGGTTTCCTGGAAAGCCCCGTAGATATGGTCGCCGTCCACCACGAACTGAGTACTCTTGGGCTGCTGGGACGCATATGAGGCCACCTGTGCCCAGGTGTTGCCTCCCAGCTTGCAGTAAACCACCCCATCCTGACTGCTCTTACAATAGGAAAGATATACCTCTCCCCCACAGACAGCCACCGCAGGCATCCGGGCATTGTCAATGGTCTGCCCCACCTGCCGCCATGCCGTGCCGTCCCAGCATTTCACACGAATCCGGGTAGCCATATTGAAGCTTCCGGGGACTTCCTCAGAATACGCCGCGTAAAGAGTCCCTGTCACCGGGTCTACACAGATATCCGGTGACTCACCAGACTGCCCGCTGATATCGCCCTCCAGCTTATCCCACACACCGGAATCACTGTAGTCCGCAAAAGTTACGGTAAATGTCAACTGATTCTGGTCGGGGGACAGCTTCAGACCGCTGATCTGTATGCCGCTGTTAATTCCGTTGGAATAATATAAGGTATTCTGTGTAAAATCCGCGTTCAGATCCGTGCTGCCGTAGGAGGTTTCGCCGGCGGATACATCCAGAGCCGCCCCAAAAGACAGGTTCACATCTGTCATTCCATTGAAAGTCCCTTTATCCGCTCCCAGTTCCGGGTCAGTTACCCCCGGCCGATATACATAGAGATAATTTTTGTGCTCTCTGTTGTTGTTAGTCAGCCCGGCAACCTTCGTATCCACCCGATACATCAAAAGCCCGCTGGTGGGAATACGATATTCAAACTGGTAAGGATCAACGCTCTTCTTTCTGTACTCAAGGCAGATAAACTCCGTGTCCGAGAGCGGCGTCTTCAGCATAAATAACTTGTCGCCACCGGTTCCCGATACTGCCGTCAACGTATATGTTCCGCTTTGGGTAATGGGAGGCCCCGCCGGCAGCCATCCCTGTCTATACCGCAGATAGGACAAAGGATACTGCAAAAAGCTGCTCACGGAAGCCATAATGTCCCACTGTCCCACCGGCTCACCGGAACTGTCCTGCCTGTATAGATCCGGCAATCCCAGGGCATGCAGAAATTCATGGGCAATTACTCCCTGCTGCTGCGATGTATTTATTACCGCATTCTCCGAAACCAGCCTGTTAGAAGGGATCATGATGTAGTCCTTGACCCGAAGCCCCTTGAAAGTGCTGTTACCCGAACTCACATACTGGGAGGAATGGAAAGCCGTATCTCCCAAAGCTGTAATATTTCCCTGTATAATGATTGTCAGATTATCCAGCACTCCCGGCTGCAAATTGTCCAGCTTGCAGGTGGATAGGTTCAGAGGGATTCGGCCGTCCGTGACTGCTTTCATTACCTCTTCCACCATATCGCCTCCGCCATCTTTGTTCCAGGGCAATGTCAGAGGCTCCACTCCCTTGCCGTCCACCCGTTCCTGGGGAAAGTAATTGGTCACATGCACCTTCCCCTCCGTAACGGCGGTGATATAATTGCTGAAGGAATCTCGGTCCAGATCATACATCTTTTTGATCTCCTGCCAGTTGGACCGATAAAGAGGGCTACTGCTTGGATAGCTGTTGACGGCGTTTAATACGTCGCTGAGATCATCCTTAAATTTGACAAAGATCACCACATTGGCAATCTCCTTTACGGTTCCCTGGGCTTGAACCTTGCCCACATTTCCGATGTCCGGCAGCAGCAATGCCACGGCCAGAGCCAAAGACAGCGCTGTCGAAAGCAGGCGCGCCCATCGCTTTTTCACGACAGCCTTTTCTTTGTGATTGGTTACCCGGCCCAGATTTTTCTTTCCCAAGCCCCACATACCGTCACCTCCAATCCTCGTATTCCGGAAGCCCTAAAAATGCCGGTCCGATCCGAAAATCCACAAGTTCCGCGTTTTCCTGATACAGATAAGTCTTGTTGCCGGGGCCATACGCATAGAGCACGCCGCCCTGCTCCGTCACTTCTTCAAGCTGCTCTTCGGCAGTACTGCCATCCTCCCGGAAGTTGCCCACATACTCCGTACCTTGGTAAAACACTGTCAGTTGGCCCACGCACACACCGTCAGACAGAGTTCCCTGAATGGACTTTTCCACATTCCCCTCCGCATCGCTGTATATCACTTTCACATCTCCCGCATATACTCCATCATCCAGGGAAGCACTGCCCAGAAGGATTCCCGTTCCGCTTTCGCTGTAGAATCGGACCTGTCCCTGCCCGTCAAGCCATAAAATCATTGCTTCTGTCCCGCGGGCGGCAATCTGCAGCACTTCCTCCCCATTCTGGTAAAGGGTACGGGTTTCTATGGCATCCATATTGTCCTGCAGCAAGCGGCGCCATTCTTCCGACAGAACCAGATTTTTAATCGTCAATGCATCTTCCTGCTTAAGCGCTTCCGTAATCTGCCCAGCCAGCACTGCCATCTCCGGGTCAGAACTATCCCGCCGTATTATCACCGCACTTAATTGCTCCGCATATTCCTGAGACGGGAAGAGACGCAGCACCTTAGACAGCATCCGGCGCTGTCCCTCCCAGTTACCTGACTCGCCGTAGATCTGGGCCAGTTCCACATAGTCTCCTTCACCGAACACATCCATGGACAGCAGGCGCTCATAATATTCCTGCTTAAGGACCAGAGAATCTTCCTCCCCCATTTCGGAAATGGCCTGGCGCAGTTCTGCCTCCGTTTTCGGAGCGGCCGGTTCAGATGTAGCCGCTGGCGCCTGAGTCTGGACCGGCAAAATATCTTCTATGTCCGCCGGAGACTGCCCGCAGGAAGCGAACGCCAGGGGCGCCAGCACGAAAATGCCGATACGGATCAGCAGTGTCAGCTTGTTTTTTCTCATAATTACCTCTTTCTCGCATAGCACAGGCTCTGCCTGCAGCATTGCACGAATCAATATCTGTAGTTAAGCAAAGAAATCCATTATTGGTTTCGTCAAAGAAAAGCAAAAACTTAATAGGAGAATCACAAATATTTTTCATTTTAAATGTTATGCTTTATGTCTTTCCCGTAATATGGTCATCAAAAAATTAAAAAATTTATATATGTTAAAATTCTGCTAAACTGAATATAAAAACAAGGAGGCCATATCATGAGCATTTTAAAGACACAGATAGATCAATATTTGGATTACTGCCGGTATCAGAAGAGGCTGGATGAAAAAACACTTAAAGCGTACCGAATTGACATGGCGCAGTTCCTGACAAATACTCAGTGCATTGCAGTGGAGGAGATAACCCCTGCGCTGCTGGAGGACTATTTCGCAGGATTACACCGAAGCTATAAGCCCAAGACTGTAAAACGTAAAATTGCGTCCTTAAAGGCGCTTTTTCATTATTTTGAATTTCGAGAGATCATTGAACAAAATCCGTTCAATAAAGTTCGTGTACGATTCCGGGAGCCCGTAATTCTGCCCCGGACGATCCCCCTGCGCACCGTGGAAATATTCCTGTCCACCATCTATCAGCAACATAATACAGCCGGAACTGACTGCCAGCGGAATAATACACTTCGGGATATGGCAGTGATCGAGTTGCTCTTCGCCACAGGAATGAGAATCTCCGAGCTGTGTACTTTGAAAGTCAGTGACGTGAATCTGTACGACAGATACATATTGATCTATGGAAAAGGTTCCAAGGAGCGGAAGATTCTGATTGGAAATGACGATGTCACGCGTGTCCTGGCGGCATACAAGGACACCTTTGGAGAAAAAATGCTGAGGTGTAATCACTTTTTTGTCAACCAGTTCGGAAGGGCATTGTCAGATCAATCCGTCCGCAGGATGATCAACAAATATGTCTCAATGGCGGCCATTGACCAGCATATCACCCCCCATATGTTCCGACACACCTTTGCCACAAGTCTGCTGGAAGCCGATGTAGACATCCGCTATATTCAGGAGATGCTGGGACACAGTTCCATCAATATTACGGAGGTTTACACCCATGTGGCCATGGAAAAGCAGCGGGATATATTGGTATCAAAGCACCCCCGAAAGAATTTCCGCATATAAGGATGCCTTCTATAAATAATTAATTCACTCTCACTGTTCACACCCGGCGTCGTGTACAGACGTAATTTCCTGTCCGGCACCGGGTTTTAGCAGTTATACAACAGTAAATGTAAATACATTGACAGGCGAGGTATATTGGTCTATAATCTATATATAATTATCGAGTCATGTGGATTTATTCAGGCTCCTACCTGAATATGTATTTTATTTTTAGTAACCCGGAAATGTATAAAGAAAGGCCTCACCCATGTCAATTACCGCCGATATTATCCGTGGGCACACGGAAACCATCATTCTGGCCAACCTGATGGAACATGACAGTTATGGCTACCAGATCAATAAGGACATACTGCGTAAGACGGACAACCGATATGAATTGAAGGAAGCCACCCTGTATACTGCCTTCCGCAGGCTGGAACAGGCAGGCTACATCACCGCTTATTGGGGGGATGAAAAAGTAGGGGCACGCCGCCGCTACTACTCCATCACCCAGGAAGGACGCAAAGCCTGTGAACGGGGACTTCGGGAATGGAAGGAGGCCAAGGCGATGATCGACCGGTTGTTGGAACCTGCTCAATGAACATCGGCATTATAAATACAGCAAAGGAGGGGGCGCCTGCAAGCGCCCGGCATTATGGATAATCTGCGAATCAGAAAGTATATGGATCAGCTGTTTGAGAATGGTCCGATAAACCGCCGCACACTGGAATTGAAGGAAGAATTGATTGCCAACGCCCTGGAAAAATATAACGATCTGACTTTGCGGGGATATAACGAGGATGAAGCATTTCAACAGGTGGTGAGTTCCATCGGCAATGTAGAGCAGCTTTTCGCGGAGATGGGCCCGGATGAAGACTACTCTCAGGCTTATTATCTGCAATGGGCACGGGAGGCCCAGGAAAAGAAAGCGGCGCTGACCGCAGTATCCGCCGGACTTTTCCTGCTGGCCGGCGCAGTGTTCATATTCTCTCTCCTGCTGCACTGGTATAACATAAAGTTACTTTATTTCGATGGCCGAAACCTGAACATTCTGGGAGTCGGCATTGCTCTGTTGATCTGTATTGTACCGACTTCACTGCTGATATATGCCCGCAGGATCCAGCCTCCTGCGGAATTGTCCGATTATACTGCCGGCGGGGCTGCCGCAAACTCCGAAATCAGAAAACGGCGCCGCAAGCGCTTTAAGCAGATCAAGGGCAGCCTGGAAGGGCTAATGTGGCTTTTGATTGTGATTTTTTATTTTATCATCAGTTTCGCTACCCATGCATGGTATATTACCTGGATCCTTTTTCTGGGGGGAGCCGCAGTAGAATGTCTTCTGGACGCACTGACCAAGATCTTCTTTCCCGTTGACAAAGAGTGACAGAACTGCCTTCCTTTATGTAACAAAGCAGGGGCGGCCATTGGCCGCCCCTATTATCATCCATTTCACGCGAACTGGAACCATGAAAAGTCAAAATCGCACCCCGGCAGGAATACAAACACTACCTTCTGCAGCCCTTTCACCGGCTGTAGTTCAAAACGGTGCACCGCATACTCCTCCTCATGGGGGAACTCCACAATCTGATTCAGGCTCTCCTCACCCACAAACCGCACATGGATCGTGTTTTTGGCCAGAGGCGTGCGGCCGCAGATGGAAATGCTGCTGATACCCTGTTCTCCAAAATCCATATCCGCATATTCCAGAGACACATTATTGCCGATACCCTCTATGGCTTCTTTCGTCACAGTGAAACTATCTCCGTAAATCTGCCTGTTTTCCACCACATACTGCCGTTGGGTAGCCTTATTAACCCTGGTGAATACGAAGCCTCCCAGTTCCATAGACGCCTTGGTGCAGATGCTGAGGGTAGTCTGCCCCCGCAGGCGCTTTTTCAATTTATAGGTCTCCGGCTGAAATATCTGCCATTGGCTCTGCTTGTGGTATACGCCGTCGTAGAGCAGTTCACTGCCCTCCCGGCCCGGAAGGCCTTCCCAAAACTGTATAAACTGAGGATCATTGCTGTTGGCAAAAATCGACACCGTTATCTCATCCGAACCGTAATCACCGAAATCCAGTCCGGAGTACCCCACTGCCGTGAGTCCTTCTCTGGCAGTGGAAGCAGCGTTTTGTATGCCGCTGAGTACCGTACCCTGCTGACAGTTGAACAGACCGCCCACTACAAAATTGTAGGGATCCATAGTGGCAGGGCCCATATTTTCTATCACAAATTCCATCTGGGAAATCAATTTGACCTTGTCTGTACCGTTTTTCACCATGCAGCGCACATGGAAACTTCCGTCCCCCAGAGCCGTTATCACCGCCCGGGAACCATGGGCCTCCACAGATGCCACATTGGTCTCAATGCCGGAACCATTCACGGCTTTCCACAAAATCTCCTGATCCGTGGCAGATGCCGGATGGCAGACTGCCTGCACCGCCACCTGTCTTTTCTCCGGCCCCAGAACCGTCCAGTCCCCATGGGACCGGGAAGCCCGAGGATCTGCAGATTTTTCTCCGGTGTTGGCCTCCCAGGCCTCATCGCGCTTCAGTTCCAATTTGCGCACCGGCACATAACCCACAGGTACTCGGGCCAGGGGCATGAAACGGTTGGAGGTTTTCAGGGCCAGTCCTTCCCGGACCCGGCCGGGCAATACGGTGATGCACAGGCCGGCATCCCGCAGCAGATCCGTCGCCGCAGCCTGCCGGATCCGCCGGGCACAGTCGCTTTGATCCGCCCGGGTATAGGCAGGCAATTCTCCCAGATGCCTGCTCCTGCGAGCGTCCCTCACTGTCACCCGGATTTCTCCCGGCCGGTCTTCCACGGCAATCATCGCCATCAGCCTGCCGCTGAAAAGTTTACGGATCGTTCCCTTGTAAGGATCGTAATCCGTGCTGTCCCCATTGTCCAGGCCCACCAGACGTCCGGGCCCGTCCACTTCCACTTCCACATAATCGCCGGCATTTTCCACCGGGCGTCCCTCTTCATCCACTGTGGAGATCTCCACAAACAACATATCTTCTCCGTTGGCTGTCAGAGCCATATAGTCCGCCGGGATAGTCTCCACACCTCCTGCGGGGCTGCCCTGCCAGGTCAGAATCCGGCTGCCCTCCATTTTCTCCGCCTTCAATACCAGCGCCGCAGAATCGCCGCTGGAAATGCGGCTATCCCTTGCCGTCTCATTCCCTTCCCCATCGTACCCCACCGCGCTGATGATACCCGGTCGAAAGCCCAGACGCCAGTTTCCCACCAACTGACTCCCCGTACCTGCCCTGTGTTTCATCTCAAATATTCCCTGGGAGATGCCGTTTTCAAACAGTTCTACTTTGGGCTGATTGCTGGCAACCCGCACATCTATGATCTGACCCGGATTAAAATCCCAGTAGGGAAAGATATGGACAAAAGGCTCTTTAACCCCGTCGGTCCACTCCCCTTTATAAATGTAGTAGGCATCCTTGGGAATCCCCGCCGTATCTATCTGCCCAAAATAGCTGTTCTTGGTCTGATAGGGAGTGGGCTCCCCAATATAGTCAAATCCTGTCCACAGGAATTGCCCGCAGGAAAAGGCTGTATCCCGATCCGCAGTTATACAATACTCTTCACTCTTAGCCCCCCAGCTGGTAGCGCTGTTGCCCAGAGAGGAACATTGCTCGTCCTCGTCAGTCAGGATGGAACGTTCCAGAGGAAAATGATAGATTCCCCGGCTTTTTACCACAGAGGCCGTCTCGCTGCCGTAGATCACCCAATCGGGATACTGTTTATGATGTGCCTCATAGTAACCTTCCGCGTAGTTGTACCCTGCCATCTTGGTGATATCCGCGCATTTCTGTGCTCCCTCCCAGGGCATATAATTGCTGCCGATGGTGCAGGGGGCGTTTTCCTCCGGGTCATGCTGCCGCACAAAATGCACCAGCCTGCGGGTAATCTCCTGTCCATGCTCATCCGCATGGGTATCATAAATTTCATTGCCGATACTCCACATCAGCAGGCTCACATGGCTGCGATCCCGGCGCACCCAGCTTCGCACATCCGTCTCGGCCCAATCTACGAAAAAGCGGGCATAGTCATATTGGGTCTTGGGCATCTCCCACATGTCAAAGGCTTCCGCCACCACCAAAAATCCCAGTTCGTCCGCCAGTTCCATGACCTCCGGCGCAGGCATATTGTGGGAAGTACGCAGGGCGTTGACGCCCATGCCGCGGAGTTTTAAAAATTTCCTGCGCATGACCTCTTTGGAAAAAGCGGCTCCCAGCGCACCCAGGTCATGATGTTCACAGACACCGTTCAGACGCAGTTTTCTGCCGTTTAACACAAATCCCAGCTCAGGGGTAAACTCCTTGCTGCAAAAACCTGTCTTCAGACTCTCCTCCTGGATTACCTCCCCATCCTTCAGCAGTTCCGCCTGTAATGTATACAGGTACGGGTCCTCCACATCCCACAGACGGGGAGCCTCCACCGCATACCGGCAGGCAAAGCGGGCGCCGTGCTCCAGCCTGCGTCCGTCCGGGGCCAGTACCACCCGGTCATCCATTTTGGCCTCCTCAAGCCGGCAGTCCAAAGTGTGCTGCCAGACCTGCACTGCCCTGCAGTCAGAACCGGAAACTTCTTCCGGCTCCTCCTTCATGTCCTCCCACAGCGTATACCGAAGCCGGTATTTTCCTTCTTCCAAAATCGGCACGCCGCCCCGGCCGTCCACCAGTTCCGTCTCAATCCCCAGAACAAATCCCTCTTCCGTCTTTCGGGAGGTAAGGTATATGCCGTCGCTTGCCACATGTACATCCGGCACCGTCATCTGCCACACATTCCGATAAATGCCGGCGCCGCTGTACCAGCGGCTGTTGGGAGACTGGTGGACCACACGCATAACCAGCCGGTTTTCCCCTTCCCGAAGGGCATCCGTCACATCGTATTCAAATGTGGAATAACCGTATTTCCATTCTCCCACCAATCTGTCGTTGACATAAAGGGCAGAATCCATATACACGCCGTCAAAGCGCAGATGAATCCGCTGACCGGCCTTCTTTTCAACCTGCCAGTCCCTGGCATACCAGCCGATGCCGTCCTCGTACAATTTGTCCGTCTGACAGATCAGCCAGTCATGAGGCAGCGCCACCGGCTTTAAGCCTGCCTGCCAGACTTCTTTCTGCTCATAGGAAACGCCCAATGCCGTCTTGGCAAATTGCCAGCCTGTGTTAAAAAGTACTCTCCGGTTCATAATGCCCCTTTCTTAATTAGAGTCGCGCATATTCCCGGCGGTCCATTGCCGTGCGCTTTCCGGGAATATGCCGTTTATGAGTTTCCCATCTGTGCCATTAATTTGTGGACGTTCTCTTCGATATCCCCCTGGAATACCGCCGACCCCGCCACAATCACATTGGCCCCTGCGGCCAGGGGAATCCCTATGTTATCCGCCGTCACGCCGCCGTCTATCTCCACGTCCACCCGCAGCTTTCTCTCCGTAACCGCCGCCCTTACGCGCCGGATTTTTTCTGTGCAGCTGTCCATATACTTTTGACCCCCAAAGCCCGGTTCCACCGTCATTACCAACACCATATCCACCTGCTCCAGCCAGGGAAAAACCGCCTCCGCAGGGGTATCCGGCTTGATACTGATGCCCACCCTGGCCCCTGCCTGCCGGATGGCGTCAATGGTTTGCTGCACATGCTCTGTAGCTTCCAGGTGGAAAGTCACCAGATCCGCGCCGCAGGCCACGAACTGGGCCGCATACCGCTCCGGCTCCCGGATCATTATATGCACATCAAAAAAGATGTCAGTACACTTCCGCAGAGAAGTGATCACCGGCATCCCAAAAGAAATGGAAGGCACAAAAAAGCCGTCCATCACATCTATATGTAAATATTGCGCTCCGGAGCGCTGCACTTGCTCTATCTGCCGTCCCAACTGCCAGAAATCCGCAGCCAGAATGGAGGGGGATAAAATGTTCATTGACATGACCTCCGCTTTCCTCATTTCACTGAATATTTTACCAAATTCCCTCCTCTATCGCAACTGTTTTCTGTGGGAAGCGCCGTAAGACAACTCACTGCAGTCCGGCAATGCGATCCGCTACATCCTGCTTCAGAATTCTCCAGGCATCCTCATGATCCACATAATACAGCGGGCATTTCTTGCCGCCGCAATCATAATGCCGCAGTATGTCATCCGGCTCCAACTGATATGTGCTTACCAGCCACGCAAGCAATTCAATCAGACTGTCATAAGTCTCCTGGGTAAATTGTCCGTTCTGGTTTTTAAAGCAACATTCTATCGAGATGGAATCCCCGTTCCGGGTCTGCACCGCATAAGCGATTTCATCCAGCGGTACGATCTGCAGGATCTCCCCGTTAATGCCTATGATAAAATGGGCGCTGGCTCCGCGAACGTCATGATTGTCTTTCAGATTCTCGAAATAATTGCGGTTCTGTGCGGCACTGGTATTCGGATTGGCCGTATAATGCACGAATATGTTTTTAACCTCCTCCAACGGTTCCCCGGGGCGGGAATACTCACTGATGGTCAGAAAATCCTCCGTCCATTCCGGATGCCCGTTGAACTGGCTTTCCGGGATCCCCTGGACAGTCCCCCATACGAAGTCCTGGCCTGTTCCCTCCGCCTGTACCTGGGACACTGTCTGGCCGCCGGTCTCCCTCATCGGCTCCGGTACTTCCTGCCGTAACCAAAGAGCGACCAGGGCAGTCCCCGCCAACAGTATACACAGCATCGCCGTCAGCAGCTGTCTCTGACGACGCAGACGGCGCTTCTTTCTGGCCGCCAGCATCGCCTGCTTCTCCTGCATTGTGGCCGGACGTCCGGTGCCGTTCCTGTTTTTGCCCCGTATCTCCCGCACTTCTCCGCTTCGGCCCTGGGGCGCTCTGCTCCGTTTGTCTCCCTTTGGTATAGCTGTTCCCCGCCTGCTCCGGCGCGCCTGTATCTGCCGACTACTGCCCGGAGCGGTACGGCTCTGCCGGTTTATGCCCTGGATCATCTGTACTTGCCTGCTCTGGGATATCGAATTGGCCTTTTTATCCCTGCTGCCTTCAACCGTCCTGCGTCTCTCTGCCGCTCCTTTCGGCTGCTGTCGGACACTTTGCTTTAAAAAAGAAAAATCCAATTCTTCCTCTTCGTCATACAATGCCCCCATTGTCCTTCTCCTGCCCTCTTTCTCTGTCGTTTATGAGTTAAGTATAGCATGAAATTGCATCATATTCCTCTATAAATTCTTAAAATTTCTTAAGAATTTCTGCGCTTTCTTCTCCCCTTCAACGTAAATACGGCGGCAGATCATCCAATAGAAAGAGGGGCTGCTGCAGCCCCTCAATTCATCTTTCATTCTTCAACTTACAAAAATTCCTTGACCGATTTGTACACGCCCTCTGCGTCCAGGCCGTACTTGGCTACCAGCGCTGAGGCGGACCCGGATTCACCGAACACATCCTGCATACCGATCTTCTTGACGGGAGTAGGCAGATTTGCGCTGAGACAGTCGCACACTGCACTTCCCAGACCGCCGATGACGGAATGCTCCTCTACAGTCACTACCTTGCCAGTCTTCCTGGCGCTGTCAATGATAATTTTCTCATCCAGAGGCTTGATGGTGCAGATATTCACTACCTCTGCGCTGACACCTTCTGCCGCCAGCTTCTCCGCCGCTCCCAACGCGGAGTCCACACAGATACCGGTGGCCACAATGGTCACATCGCTTCCTTCTCTCACCACTGTTCCCTTGCCGATCTCAAACTTGTAATCCGGCTTGTCATTGATCACAGGCACGGCGGCACGGCCGAATCTGATGTAAACGGGACCCTGATACTCCAGAGCCGCACGCACGGCTGCCTTTGCCTCCACATCATCGGAAGGACACATTACCACCATGCCGGGAATGGTCCGCATCAGGGCCAGGTCCTCATTACACTGGTGAGTTGCGCCGTCCTCGCCCACGGTAATACCGGCATGGGTTGCGCCGATCTTAACATTCAACTGGGGATATCCCACAGAGTTGCGCACCTGCTCATAAGCGCGTCCCGCCGCAAACATGGCAAAAGAACTGACAAAGGGAATCTTTCCCACGGAAGCCAGGCCCGCTGCGATGCCCACCATGTTGCACTCCGCAATACCGCAGTCTATATGTCTGTCAGGATATGCTTTCTTAAAAATACCCGTCTTGGTAGCCGCCGCCAGATCGGCGTCCAGCACTACCAGCTGGGGAAACTCCTCAGCCAACTCCTTAAGCGCGTTGCCATAGCTTTCACGAGTTGCGATTTTCTTGATTGTGTCTGCCATTACGCCTGCCCCTCCTTCTCTAAATCCGCCGCGATCTTGTCCAGATCGGCCATAGCCACCGCGTACTCCTCATCGTTGGGAGCCTTGCCGTGCCAGTCCACACTATTCTCCATAAAGGATACACCCTTGCCCTTCAGGCTGTGCATCACAATGCAGGTAGGCATGCCCTTGGTCTCCCTGGCCTCCTTGAAAGCCGCCCTGATCTGGTCAAAATCATGGGCATCAATCGTAATTACGTGGAAGTTGAACGCCTCAAACTTCTTGTCGATGGGATAGGGGGAGCAGACCTGGTCAATGGGGCCGTCAATCTGCAGATTGTTATTGTCCACGATTACGCACAGATTATCCAGCTTGCGGTGTCCGGCAAACATGGCAGCCTCCCACACCTGGCCTTCCTCCAGTTCGCCGTCTCCCAGCATGGTGTACACACGGAAATCCCTGTTGTCCAGCTTTGCGCCCAGCGCCATGCCCACTGCGGCGGAGACGCCCTGTCCCAGAGAGCCGGAGGACATGTCTACGCCGGGAATATGTACACAGGGATGGCCCTGCAGATAGGATCCCAGCTTACGCAGGGTGGTCAGGTCCTCCACCGGGAAATATCCCCTGTTGGCCATGGCAGAATATAAACCCGGAGCCGTATGGCCCTTGGAAAGCACAAAACGGTCTCTGTCCTCCTTCTTGGGACTCTGGGGATCAATATTCATCTCCTCAAAATACAGGAAAGTAAACATGTCTGCCGCCGACAATGACCCGCCGGGATGTCCTGCCTTTGCACTGTGTACGGCAGTGACAATGCCCTTGCGAACATCATTAGCACGCTTTTTCAGTTCTAAATTGTTCATTGCTTCCTCCTTCTGCCACCCCCCTGGCGGCACATTCTTTTTCTGCTTTTCATTCTAGCACAAATTGCTTTTTCCGTCTATATATACCGGCAAATTTTCCAGGATGTGTTCGAGCACAATGTGTTTTCTGCCCGCCGCTTATCCCTTCCCTTCCCAGGGCGTCCATGCTCTCTTTCGGCAGGACAATGCGTCACTGTTCCTTCTGCCCATAGTAGGCATTGGCTCCATGCTTGCGGTAATAATGCTTATCCTGCAGTTCCTGGGGCGCAGGCTGTATCCGGGGATTGATGGTCTCCGCACGGTAGGCCATCTTGGCCACCTCCTCCAGTACCACCGCATTGTGGACCGCGTCTTTTGCGTCTTTGCCCCAAGCAAAAGGTCCATGGTTCTTGCACAGCACGGCGGGCACCGCCATGGGATCCTTATTCAGTCTCTTAAATTCGTTCACAATCAAATGCCCGGTATTTTCTTCATAGGCATCCTCAATCTCCTCCCTGGTCAGGCATCTGACACAAGGCACTCCGCCGTAGATATAGTCGGCATGTGTGGTTCCATAGCAGGGAATGTCTCTTCCCGCCTGGGCCCAGCTGGTGGCATAGGAAGAATGGGTATGTACCACGCCGCCGATCTCCGGAAATGCCTTGTACAATTCCAGGTGGGTAGCGGTATCCGACGAGGGATTGTACTTGCCTTCCACCTTGTTGCCCTCCAGATCCATCACCACCATATCCTCGGGCTGCAGCCTGTCATATTCCACGCCGCTGGGCTTTATGACAAAAAGGCCTTTCTCTCTGTCAATGGCGCTGACATTTCCCCATGTAAAAGTCACCAGGCCGTAACGGGGCAAATCCATATTTGCCTCATAAACTTTTTGCTTTAATTCCTCCAACATTAAATTAATCCTCCTCTTGCTCCCGACTCACAGACGGCAGTCCCCTATACGCCGCCTTATCAGTTCAGCCCTTCCACAGCCGCCTTTTCCGCAGGCAGAGTGGCTTTATACTTCTCAATAAACGCATCGAATCCGGCCACGTCCGCCGCTGTCGGCGCAATAGTGGTTCCGCTCTGACCGGCAAATATCCTGTCTGACAGATACTCCGGCAGCGTCTCTTCCGCTCCTTTCTCCGCCATGAAGCAGGCAAGCACCGCCATGCCCCATGCGCCGCCCTCGCTGGCGGTGTCCATCACCGTCACGGGCGCATTCATGGCCGCCGCCATAAGCTGCTGTCCCACCACCGGGGTCTTGAACAGACCGCCATGGCCCATCAGGGAATCCACCTTTACCTGCTCTTCCTTAAGCAGAATATCGTTGCCGATCTTCAGAGCAGCCATGGCGCTGTACAGATGACTCCTCATGAAATTCGCCAGGCTGAAGCGGGCATCCGGGGTACGGACAAACATGGGCCGCCCTGCGTTGAGACCCGTCACGGGCTCACCGGAGAAATAATTGTATGCCATCAGGCCGCCGCAGTCGGGATCCGCTGTCAAAGCCTCCCGGTACAGTGTGCCGTACAGTTCATTCCTGTCGGGCTTTAAACCAAACTTTCCCGCAAACTCCTCGAACAGGTTGACCCAGGCGTTCAGATCGGAGGTGCAGTTGTTGCAATGCACCATGGCTACGGGATACCCGTCCGGCGTAGTCACCATGTCGATCTCCTCATGCACCTTGCTCAGGGCATGCTCCGTCACCACCATGGAGAAAATGGAAGTACCCGCAGAGATGTTGCCGGTGCGTACCTTGACACTGTTGGTGGCCACCATGCCCGTACCCGCGTCTCCCTCGGGCGGACACATGGGCACGCCTGCCTCCAGTTCGCCGGAAGGATCCAGCAGCCTGGCTCCCTCTGCAGTCAGCGTACCAGCCGCCGCACCGGCGGGCAGCACTCCGGGCAGGATATCTTTTAATTTCCATCCAAAGTTCCTATCCCCCACCAGTTCGTCAAATTGTGTCAGCATCTTCTGGTCATAGTCGCAGATTTCAGAGTCAATGGGGAACATGCCGGAGGCTTCGCCAACGCCCAAAACCTTTTCCCCTGACAATTTCCAGTGGATGTATCCCGCAAGGGTGGTAAAGAAAGCGATCTCCTTCACATGCTCTTCACCGCTCAAAATTGCCTGATACAGATGGGCAATGCTCCATCTCTGAGGAATGTTGAAACGAAATACGGGGGTGAGCCTGCCGCAGGCTTCCGCAGTCATGGTGTTCCGCCAGGTGCGGAAGGGCACCAGCAGTTCTCCGCTTTTGTCAAAGGGCATGTAACCATGCATCATACCGGAAAATCCCAGGGCTCCCAGCTTGGTCAGGGCCACACCGTACTTGTCCCGTACGTCCTCTTTCAGACTTTGATAGCAGCCCTGCAGCCCTTTCCAGATATCCTCCAGACTGTAGGTCCAGATGTTGTTTTCCAGACGGTTTTCCCAATCATAGGTGCCCATGGCCACCGGCTGATGGGTTGCGTCCACCAGCACTGCCTTGATACGGGTGGAGCCGAACTCAATACCCAGCACTGCCTTTCCGGACAAAATCGCTTCCTTACTCATGTTTACCCTCCTGTTTTCTCATTTTCGCTTGGCCTGGAAATTTCCCATGCCGAAGGTTTTCACAGTCTCTTACCTTTTTAGTATAGTGCCTTTTCCATGTTCCGGTCAATATGAGTTTACCAAAATATTAAATATTTTACTTTTCGCTGTTCTAAAAGGGAATTCCCATACCATCCTTTCCCTTTCCTCATATCCCATCCCTCTCAGGCTGCATAGCGGACAATTCCCGGCGCATATAATACACCAATACCCGCTTCACGGAGTCTGCCTTGAAAAAACATCAAAAACTTACCTGGCGGCAGCTTCTGGCAGGCGCCGGGCTGTTGCTGCTCTTCGCCGGGCTGACCCTGTTTCTGTCCGGCCCTCACCGCAACCAGCAAAAATTCCGGCAGGCCGCCCAGGAACTGTTCCGGCAGGAAATGGTACATAACACTTTGAACATGCACTATACCGTGGCTTACCCCGGGAATTTTGGTATTCAAGACTATGAAGCCATACTGCCGGGCTATGTGCCGGGAGACAGAAAAGCCTCTCTTGCAGATTTGAAGGAGCAGATCGATTTCTGGGCGGGACTGTCCGACCGGGGCCTGAGTCCCGAGGATGC
The DNA here is from genome assembly GCA_011959105.1 of Lachnospiraceae bacterium. GTDB lineage: Bacteria > Bacillota > Clostridia > Lachnospirales > Lachnospiraceae > Acetatifactor. Next base: position 6,431 of record BLLU01000133.1, on the reverse strand, counting down.
ATATACCCGGAAACTTCTGACCCTCTCCCTGGAAAATTCTCTGGCGCTGCAGTCCCACGCCTATTATGACGAACTGCTGTCCCCTGCCTCCGGCATGCAGAGCCAGCTTCCCATTCTGCTGGCGGAATATACCTTCCGCACTTCCAGGGATGTGGACGATTACCTGACCCTGCTGTCCCAGACCGGAGTCTATTTCGACAGCCTGCTGGTCTATGAACAGGAAAAAGCGGCGGCAGGTTTGTCCATGAGCCGGGGCTCCCTCGAAAAGGTACAACAGCAATGCGTTCGGATTCTCACTGCGGAGACTCTGGCGCAGGGCAGCCATTTTCTCCAGACCACATTTCAGGAAAGGATCAATGAATTGTATACCCGGCAGGGAATTGAACGGAAAGCCGCTCTGTCCGCCATCCGCCGCAACAACGAATTGCTTTCCTCCGTGCTGCTCCCCGCCTACGGGCGACTGGCACAGGGACTGGAACAGCTGGCGGCACAACAGGAAAGCGGAGACCTCCGGCAATCGGATTACACAGGCGGAGAACTCCAAAATACGGCAGGCGGCAATCTGCCCAAAGGACTGGCGACCTACCCGGAGGGGCAGGACTACTACCGTCAGTTACTGATTGCGGAGACCGGCAGCTACCGCTCTCCCGAGGAACTCTATGACCTGCTGAAAAACCAACTGCTCTCCCAGCTTAACGCCCTGCGGAGCCTGGTTGCGGGACATCCTGCCTGCGTGCTGCCCTCCATCCAGGAACAATGCCTGTCCGCCTTCCCTTACACCCAGCCGGAGCAGATGCTGGAGGATCTGCAGACACGGATGTCCCGGGACTTTCCCAGTCTGGCAGTGGACGGACAGAAAACTCCCACAGTGACTGTCAAAGCCGTCTCCGACTCTCTGGCAGAGTACACGGCCCCGGCTTTCTACCTGACACCGCCCCTGGACGATACCTCCTCCAATGTGATTTATGTAAATGAGAAAGACGGACCCAACGCCCTGGAACTCTACACTACCCTTGCCCATGAGGGCTATCCCGGTCATCTGTATCAATCCGTCTACACCCGCCGTTATCTGGCAAGCCGGGGGGCAAATCCGGTACGGCAGCTGCTGGGCTACGGCGGATACCAGGAAGGCTGGGCACTGTATGTGGAATTTATTGCTTATGACTACGCATGCGCTCTGCTGCAGGAATGCGGACAGTCCGAGGCCGTATGGTATGTCCAGGCAGAGAAGGTCAACCGCAGCCTGCTGTTGTGTCTCTACTCCCTGCTGGACCTGATGATCCACTACGACGGGGCAGATTGTGGGCAGATTGCCTCGGTGCTGGATAATTTCGGCATCAGTGACCCCCAGGCAGCTCAGGCCATCTATACCTATATCGCGGAAGAACCCGTTAATTATCCCCAGTACTACGTGGGCTATCTGGAAATACTTGCGTTACAGCAAAAAGCCCGCGATCTGTGGGGGGCAGACTACTCCGATCTGCGTTTCCACACCTTTTTCCTGAACATGGGCCCCTCGGATTTTACCAGTCTGGAAGAGGCGCTGACGGATGCCTCCTGACCGCCAGGATAAACCGTCCCCATTATGTACGCTCCTCCAGGATACTCTCCAGATATCCCCGGTCCCACAGCAGGATCTTCAGCTTTCGGGCTACCTCTACTGCGGGACGGGTAAAATACTGGTTGGTCATCACTGCCCCCACCATGCGGTCGTAATAATCTCTGCCGGCATAGACTTCCTGCACTGCTTTTACCCCCACTGGTCCATCATAACGCTTGCACTGGACGGCGTAAGTCACGCCGTCCCGCTCTGCCAGAATATCCACTCCATAATCTCCGCTGCCCCGGGTAACCTCCACCTCCAGAAAGCCCGCTCCCCGCAGCAGGTCCGCACAGTAATATTCGAACGCATGCCCTTCCATTAAGTCCATATCGCGGAGTCGTCCGCGTCTGGCCTTCCGCAGAACCAGCAGCGTTGCCAGCGCCAGCACTGCCAGTACCGCCACAGCAATACATATATAGATCTCTTTCGTCATGGTAATCTCTTCTTTCTTTTCTGCCGTATCCCCCGGACTGGGAGTGCTTCTTTACTTGATTCGATTTCTGAAATCTTCAAAGTCCTCTGCTCTGGCGGCAGATTTCAGCCATATCTTCAAAATGTCCCTGTCTTCTTCCGAATCAATGACGCCGCGTATATCCTGGGGGATTTCTCCGAAATCTTCCAACAAATCCAAAATAGCCTGCCTGCTGCGAAGTAGTTCACCCTGGCTCAGCCCTACAGCCATACCCTCTGCCATGCCCTGTGCCATACCCTCTGCCATGCCTGCGGCCATGCTGTCCTCTTTCATCGCCTCTTCCATGGCCCACTGATCCCTCTGAGCTTTCAAACGTGCCTCATGCAGTGTTCTCCACCATTTTCTTAGATTCATTGCTTTTACCTCATTCACTGCCCTCATAACTCCCACATTATCACTTTGCATCTCATTCAGTTCCTTCTCACTCTCCACCCGCAGCAGGCGAATCCAGTCGTCGAGCCGGTCTCCTGTAAGTTCCCTGTTAAGTTCGATGATATGTATCTCAAACTGGTCCGAATACAGCCGCCCCTCCCGGTCCCGCAGATGATACACCTTATGATAGCCTGGATTCCCGTCTCCGTAAAACTCCAGGATGCTGATCACAATACACTTTTTCAGCCTGTCATATCTCTGGCCTGTGAACAGGTCCTCCGTATACATCTTTGACAGATAAAACAAGCTGCGCTTGTCCCAGTAAGCCAGCCGCCTGACCTGTAATTCCACATTGATCCTGCTATTGTCGTTAAGCAGCATGCGTACGTCCAGAATACACTGCTTCTCTCTGTAACCGCGTCTGCTCAGAAAAGGGTTCTCCAAACGCACTGACCTGATCTCCTCCGGAGGGATCTCCAGTACATCACTGATGAAATGCCTGCGTACTTCTTCACATCGCATCATCTCCTTAAACGCAATATCCGACTTGGGAGCAATGAATATACCTGTCCCGGATTTACTTCTTGGTGCTTTTTTGTCCATTCCATACCTCCTGCGCGCAGGAGATACCGAATGGCGCTGACACTACTGCCCATACCGAAAACCCCTGCTTCTCTTCAATTATTCTTATTGGATTTAAAGCATAGATTTTCCGATATCTTGAAAAGTGAATTGTATATCTAATGTGAAAAGAAATATATGCTTCATTGATATGGTAACATGTGGAGAAGAAACTTGCAAGATTTTTATTCGGGAATGGCTCGCTTTTTGATTCAAATGCATCGCTTCCCTATGGATTTGATGCCCCGCAAGTACACAGGTACTTATAAAAGGTATCCGCCGCAAGGCTTCTTCCCCGCCCCCTGTCAGCCACAATTTGTACGGAGCGGTGGGGAAGGTCGCTTTTGACAGGCACCCTGATCAGCCCTCCCGCTTGCAGGAGAGGCTTCGCCAAATCCTCTGCCGCAAAACCGATTCCAAAATTATTCACAATCAGCGGTAATATCAGGTCGGAGGTCGCCACCTCCATGTCAAGTTCCAGATCTACACCGTTTTTGATAAAAAAGTCCTTGTATAGTTCATAGGTTGCAGTCCCCCTGCCCAGTCCTACCCAGGGATGATTCCTGAGATCTTTCAGTTCCCAGGCGCCCTCCCCCAGGTCCCGATACTGGACGCCTGCCACCAGCACCTCTCTGAAATCCAATACCTTTTCACAATGCATCGAATCCGACAGTTCAAAAGGCGTTGTCACTACGGCAAAATCCAGGCCGCCGCCGGCAAGCTGCCGCAGTATCTCAGGTGTGGCATGATTGTGAATCTTAATTCGAATGGCGGAATATGCTGCTTTAAATCCGTGTAAGACATCCAACAAAAACAGATGGAGCGCCGTCTCGGTAACTCCGATTTCCACCGTGCCGGATCTCTGTAAATCTGCCCCCAAAATCTCTTCCTGGGCGTTGGACAAATGCTGATACGCAATTTCCACATGGGCATAGAGCCGCCTGCCCTCCTCCGTGAGACTGATCCCCCTTGCCTCCCGAATCAAAAGCCGGCAGTTTAACTGGGATTCCAGCAGCTTAATAATCCTTGTTACATTGGGTTGGTTGCTGCCCAGGGCAGCGGCCGCCTTCGTAATATTTCCGTATTTAGCCACATAATAAAATATCTTATAGTGTTCAAAATTAATATCCATATATATTTTATATTCCTTTTATATTAAATATATATTTTTCATATTTGTATATGGGTAGTATAATCTATTTCAGATCAATTGTAAATGTATAAAATCACGGCCCAGATCATATCTGGACGCCAGGCGTTCAGATATGGATCACCTGTCTTGGCGTTGGTAAGGAAGATGCGGAACTATAATAAGGAAAAAACTATGAACAAAGATTTGACAGTCGGAAATCCTCGGAAAATTTTATGGGCGTTTTGTCTGCCCATGTTTGGCAGTATCATATTCCAGCAATTATACAATATAGCAGATTCCCTGGTGGCAGGCAAATTCATCGGGGAAGATGCCCTGGCCGCTGTGGGCAACAGCTACAATGTCACATTGGTATTTATCGCTTTTGCCTTTGGCTGCAACATCGGCTGTTCCGTTATCGTCTCCCAGCTGTTTGGGGCCAAAGACTATGAAACCATGAAATCCTCTGTATATACCTCCCTGATTGCCAGCGGCATACTATGCGGTATACTGATGCTTGCAGGACTGCTGTCCTGTGACGCATTGCTGGGCCTCATGAATACGCAGCCGAAGATCATGGCCGACTCCTCCCTGTACCTCCAAATCTACGTGTGGGGGCTTCCGTTCCTGTTTTTTTACAATATTTCCACAGGGATCTTTTCGGCACTGGGAGACTCCAGGACACCCTTTATCTTTCTGGTAATCTCATCCTGTGCCAACATCCTGATGGACATTCTCTTTGTTAAATGCTTTTCCATGGAAGTTGCGGGCGTGGCATGGGCCACCTTTATTTGCCAGGGCGTCAGCTGCGTCTTATCCATAACCCTTCTGCTGAAACGTCTGTCCCGGCTAAAGACGGAAGGGAAGATTACCATATTTTCCCTTCCGCTTCTGCGGCGGATTTTGGTAATCGCTATCCCCAGCATCCTGCAGCAGTCCTTCATATCCGTGGGAAATATTCTGATACAGGGATGCATCAACAACTATGGCGTCAGCGTTGCCGCTGGATACTCTGCCGCCGTAAAATTGAACAATCTTGTAATTACTTCCTTTACAACTCTGGGCAACGGCATCTCCAACTTTACGGCCCAGAACCTGGGAGCCCAAAAATATAAGCGGATCCGGGAAGGCTTTGGGGCCGGACTGAAACTAATATGGTGTCTGTGCGTGCCCTTCTGCATCGCCTATATCTTCTTGGGAAAGTATCTGTTGCTGCTGTTCATGGATCGGAATTCCGTCACTGCCCTAACCACAGGCCGGCAGTTTTTGTGGGTCCTGTCCCCTTTCTATTTTGTAATTGCCGCCAAACTGGTGGCCGATGGTATTCTCCGGGGTACCAGCGCCATGCGGCAGTTCATGGCCGCTACCTTCACAGATCTGATCCTGCGGGTGGCACTGGCCTTCGTCCTTTCTGCCTGGACCGGTTCGCCTCTGGGAATATGGGCCTCCTGGCCCGCCGGCTGGATCATCGGCATGGGACTGTCCCTTTTCTTCTGCCGCAGACAGTATGATAAAGCAGCGGCGTCAAAGGGTGGTTCCTAGCCTGCATGAAAAAGCTGCAGACACCGCAGATCAGTACACATGTCTTGGGAACGCTGCTGTCCTTAGCGGCCGGCAAAGTATAGCGGATCTTGGTAACTTTTGCCGTAAGATAATATACGCTCAAAGTGTAAAGACAGGTCTTCGGTGACGTGTCAAAAGAGAGAAAATTTTTGTTTCATTTTTTTGCTTATTTACCTGTATAGCAGAAAAGGACATGATCCTAAAGACTATAGATTTTTCTGTATCTATGGAGGAAAAATGCTTCTGGTAAAACTCAGATATGTACAATGCACTGTCGATTTATCATTCTAATTAAAATATTACCAATTTTCATGGTTTTCCATAAAAATATCTGATTTTTGAAAGAAGAATAAAGCATTTAGACTGCTCTTTTCTGTGAACTCTGCCCACACCCAGTCTCTGGAATAAGATTTGGAGATTCTGGCAATGCTATGGATCCCGACGGAATAAGGCTGGGAACATAGCACTTCTTCACTATGCGCTGCCTTATGTTTACTTTATCCCAATTCGTTTATTTGTTACTACTGACTATTTTCACCACACACCGCTTATATTTATACGAAAAGTGAATATCTCACTCCCATTAAATCACAAAATAAAAGACACCCTTTAATACTTGGGTGTTGAACAGCGAATTCTGGTCGCCACCAACAGCACATTATTTTATCCAC
>BLLU01000132.1 GCA_011959105.1 Lachnospiraceae bacterium | reverse complement strand
ACTCCCCGTGCGGGAGTGTGGATTGAAATTCATTATTTTTAAACTATGCGTGGGGCCCCTGGAGTCACTCCCCGTGCGGGAGTGTGGATTGAAATCATTATTATGCTAATAAATGCCATATTAAATGCGTCACTCCCCGTGCGGGAGTGTGGATTGAAATACTGGAATAGATTCTTACAACATTACCAGGTGCGTGTCACTCCCCGTGCGGGAGTGTGGATTGAAATATGAAGAGGAGGGGCAGAGATTTTATTTGGGCGTGTCACTCCCCGTGCGGGAGTGTGGATTGAAATCCACGCACGGGCCCATTTGCACCGATTAATTGAGTCACTCCCCGTGCGGGAGTGTGGATTGAAATGGAAATTAAAAAACGATCGAAGGCAATGACCGAGTCACTCCCCGTGCGGGAGTGTGGATTGAAATACAAAATCGGTTGAAAATTTTAATTGCCAAGAAGGGTCACTCCCCGTGCGGGAGTGTGGATTGAAATTTCCGGCGGCTCCTCTTCTGGTGATGGCTCTGGATCGTCACTCCCCGTGCGGGAGTGTGGATTGAAATTTTCTCCTCCGCAGTAATGGCCGTCTCCGGCAGGGGTCACTCCCCGTGCGGGAGTGTGGATTGAAATACTCATATTGGCCTCCAGGCTATAGTTCCAGTCTTGTCACTCCCCGTGCGGGAGTGTGGATTGAAATTTAGAAATTTTTGGACAAAATTTTGGACAAAATTTGTCACTCCCCGTGCGGGAGTGTGGATTGAAATGCCATTGAGATTCTCGCACTCAATACAGGGCCAAGTCACTCCCCGTGCGGGAGTGTGGATTGAAATTCCCAGGCCTCGACGCTGCTGTTCTCCCAGGCAGTAGAAAGGAAAAATCCCGAAAGAATGTTAAGTGCAATAATAGCGCACCACCATGTTTCTCTAACGGAAGCAGGGAATACAACAGTGATTTGGTCATTTAAAAAATCATAAGGGGCATTTTCCAGTATACATACCGGATCAGTTGCAGGCCATGATCCAATGCCCCAAAGCTCCAAATCAAATGAGGTAAAATTGCCTCTCAATATATTTACAATTTCCCTTGACCTTGCCCCTGGGACATGGTTTATACTTTGCCTGAAATGATTCCAGAAACATTCCGGCATAGGCTGGCAAATCATAAGGAGTATATTTTGGGCGTGATAAAAAAACTGATCCGAAAGCATAGAGTGCTGTTTTTTACAGCAGTTTTTCTCACATTTCTATCGGTGTTTCTCAATTTGTGCTGGAATAAGTTCCTGATGGAACTGCTGGACGGGTTGGGTGTTGAACAGCGAATTCTGGTCGCCACCAACAGCACATTATTTTATCCAC
>BLLU01000131.1 GCA_011959105.1 Lachnospiraceae bacterium | reverse complement strand
TTCTTACCAAAAAGGAGCCATTTTTTACCAAAGACACAAACTTTTTTACACTACCTAAGCATTTATAAAACTTCTTTCTCTTCTCTTATACAAGATTTTATCACAAATTATATATTTTACAGTTTTCCTGTTTCTAAATTCTGGTAATTGAACAAATAATTTTGGTAGAGAAGAGCCCATTAAGGTCAATAAAGTTCCAATTCCTCCCAATATGGCTGGAATAAGCCAAAAACATTTCACAGAAATTCTACATAACTCTTCTATTACATCCGCATTATTCATATCTGCTCCCGACAGCCTTATTCATTATACTACTCCATAAACAAATCATGTCGCATATAATACATAATCCAGATCAATACAACTTTTAATGTATAAGGCAGTCTAATATCATATATAGTGCACCGTTTTAGGCTGCCTTTTTCACATGATTTCTCTTAGTACGCCGCATGTCCTTATTCCGTCCGACTGGCTGGCCATACTATTTTCTCTTTACCCTTTTTCCCTTCCCCCGGATTGTCAGGGCAAAAGTTCCCCCAAATACCATACCTGTACCCGCGATACTGCCGATGAACAAGGGTTTGTTATAGAACCAGCGAATCAAGACATTGGATGAAATCAGAAAGCGGATGGGCTCCGTTTGAGTCACATTTCCGGCGGCGTCCCTGGCAAGAATATACACCGTCTGGGTATTCCCCATTTCCCCGATCTCATATTCCACTCTGCCATAGCTTTCCGCCAGCTGTCCCTCGTCATAGCTGACCGCCAGCGTTCCGTTTAAATAGATTTCCAACCCCTCCAGATATACATTGTCCACTGCGTCTACACTGAGAATTCTGCCTGTTTCCGCATAGGAGCCTCCGTCCTCGATGCCTCCTGTGACCACGCTGGGAGACGTCTTATCCACAACAAATTCAATATTCATTTCCTTCAAACGGTTAGTTGTATCATTGTCCGCCTGGTCCACGGACTGAAGTGTTACCACATATGCGCCCTCCGTGTCAAAATTACTGCCTGCGATCTCATAGCAATACTCCTTCCACGCAAAGGCGTCACCACTCTTTCGCACTGTATAATCCTCGTTCTGTCTGAGCACCTTCACATTGCCGTCACAGCTATAGCTGATCTCCTGATGTTCCAGCGTGTCCACATTGATTTCCGTCACGGTCAGTCCCGGGCCCTGATTGACATAATACCGTTCTAAAACGCTCTGTGTATTCTCGCCAAAAACATATACGGAACCAAATCGGTTGACCGAGAACCAAATGCTCTCCGCCGTAACATTCCCCGCCTTGTCTGTGACGGAAGCCTCCAGCGTATATAAATCATCCATTTCCTGCTCATGTGCAAAGTCCGCAAATTCGATGGTCTGTCCCTCTGGATCCCCGGTACTGGAATACTCCGGTTTCACCGACCCATGATTGATCCCCGTAACACTTATTTCCAGTTCCTGGGCGTCATAATTTTTATCCGTACAGGTGATCACGGGAGCAACAATGCCATTGTTGGCGGATTTGTCTTGTACGCCGCTGATCTCCAGCCTGGGAGCCGTCAGATCAATTACAAATCGATCACCGCCATAAGCCTCCGCCGCATTGCCCGCCAGATCCACATAGCTGATGTCAAAAGAGTAATCTCCGTCCACATCAAAGGGAATCTCACACATATAGAGATCCGCTCCGTTGTTTCGCCATGGAGAGGAACTTTTTACCATCCCATCCGGGGTACTGACTGACAGCTGCACATCGGCGCCGTTAAAATTGTGCTCCTTTACTGTAATGACTGCATTTCTGGCTTCCTTATAGTAGAAGCCGTTCAGGGATTCCATGTTGTCGTAACGCACCTCTATCACCGGCAACGTCTGATCCACGGTAAAGCTCTCTTCCGGTATCACCCCGGATTCATTGCCGGCTCTGTCCGCGCACACAAACGTAAATCCATAATCTCCATCGGCATGAAAGGTCACGGGGGAGGACCAACAGCACGCCTTCACATGTACCGTTCCGTTACATCCACCGGCCGCCGTGTGGGACCAGTTGCCCACCACCGGCAATTCCCCCGTGCCGGTAACCATATATTCGGCGGTGTTTTCATCAAAGTTCTGATCCGTCACCGAAACCATGGCCACCCGGTCCACATTATAATATCCATTCTCCGTAGTAACATTGTAGGTAATATCCACTGCAGGCGCCGTCTTATCCACAACAAAATCCGAAGAGGCCACGCCGCCGGAATGATTGCCTGCTTTGTCTGTACACCGGGCCGTCAGACTGTAATGGCCTTCCGTGCTGCAGGAGATGGAATAGCTATAGGTATCGCCGTGCCGACTCCAGCCTGAAGGATTGTATTCCGTGCCGAATTCCCGATTGTCGGCGGCATCCATGGCATGGAATACAATCTCCACCAAATTGGGATCAAAATTTGCTTCCGTGACACTGATCACGGCTGTCACATCGCCCTTGACACAATTCCCTCCGTATACCTGATCCGAAATATTCTGTCCATTGCAGTAATAGGCAATATCCAGTACCGGCGGCGTGGTATCCAGCACCAGAATCGGACTCTTGTAGATTCCGTCCGTCACAAAGCGGTCATCCTCCCCCTGGAAAATCATGGCGTTGCCGGAACGGTCCGCATAGGTCAGAGTAAACTGATATTTCCCTTCTCCGTCATTCAATGCAAAATCACTTCTGTAGCGATAACCGCCCATATCCCGAAATCCGCCCATGGTAATGGTTCTGGTCGCTTCCTCCGCTTTCAGATTACTTAGCACTTCCTCCGGGTAAAAATTGTTTTCCGCAATGGATACTGCCAGTTCCACCTCTCTGGTATTATAATAGATGGTATTGGCATCCCTGGTATAGCCACTGCTGCCCCCAGGAATAACATGAGACAGTATCGGTGCTTTGTCGTCCAGAATATAATCCACCGTCAGTCCGTTTGCATCCCCATACTCCCGGATCAGGGTGGTATTTCCGGCAGCATCCGTAACCTCCACGGACTCTATGGAAAAGATCTTCAGTCCATTTTTCACACTGAAACGAATACTTATTTCATCCATGGGAACCGCCTTGCCTTCTACCATGACCATGGAAGAAGCCTTGATCCCGTTCTCTGTATTTCCGTTTTCATAGGTGAACACACCCATGCTCTCCTTAGGCGCGGCCAGGGAACGGTCCGTGTAACGATAGACTACCCGGACCCGCTTAACACCCGACGCTGCCTGGGCGACTGCGTCATCCGCCGCGAAATCCGCAACATATACAAACAGATCCATTAGGCTGTTATTAAACAGCTTGCCGGACAATTTCCCAAGCCTGTAATGTTCCTCCGGCGGCTGGACCTTCTGGTCCAGATCATTGTAGAAAGCATCCTGATCCCCTCTATATCTCACATAGGCTATGGGACTGGGCGCCGTGTTATCCACCAGCATATGGACCGTGTGCTGCCCATCTCCCCTGGTAGACAGCTGGTTATGCCATTGATCTTCGATCTCAAAGTAATAATAAAGACTCTGGTCCGGCGCAGACACAAACCGATCCTCCCGGGTAACCACATGGTAATGATAGTACCCCTCCTCATCCCGGCCGGAAATTTTTTTACAGTCTTCCGTCAAATCCCAAATGATCTCTGTTCCGTCCTCCAACACAGATATCATACGAATACTTTCCATGTCGGAATAATCCTTTAAGTGAAACGAATACTGCAGAGGATTCTCCTGCTCTCTGTACCAAGTCTCCCTCTGGGGCAGACAGACCAAGTCGCTTATCACCGGGGGAGCCTGATCGATCACAACCCGGAGAGACTGATTTCCGCCCAATCCATAACTCTCCCTGTTGCCGGATTTGTCCGTAATCTCAAAAAAGAGAGGCCTATAATTGTATTCACTAGTATCAATTAGAAACACAAAACGCTTGTCTCCGCACTGTTGATCAATCTGCTTCCTTTCCCCATTTTCCAGATAGTACAGGCCAACGGACGCAAGATTCTCCTCTTCAATGTCCACTGTCAGTCCGATACTTCTACTATCCACCAACACCTGTGGACCTGCTAATTCCGCTGTCTGCCCGGCCACCGTCCAGAATATTTTTTCCACCGTCGGCGGCGTGTGATCCAGAATTGCCGTCAGTTTGGCCGTAGGCGCTTCCGGAGTATTGCCAAGTTCGTCCTCCAGATACAGCTGCAGATCTCTGTAAGTTGTATTCTCCCTGTCCAGCCGATAGGTAAAGCTATACCCGGTATAGGCTCCGTTCTCCCGCTTCTGTTCCCCCGAAAGTGTGGTTTCCCTGCCGCTTTCATCCGTATAGCGCAGCACCGCCGCTCCCATCTCATTTTCCTCGGTGACATGATAGACCAGTGTGATGCCTGTCTTTGCGGCTATGAATGCCTCCCCGGCAGGATCCAGTTCTCGGACAACTCCCGGTTCCTCCTCTTTCTCCCAGGTAATCCTGTTTACCCGGGGAGCCGTGTGATCCAGAAGATATGCGGCGCTTCCCCAGGCAGTCTTATTGCCTGCCATGTCCTCTACGAGAAGACCTACTTCCGTATAATGCGCGTCCGGTACGGCCCCTTTCCACTCATATACATATTCCTTTCCCGGCCCCTTTTGTTCCGACGCCAGCCCTAATTCCTCCTCAGAAATTTCCCCGTTTTTATCTTTATAAACAATCCGTACACTGCTTATGCCATGATCCTCCGATATGGTAAAGCGCATGGAAATTCCCTCTCTGTCCTTCAGCGCCGTCCCTTCTGTCCAATCCGTATATTTTGTGTCACCGCTTCTCTTATAACTGACGCCTGTGACTATGGGGGCCGTGTTGTCTACCAGAAAACGGATTGTACAATTCTCCCGATTCCCGTCCCCTGCGCCGTCCATATACAGCGTCAGGGACGCATCCCCGCCGCTGACAGAAGAAACCGGGAGTACCACCGGCTCTTTTCCCAGATCATCGCAGACCCGGTCAGCACCTAATACAAGTTCGTACTTGTCAAAGGGATCTTCCGGCGTCCTTTCACGTCCCGGGATCAAAATCTTTCCCACATTGTAATAGACTCCCTGTTCTATCCCTTCAATAATGTTCCCGTTTCTATCCCATATTTGCAGATCGCGTCCATACTCCGTATAGCCCCGATATACAAAAACCGTCGTGTCATCCAGCAGGGCATCCCCGACTGCCTCCACACCGCACAACTCGGACCTGACCTGAAAAGGCGCTTCTGATGCCCGGACGGCCTGGGGATTCACCGGCTGTCCATATTGGTTGGTATAATGGAAACGCGGCTGCGCATCCGGGTATACCTCCCACAAGGGCTCCTTTTCTTTTCCTCCAACATCGATTTTGATTTCGGCATTCAGCGTATGCTTCCTGGTCAGAACCACTTTTGCCCCTTCATTTCCGCTTACGGTAGCCATGGATTCAAAATAAGCCGCATCTCCGTTATAACGGATTTCCACCTGCGGCACATCCGCGATAATATACATATCACTCCCCGACACGGTAGCGGCTCCCCGGGTATCGACGATTTCACCGTGTTGTCCGATCTGAAATATCTTTCCGCCGATCATAATATCGTTTCCTGACACCGACTTTTCAAATATCTGCTGGTAATCGTCCTGCCCCCGGTTATCTCCTTCCACACTGATCAGATTTAGAAAAATCTTATACACAGGACTCTGCTGGCTGTTTTCTGTATGATTTTCCGTCTCCGCCCATGCAAAATTCTGAAAAACTCCCGTAAAAATAAGGGCTGCACAGAGAATCACTGCCAGCCTTCGCCCCGTCTCCTTGTTCCATAGCCTCTTCATTTGTTTCTCCTTATCCAATCCTTTCTTCTGTGTGCAACATCATGATATCACAAAGTATCTCCCATTTTCCCGGCGTTTTCTCTGTCTGCGCAGCATCAAGGGTTTCTGTGGGGTCCAGCCGGGTGGTTGTCTCCACAACAGGAACATAAGACTTTTCCAACTGCGTGGTGGCATTCTCCTCCTGTCGGGAGGCTGCGGCAGCATTTGTCTCCTCGATCTCCCGGATGGACTGACGGGCCGAAATCCCCAGCTTAAAGGCAATAACATTGGCGATGCGAAACCGCCAGAACAGAAAAATCGTAAGCAGCAGACACATGCATCCCAGAGCCAGACATACCCCGGACACAGACTGGAAAAGCAGCACCTGCTGTTCTATCTCCGCCGTTGAAGTCAATATCCCGCTACTCATTCTCCTGCTCCTCCTCATATGTAATCTCAACCATATACCTGGCCCTGTCTATCATTTCCAGCAATTCAGCTTTCAGATCATTAACCCGCTGGGTACCGTCGGAAAATTCGTTTCCGCCTATTCTCCGGGACATATTGTCCAACTGGGCTGTCATGGATGCCCGGTCTACTCCTGCTGCCTTGAATTTCTCCACATAGGAGATAATCTGATAAGCCAGTTCCTTATACATGGTCAGGGCCGTTGTAGTGTTATCCAGCTGCGCCAGATCACCGGAGGACAGCTCCGTCAGATCCGTCCAATATTCCAGATAACCGATCTGGGCGTCTCCCGCCTTATTTTCCTGCCTATCCGGGAATAATAAGCAGCAATCTTCCCCAGACGTCTGGCTCTCTCCACCTTCGCGTCCTCCAGAACCACGGAATTCGCCGCGATATCCAGCCACTTTGTGGCCTGGGATTTGCTGCCCTTCTCTTCGTAATAATAGTAATAGGCCAGCCCCAGGGCATAGGCAAATTCGTCATAGGCGGCCTGATTGGTCTTAAAAACAGCCTCGTTGGTTCTCCGTCCGTCATTCCCCATCAGAATCCCCCGCAGAATCTCATCCTCCCGGGCACTCAGAATTCCATCTTCCAGCAGCACATCCTCCAACAGATAAATATAAGCGTCTGCCTGAGAAGGATTTAGTTCCACAGCCGACCGACATTTGTCAATCTTGTCCTCAAAGCTCACACTTCCCCGGGCGTCCTGCAGATACACATTGTAATTGTCCGCCTGGGTCTGGTCCGCCAGAACACGAAAGCCTGTTCCTAGGGAAAAGAAGGTCAGGGACAATACTGCCGCGGCAACAAATATTCCCAGCTTTCGGTTCTGTTTTATCCTGTATTCCTTGTCCAACTCATAATAGTGCTCCAGTGCGTACATCAGTTCCGCGCAGGATTGGTATCTTTCCTCCGGATTATCCCGGGTGCACTTGAGCAGAATCTCCTCCAAACCGGTGGACAGTGCCCCATTGTAATGTCGGATGGGATATCGGGCATAGGGTGGTTTACAGGGATCCTGTCCTGTTATCAGATGATGAAGAGTTGCTCCCAGACAATAAATGTCCGTTCTAGCATCGGTCTGTCCTCTGCCCCCGAACTGTTCCGGGGCGGCGTAGCCGATGGTCCCCAGACAGGTGGTATCCGCCAGGTTCTGCTCCTTGTATTCCCGGGCAATTCCAAAATCAATCAGCACCAGATTGCCGTCCGGCTTCAGCATCACATTGGAGGGTTTCATATCCCGATAGATAATCGCCGGGGTTTGCGAGTGGAGATATCCCAACACATTGCACAACTGTTTTGCCCATTTAATCACACTTTCCTGGGGCTGTGCTCCATACTCCTGTATGGCATCCGACAGAGGCTTGCCTTCAATATAGTCCATGACAATGATGAATGTATCCTCATCCTCTATTACATCCACTATGCTGGGGAGATTATTATGCCTGAGTTTTTTCAACATATTGGTCTCCACCGTCAGCCCCTGCTTTACCTCCTCAAAATCCAGCTTTCCATCCTTGCGCACTTCCTTGATGGCCCAGGTTTTGTTTGCCTTTTCATTGATGGCCATGTACACAACGCTCATTCCTCCATGGCCTATCACGTTCAGTATTTTATATTTGCCGTCAACCAGCGATCCGATTTCCAACATGCTGACATCCTCCGGTCAATATGTTCTGATGGTAATTACCGAGATGTTGTCCCGCTCCTGACGCTGTTTGTTCAATTCAATCAGCGCTATTTCATTTTGCTTCATGCTCTCCGCGCTGACCATCCGGGATGGCTGAAGATACGCATAGATTTCCTCCGGCGACACCTCATGGCGAAAGCCGTCGCTGCACAGCATGTAGACCATATTCTGTCCGGGAGTACCGAAAAAGAAGTCCGGACAGACCTCCTCCGAGGCTCCCACGCACTGCAGAAGCACACTGCGTCTCGGATCCTTCTCCGCTTCCTGCCATGTCAGCTTTCCCTGCTGCACCTCCATGGCCACCACCGTCTGATCTTGGGTCAGCAGCCGCGCCGAAGCCCCCAGTTCATAGACACGGCTGTCCCCCACATTGACAATATAATATCGCTTTTTCGTCACCAGCAAAACTGCCGCCGTGGTTCCCAGATTCACTCCGCATCCGGCTCCGTAATTTCTTAGCTTTCGGTTCTGCCCGGTGATGATATTAGTCCACTCCCGCCGGATCTCCGCATCCGTAATCCCTCTGGCGCACAAGCCGGGAAGGAACTCCACCCCCCATTGGTGGAAAGCCTCCACCACACTGGCGCTGGCCACTTCCCCCCTGTCCAGCCCTCCCATGCCGTCGCAAAGCACAGCAAAGACCATCTGCTCTCCGGCATAGGAAAGAATCATCACATTCAGACTGTCCTGATTGGTACTCTTCACCCTGCCGATATCCGTACTTGCAGAGACAATATATTTCATTTCCGCTTTTCCTCTTCCTGCATATCCCAGACCGCCCCGGGGTATTGTGTTAATAGGCTCTGAATTCAAACTCTTCATCGGCCAGCCTAACCCGCATGCCATGGGTGATCTCACACTCCCGGTTGCTCTCTATCTGGCGGTTGTCCACAAAAGTATGGTTGGTAGAATTGGTATCTATCACATAATATCTGCCGTCTCGCTGTACAAAATTGGCATGACTGCGGCTGACAGCGGAATTGTCGCTGATAAAATAGTCCACATAACTCTTTTCCTTCCCCACTCGGAAAACCGGCTTTGTCAGCGGAATATGCTCATCAGTCCTGATTCGGATCAGGTATGGCTGTACCATTGGTGCCGGCTTTGCCCCCAGTACGGTGGTCTCTCCCATCGCTGCTCCCCCACCCAGTACGGTGGTTTCCCCGAAATGGGCCTGCATCGGCTGACTGTTCTGCGTAGGAATGGTGGTCTGGGGCATAACGGCCTGAGCCTGCGACACTGCCGGCGGAGTCTGGGCAAACACCTGCTGGGGGCCGGGCTGAGTCTGAGGAACCGCCCGGGGAATTGTCTGCTGTGCCCCTGGTATGGCCACATTGGCCATGGGCTTTGCCTTCTTTCCGGATTTGCTTCCAAACAAACTGAATCCTTTTTTCTCTTTTCCCTGGGGTGTTGCTGGGGATGGCTGTGGCCTTGGAGGTACCGGCGCAGAAGGTCCGCCCGGCATGGCGCCCTGATTCATGGCGGTATTCTGCATCGGTACTGCGCCACGGTTCACAGCCACGTTCTGCATTGGTACACCGCTCCGGTTCGCAACCGCGTTCTGCATCGGTACACCACCCTGGTTCACAGCCGCATTCTGCATCGGTACACCGCCCTGGTTCACGACCGCGTTCTGCGTGGATACAGCACTCTGGGAAGGGGATGCTCCCTGGGGGATAGCGGCATTCTGTGCAGAGACAGTGCTCTGGGCGTAGACGATGTTCTGATCGGATATATTATTTTGCATTGGTTCAACAAACTGCGTGGGAGCCTGCCGCTCTGCGGAAACCGCTGTCTCCTCTGGCTTTTGTCCGGGATTCTCCGCACCTGCCTCCAACCCTTCCAGCAATGTCTGGAAATCCTCCAACAGAAAACCTGCCGGATTGTTCAGCCTGTTAATAATCTTCCCCACATAGTCGGTGTTCTCCGCAGCATCAAACTGAGCGGAAAACATAATGCTTTTAAACAGCATTCCCACATCCGGCATGTCTTGTACCAGACGCATCACAGGCACACAGATCATGGATACTTCCAGAGTACTGACATTGACAAATATCTTTTCCGCATCATAGAGAAAACTGCTTCTGTCCAGCATATAATCGTCCGCATTCCTCAGGGCGTTACAGATACCCAGAAACACGCCTGCCAGTCTGCGGCGATTGACGGCTCCCTCCAGCAGCTGTTTTAAGGACACCTTGGCCGTAATATTGAATTTTACATATCTGGTGGTATCCAGTTGAGTGTATAGCGCATGAGCCACTCCAGGAATCGTATTGTTGGTGATCATTCCCAGCGTCATGGTATCCACCTCTGCCTCCGACGGCAGTTCCGCCACCAGATAGATGCTGCTCCCCTGATTTTCAAACCGATAGTTCATGTCGTACCTCCCGTTTTCGTTCCGTATATTTGCGTGCGCTTTCTCTTATATATATGGCAAAAGTTTTATGTATCTCCAGGTATCATTCTCCCTGACTGCCGTCACACCGTTGCTGGAAAATGGTAGACAGTCCTCAAACTGATATTCCATTCTAATCACATTGCCAGTGTTAATATACCCCCACAAGCCTCCCCGGCAAACTGCGCCCAGACCCATGTTAAAGGATTTCGCTGCCTCGTACTGGGGTTCAATCACCATGTTGCCCTGAGCATCCACAAATCCCCACAGCCCGTTCACGCACACCGCCGCCGGATCACTTCCGACAAAGGGACAGGCATTGTCAAAGCCCGTCTCTGTGATACGAAGGCCCTCCTCATTAACCATGTAATATTTTCCGTCTTTTTGTACAAAAATTACGCCATTGTTAATGCAGGTATTAAATTCATCCCGAAGCACATCATCAAACAGATAATCCGTAATCATCTCCATATCCGCATTGATCAGGGCCCATTTTCCGTCCTTCTTTACCGCCGCCACTCTGTTCTTAAAATTCGTGGCGTCCTCAAAGCGAATCTCCTGGGGTACAGTCAGGCTGCTGGTCATATAGTCATATCTTCCCTCCAGGGAAAACAGAATCCATCCATTGCTCACAAAACTGAGATAATCTACAGGCAAATTCGTCCTGGCCACCTTATATCCGGCTTCGTTTATCATATACCACTCATCCTCGTGATAAACCGCCGCATTTTTGCCCATAAAAAAGGAAGCGTCCTCATAGGTTGGCATCATTGTGTAATTGCCGTTTTGATTGATATAGCCGTACAATTCTCCCATCCGCACCCGGGCAGTCTCTCCCAGAAATGAAGTGACCTCGCTGTACCCACTTCCGATCACACGGTACATAACACTGCATTCCAGATAATATTCCCGGACCCGGTCCGTAGCTATGCCCTTCTCTCTGGCCTCCAGCGCCGTATCCAGTACCATCTGATACATCTCCTGATTGTAATAGTACTCACACAACGCCTCATATGCCATACTCGATTCCGGAAAATATTCCACATAAGATTTCACCGCCGCCATATAGGGATCCACTCCCAGATTCTTGGCCTGTATCAGATATTCCTGATAGACGCCCTCGTCACCGGCATCCATATGGATTGCCCTGAGATAATTCTGCACGGCCACATAAGGAATGTCTCTGTCCGCATTCTGCCTGGCAGCCGCAAGATATCCCGCATATTCTTCCTGATCCGCCGCCTGCCCCTTCAACATCATTACCGTCACCGTAATTCCTGCCAGCACCAATGCGATTACTGCAAAGATCTTGACCTTCATCCCGCTCTGTACCTCCTACATCCCTAAAAAAATACACAGTGTAAATCCTATCAAAACAAATGGTGCCATGGGAATCGTAGATTTCCGTTCCACTCTCTTCATCACAAGCAGCACAATGGACACGATGGCCATCACCAGCAGAGATATCAGCAAAATAGAATAGGTATTGTTCAAACCATATATCAACCCGATCACCAAAAACATTTTGGCGTCCCCCATTCCCAGCGCTGTTTTGGCAATCAGCGCAATAATGATCAGCAGACCACCCCATATCCCGCCGCCCAGCGCGGAGAAGGCCAGCGCCATACGAATATCTGTATGAAGCAGAAATACTTCAATTCCCATCTCCAACAGCCACAGGACCAGTCCGGCCAGGATCAGATGATTGGGTATGATCTTCTCCCGGTAATCCACCCAAGCCATGGCTGCAAGCAGGAACAATACCCCAATGTTGAGATAGCACTGTACCGCCGTGTACTCATTGCGATACCGCCCGTATGCGCCCGTGATCAACGCTGTCACCAGGATAATCAGCATAAAAACCAACTCCCGTTTCCGCAAATCTACTTTAAAAAAAGTTTTAAACCTTTTTCCTTCCTTTGGAAGAAAGGTAATGTAGGCATAGGTTAAATAGCCGGCCAGCAGGGCCAGCAGTATGCCCAGTAAATTAGTCCATATCATCTTTCGCGTCCTCGTTGTTCATTTTTCTGTGTTCTACATGAAGTAGTTTACCTTTCGGCGAGTGCGTATAAGTTCTCTCCACACTTGCCTGGGACTTCCGAACATTTTTTCCATGACTGGTAAAATAAAAGCGTGTTACGTTGTTTCCCTTTTCATCTTTGGGAAGTATCTCCAGCACAGGATCTGTCACTTTCTTCTTCCTTCCATGTAGAGAATGTGCTACTTCATCTATGCCGACACTTCTCCTGAAGTCCCACTGCCGATTACGGTTGACTGGATTCTCATAATCCCACATATTCTTGTAAAGCATTATGCGGATTACATCATTCTCCAGTTCCACATTCTCATGGCAGTTAGAAAATGCCTGCAGTTTCTGTTTAGAAATGTATTGGTAAAAGTCTTGGCCAAACCACATACAGTGGTAGGAGCCAAACCATATCCCTGCCTCCACATGTGAATGTCCTGCATTATATTCAATATCAATTATTTCTTCTTTGGGCCTGTTGCGATGATGGGTTATCTTTTTTCCTTTTAGGCTTCCTTCAAAATGGCAATACCAGGAAATACTGTCCAGATTTTCAAGAAAGTTATCCATCGTAGAACATTTAAACGCAAATACACCTTGGCCCTTGCACATAGTATCTTCTATCATTCTCTCAATATGAGGGTTTTCCTCTTTAGTGTCTAAGCCGAATATAACCCGGCCATCCTCCTCTTTTACATAGGTAGAAAAATGTTCTTCCTTTGTCTTTATATACAGATCTATTTCTGCTTTTTCGACCACACTTTCTATCTCTTCCCTGAGTATTTCAGCATTATATTTCATAAAATTATTGCTGAATGTACTGATAAGCATTTCATTCGGTTCTATGATTTTGGCTATCTCCTCCACCCACATCAGCATATACTCTGTAGTGTAAAATTCCTGCTTAATAGATAATTTATATAGTACATTGCTCTTCATTCTCAAAACTCCTCTATCTTAACCTCAATTCCTGCTTCCTTTGCTGCTTCCATTATACTTATTATATCCAGATTTCCTTTGGTCCCTGCCGGAATTCTAATATCCAATATTCTGTTATAGTCACCTTCAACTGGCAATTTTTTACCGGCATACTCTTTTATATATCTTAAAACTCGATTCGTTCCCCCATTTCCCTGATATGACGGAAGATTTAAATCTATGGTTTTAAGACTTATTACCTCCGAATCATTTATAAAGTCAATAACAGGAAAGTAACCGCCTCTTTCTGATCCGCAGTGTTCCAGGTCTTTATAATCGTCTCCCGCCAGTATTTCTTCAATAACCAATCCCCTTATAGTTGAGGGTAAATTCCACGCATCTGATTTTTGATCCAGCGAATAAGTTTCCCCTCTGACGGTTACCTCAATTTTCTTAGACTCTGTAGAAAATATGATAACTGGTACATATGTTTCTATAATCTCTTTCCATTGGTCTTCCGTCCAGTTACTTGTATCATAATTCTTCCGAATATCTTCAATTACATTTTGATCGACACTGGCAAGGTACTCCTCCAGACCAGTGTCCTCAACATGTGAGTCGGATTCCTCATCGTCCTCCGATTCTTCTTCATCCTCCCCCTCTGCCGGTGGCGTTTCTACCGTTTCTCCGGCCTGATCTCCGCCGGGACTTCCCGGGCTGACTGCCGGCTGCTTTGCCAATGCCTGTATATCATCCCCACCCAGCCATGCTCTGGCCCTGGTTTCCTTACAGATGACAGCTTCGAAATCTGCCCATTTAAAAAGCTGCATTACCTTCACTTTGTAATACACAACCAGATGAATTTCATCCTGATGGTTCTTTTCAAAGATTGTGGAGCGTGTAAAATTCATGCCATCCAGACCGTCCACCACTCCCAGACGCTCCAAAGCCGCATTTGCCTCTGTCTTGCTATCTCCAAAGTGTTTCACCATAAGAGATTTGGCCAAAGGCGCTGCGATGACATGGGATTTCAAGGTTTCCAATCCCTGTGAGCCCGCCACTGCTATGATGCTCTTGAGGTATGTCATTGGATTGTCTATCACATCTCCAATCTGAGCCTCCATACTTTCAATGGAGGCACTCACATTGGTAGCATTGGTGTCCAAATTCAGCAGCGCTGCCTGAACTCCGTCACTGGTAAGATTTCCTTCTCTGAGACTATTGTTCAAACCGCGAATTTCTGCCTCGCTGGAACTTGCAGCAGTCCCCAGAGCATTGTACAGATCTCCCACTGAAGAGGCCACATTGTTCAAGTTTATGGCATTCTCCTCACCTATTGCCTGGATTTCCTGATCAAACTTACGAAGCCCGCTGATCTGATAAAAATAAGAATACTGGGTCAGTTCCTTTGTTACCGTATCCATAGCATTGGATACAAGCATCTGCGCTCTGCATATATTAACAATATTCAATATGGTAAAAATCACGAACAGAAAGCCCGTAAAGGATACCACTGCCTCTACCGTGGCAGAGCCCGCCTGACTTTGTCTGATCTTCTGCAGGATACGGTTTATCATACGCTTCATCGTTATTCATCCTCATCTGTCAGTATCTGAATAAACTACATCTGGATAATCTTCGTTATTCTCTAACTGTAATAGACTCTGCCATCTTTTTTGCATAGGCCTCAATAGTCCCCTCCGGCAGCGGATCCAGACTGGGATTGCTTAAAGAGTCATCCAGCACAATCAATGTAAGATATGAGTGTTCTACCTGTTTAGTGTCCACACTATATGCCACAAAATTACACTGCCTGTCCTCTTCTTCATAGGTATAGGTATGTATTCCTGTGTACTTATACATAGACAAATCATTGATCGTTACAGGCTCCGCCGTCTCAACTACGAAGTCAAAATTACTGTAGCGCCGATTTCGATCAGACTTCAAATACCGGCATATCTGCGGTATGGTTACTTCGAATGTATCTTCCAGAGATTCTACCATCACATTTTCATTGATATTAATTTTTCCATCTTCAAGAGTAAATCCAGGATCTGTTACAAATATATATGCCGGATCCAGTTGATATGCCCATCCGAAAGATGTCGGTTTTAAAGAGGGGTAATCAATATTAATTGATACTCTCCCCACATAAGTTCTACCTGTAGTGTATACATCATACACAAAAAGGTCCCTCACCCCTTTCCAGTAAGGCATATCCTCACCAATACTTTCTTCTGAGGTTTCGTTGGATTTCTCCTCCGTTTCCGGCACAGTCTCTGATGCTGAACTGTTCACAACACTTTCCGTGCCTTCGCTCGAGGCCGGTTGTCCACATGACACCAGTCCCATTAATAACGCAGAAATGCACCCCATAAGCAAAATTTTTCTTTTCATAGTAATAACTCCTTTCGATAATTTAATATCCGCCAATACCATTATATGGTATCGTAGCGACTGCATTTACTTGTTCCTTGATGTCTGTACCTTCTTCTGCCAGCAACCTGTTAAAGAAATCCATATTCAAAAATAACATATCTACTTTGACGCATCCTTGTACAGTCACATAAGTCTTCGCCTCAGCCATAGTAAATCCGCTTTCCCGATTGTGTACAAATAAAAGCTGTCCCTCCTGACCCTTTCCACCTTTCGCGTTCTGCATATTCAGTTGAATAAGGTCTGCCGTTCTTTTCAATACAATTTGATCATCGGCACATACATTTATAAAAAGCATAAGCATCAGATAATCCTTGTAGCCAAACTTAATTAAGGATGCTACTTTCGCGGCGCTGGAGACTTTTGTAGTACCTGTGGATCCTAGATCCGGCTTTTCTATATCTTTTAAGTATGTATTAGAAAAATTATCCATACTGGAAGCTACCTTTTCTTTAATTGATAAAGTTATTTCCTCACTGGCGTCCGCAATACATTCATTTGCATACTCATTTAATTGATTGGTAATGTTCTCAACCTGTTGTTCCGCCACGGAGTCAACATACTTTTCCAACGCAATCACATTTTCCCGCATTATCTGTATGACATCATATCTTATCTGATTCATCTCCCGGCAGATGATATCTCCTATATCCACAGATCCCGATGTCCCCATATAAGCAGTACTGATCAAATTATTTATTTTTTCATGTACCCTTTTTAAGACCCCGTTATCTCCGAATATGCTGTCTTTAAGCGTATCCTGAAGTCCATCCGCAAAAGGATTACCTGCATACTTTGCAAATATACCATTTACTTTAGCATTTAGTTCATTAAACATGGTATCTACCTGATTTTGCACTTGTGTCTGAGACATGCATCCCCCGTCCAAAGCAGCGTAATCTACAAACTCCATACTATTCAGCATTTTGTCTATTTCACTTTGCAGTTCCGTGTATATACCATCTACTATCTCCTGTCCCTTGTTCTGTGCCGCATTACTGACGGTTTGGGTTAATTGCTCTATTGCTCCCTTCAGTTCCTCCGCGGATGCATCCAGTACTGTGTTCACCCCCTCAGTGACATATGCAATAGCATTGGAAATAGTTGTATCAACTACATTGGTTACAACATCTTTCATGAATCCCGCCGCTCCCGATATGCTCATGCTCCAGGTATCTTTAGTCTTGACAACTACCACCTTTAGTCCCCTGCTCATCATATCCAGGTCAATGGCGGATTCCGCGGCCGCCAGCGCCAACTGCAGCACCACCTGCACTAACTGGTACGGAACAAATCCTGCCGTCGCCGCCTGTACAGCCAAGCCCACGGCTCGGGTAGTATTGCGTATCTCACTGTTGGTAAAAGCAAAGATGCTGTTAAAAGCAAAACGGATGGCATAAATACTTCCCTTGGTATAGTTGACATTTTTAGCCGCTTCTGTATTCCCCCAAAGAATGTATTCTACCTCTGCCCCATACAAATAGTTATTAGCGCCTGTGATGCTGTAATTGCTGAGTGTTCTGGCCGTCCCAACATAGCTGCTCAGCTTCTCATGAGAAGCTATGCCCATCACCTGGGAATAATTCTCCAACTTTTCTCCTTCTACCACCATTTCTTGAATCATGGTATTATAGGAAAAATTTTCAAAAATATAATCCAGAATATAGACATTTTCCAAACCAGTCTCCAAGACCTTTCCCACATTTCCCAGCACAGAGTCCAGATTACTGTTTTGCTCCCCCAAACTGTTACTTGCATTTATATTACCGCCTTTATCCTCTGTGATAGACATACTGTTTGTACTGCACTTTTCGGGAGCCTGTGCATGAGAAGGCAAAGAAGCCGGATTAATCGGCTTATCTTTAAAGGTATATCCATATGGGTCCGCATCGGAGGCAGGTATTTCTTCTCCAGCTTCCTTATCCTTCTTCATCTCAGTCTTTATATCCTGATATTGCTGCTCCGGATCTCCTTCCGCGCCGTCTGTCACAAGTTTCTGCTCCTCAACAGGAAAGTTCTCATTTAGATACTTTAAAAACTGAATCGGTAATACACCGTCTGTCAAAAAAGTTGCCTTTTGTATCTCCAGCGCAGGCGTTGGCTCTTTCGGATACAGCAATTCCAACTGATTTCCCGCATGCTCTTCTGTTACAATGTCCGGCAAGGTGTCCCTTATGGCTGCCGGTATTGCACTGAGTACCTGTTCACTGGCAGCCATGGCGTCAATCCTTTTAGTGCCATACTTATAATGCGAAACGTCTATGATGTATTGGTAAAAATCATTATATTTCTTCCCCAGCGTCTGCACATAGGATAACAATTGATCCAAAGAATCCAGATCATACTGCTTTTCTGTAGCCGCAATATCCGCCTCATTCTGCCTGCTGAAGGTGTCAGTGGAATTACTTGCAACATATCCTTGGTTTGCGCTTGACCATTGGCCTACTTTCACTTCATATTGCTCCACAGACATTCTAAGGTTTTTAAGCCCCTTTTCAATCAGATCCAAACTCCCTGTCAGCTTCTGCATATTCTCCCTGATCTTCAGAGCCTGCGTCTGAATAGCACTTGCCTCTCTGGTAATCACCTTTCGCGCTGTATCCTGATAGGTAATATACCATTCCTGATCTCTTTGATATGCATTGGAAAATTGCATATATGCAGCTAACGCTTCTTTATATTTTGCAATTTGATTATCCTGTCTTCCAACCAGAAGTTTCACACTATTTACCAGTATGTTATACTCCTTTTCCAGCTGTACATATTCTGCCTGTTTTCCTGCCAATTCACTTTCCAGCGCGGCAATCTGTTCGTCGGAAGGCTCCACGGCCTTGGCTCTGTTATAAGCAGCTTCGGCATCGCTCTCTTGTGCCTCTGCATTATTATAAGCTG
The DNA here is from genome assembly GCA_011959105.1 of Lachnospiraceae bacterium. Lineage (GTDB taxonomy): Bacteria > Bacillota > Clostridia > Lachnospirales > Lachnospiraceae > Acetatifactor. The sequence goes on along the minus strand of BLLU01000131.1, from coordinate 10,288 downwards.
CCTGAGCCGATTCCACCGCCGCCTTAAGGCTGTTAATTTTCTTTTGATCGCTGCCGGTATAGGAATTCAACTCATTTTCCGCTTTTGCAAGATTGCTCTGCGCCGCATTCTTGTCAGAAACAGCCGCATCCCAAGCAGACTTTTTGTGTCCCACATCTGCCTTTGCGCTCCTGGCGCTCTCCAAAGAGCTTTCAGCCCGGCTCACTTCCTGCTGCTTGCGGTTCATCTCCCTTTCCTTGGCGTCCCGGGCAGCCGTCTGTTCCTCAATATGCTGCCCCATTAACGCAATATAATTGTCCTGATACTTTTCCAGGATACAGAGCTGCTCCAGGATCTCCGCCGCTTTACTGTAAGTGATCGGCGCCCTCTCGGCATCATTCAAAAGAAATGCTTCATAACGGATAAAAGCCTTTATGGCCATCTGACGATCACTGTATTCCGTGTGCTCGTAGTTCAGATTGCCCTCCGGAAGAAAGTTGGCACTACAATAAGTCCGCTGCCAATTCATGTAGGAATTCGACTGCTCCTCGCTCATAAGTTTGTTGCGCTGGCTTATAACCTGATTTTCCGCCGTTTCAAAGGTTTCCGCCAGTTCCACCTCCACAGAGATACCGCCCTTATCCGCCTCCAAAGTATAGTCGTGAATAAAGCGCTGATTGGCGGAAAAACTCATCCCGCTGAGATGCCTATCCGATATGGTGGGAGGTTTCAGCAGAAATATCAGGGCAAGTCTGTTGATATTTTCATAATGCTCAGCCCAGTCCTGCCTGTATTTATCCAACTGTTCCGGATACTGGCGGATACCCACTATATTGGGATCCGTGCTGCCCTCCCTGCCTTTTACCGCCTGATCCCCGGTATCAATGGCCTGCACAAGGCTGTCATATGATCTTATGGAGTCAATAACTGTACGGCAACCCTGCGTAACCGGCTGCAGGCTCTCCTGTGCTTCCACCTGGGCCTGTACCACCTTGGTCTGATCATTTATTGTGGTAAATGCCTGTACGGAATCCAGAAAGCTGAGTCCAAAATTCATCGGCGCCCGGTACTTCATGTAGTCCACAATCTGCTTTCGCAGTATTTCCGGATTGTCCAATCCGCTTGCGTCCACTTTATTTACCACAAATGACGCAATCTCCATATCCAGGAAATTACTGACTTCCATATTTCCGGTTCCAGACAGCAGATCATTTATCCCTCCCATAAGCTGGGATACATAGTCTCCTGCCTCCGCCTCTGAAATCACCCCATAAGACACCAGCGTTTTCTCAAAGTACTCCCGAATCTCAGCGTTCAGTATGGCGCTGGCTTGCTCAGGAGATGTATCCTCTTTCAAAGCCTGGGACATGGCAAAGAGTCCATACACATCTTTCAGCACCGTGTCATAATTGGCCAGTGCGGAATTAACTGCCAAATCCCCTGCGCTGGACACCATGGAACGGGCCATATTGATACGGCTTGTGTCCACGATCAGCGCAGAAAACACCATGGTAACCAGCAGGATAATAACCATCATTACTGAAACAGATCCCTCTATCCTTCGTTTAACTTTATATTTCATTTCTCACCCCCTTTTATAAACTGCTATACTTATCCTTGTGAATATATTTCCTTGATTGTTGGGCTTCATCGTAGCCGATGCTATCTACATTGTAAAAAAGCACCTGCCTCATTCCCACATCATACTTTCTCATCCCAAATCCTCCATACGCTTTATAATATTTAAAAATTTTCAAGTATCTATATTTATATACTGCTGTTTTTATTCTGATTTTTATTACGGCCAAAACACTTATAAATTCATTTCCAGAGACCCCTCAAGGTAGATCACATCCCCCTTTCGATAATTCACTCTATGTTCAAACTCAATCAATATCAATCCATTTACTAAGGAGGAACTCGCAAACACCGAATAGTCATCAACGATTTTGCAAATCCGAACTATTGCTTCTATATGTGAGGACCCTGGTATTAATTGTTTATGCATTAGCGTTGCATTCACTTCTTTATCCACAGCTACCAATCCAATGGCCATCTCCCCTTCCATTATGTCTCCTACGTCCCTCTTCTTTGATTTTTCGTTGTCCTCCAAATATTCATCATATTCCAGAAAATGTACAACAAAACTAAAATTATTATCCTTATTCTTTATGGTTACAAATCTTTCATACCCATCCGCATTTATATCACTAATAACATATTTCATCATGTGGTAACTCCTTTATTCAATTTATTAAATCTTTTGTCATTATTTGCCTCCAAGCAGCTATGTTCAACGAATATATCAATTGTTTTTTATAAATACTTCTACACTGCCAACATTTCTTTTACTATATCCACTTACTGCCATTTCGTTCTCTGATGCTTTGGGAATCATCCATATCAAAGCAGAATCAGATTCTAGAATTGTCTCCGCTATACTTTCTTTGTACTTAAACAACGTCTCATTTCCTATAGAAATGATTTCAAAACGGCCAATATGATTTTCCACATAATGTAAAATAAAAATTTGAATTTTTTCAAAAAAACTTATATTTTGCGAATTAATAATGTCAGAATCTAATTCTGGAAAACCATCTGTATTTATCCAAAATTCATAAAAATACTTATTCTTACACCTTTCTATATAAATTCCAAAATCCTTAAATGTATGTAAATGTGCATTAATTACTATGATCTTGTTGTTTTGAAGTAATCTGTAAATATCTGATACGTCCTGAAATTCCTGCTGATTTTCCCAAGACCAATTATCCATACTTATCTTTTTATCTACTTTAACGTCTAATTTATTATTCCTAAGTTCTTGCAATATAACGGCAATATCTACCGCATCGCTTAATACACAATTTATATTTATGGTAGCGGCCATATAACACCCCTATATGTTTATTGATAATTGTACTGAAAAGCATCCAATCAAATAGAATCTCCCCACCAATATACATCTTTACATTTCCAACACTATTGGCTTCCCCAAAAACACACAAGTAAACAAAATGATCTTAATCACTCCAATTTCTGATCTATATACTTCTCATCCGCACGCTTTAATATCTCTTCTTCAGCCAGTTCAAATATATTCCTACTGTCCCCCCTGAAACATTCAGCACAATTTATTAATTATTTTAAAATCATCAATATACTTCATTATCTCAACATTATCTTCTGGATGATCTTCACAGTATTTTTTACATATTAAATTTAAGTAGTACAATAACTCTTTTGTGCTAATTATAACCTCATCTCCATTATGTAATCCAAACTCTGCTCCATCATAAAAGGGGGTATTTTGCTTATCATAATCATCTAAATCATTCCAGAATACGCACGCACCATAGTTTTCACCAAAGCCACTATTATTACTAATATACTTTATTGTACTTTTAAAACAGCTGTCTGGCACCATATCAAATAGCGCCTTAACAGGAAAATGAGCAATTGATAACAACTCCTCTTCTTCAATCCTAAAAGTTCTTGCCATAATTTATCTCCTCATTCCGGATAAAATGACGTAATAACTCCGTTTTCATAATATCCTCTCCACTTTATTCCCTGGCTGTCATAACCACTCCATTCTCTAGGTAATGTCCCCTCCGAATACTGCTCTGATGCATTATTTGCAGCTTCCACCCCTCTTCGCAAATATTCTTCCGTACTAAACACACTGGGATCATAAACTGTTTTTCTTTTGGGTTTACCTGTTTGATACTCTCCTGGAATAGGGGTTCCTGTTTTATCTAGTTTAGGCATTTGATATTCAATTATCTCGATACCTGGTATCTCTGGGTGTGATGTTACACTTACAATCTGTATGTCATTTTGTAAAAATGCTTCCCGATTATGAGCCCCCCCAATCCCTCTTTTTCTAGGAACGTTAGGATCAACGTTTTCTATATGTGCCCTCAAAGTGTCATCTACAAAAAATTTATTATCTTCACTCTCTACCCCTGGCGTACTACTGGGCGTAGGCACAGGCGTAGAAGTAGGCGCAATCCAATCCCCCGGCAGGCTTCCGTTCAGCAGATACTCCTGCATGTAAATATACCAGTTGTCCTCCGTCCAGGTACTGGTGTCCACGCCTTCGCTGATAGCGTCCACATTCGCCTGTCCGAAGCGTGTAATCATGCTGTCCCGGATTTGCTGGGGCGTTGCCTCTTCTTTATCCTCCCTGTTTTCATCCCCGCCCGGAGCAGCAACGATTCCCAGGCCGCCTGTGGAAACATTCCCGCCGTTCCCCGCACTGCCGGTGCCATTGCCTACTCCGATGCCCGCAAAGTCCCCTGAGCCGTTTTCGCCCTCTGCCTCTGTACCTCCCTCTCCACTGCCATTCTCTTCGCCATCGTTATCCCCGGCTTCCGCAAAATGGTCGCCTTCACCGCCTCCTCCGGCAGGTGCCCCTGCTCCTCCCGAACCTCCGAATCCCTTTTCCCCGCTCAGAAACTGGGTGAGTTTGGTTCCCATATCGTTCAGCTTGCCCAGGACCTTCTGAATATTTCCCCCGGTACTTCGGTCAATGGCTGCGCAGACATCAATAATCAAATCCACATTTCGGATAAATTCATCCGGATCATTCACTGCTGTGGCCGCCGTCACGGTATAGTTAAACTCCGTAGGCAAACCAAAGTTTCCGAAGATCTTGGGCAGCGGATATCTGGCCGTAATACTGACTTCCACATTCTGATAGATAATTTTATTATCTATCTTTACCGCAATATCCCCTGTTTCTATCTCACGCCAGGGAATCTTGGTATGTTGAATGATGTTGGAAATCTCATTCACTGTGGCGTCCCGGATATCCGCCGTGTTCATCACCAGATAGCGATAGGGCTTGATATTGTCACCGACTCCGTTGAAGCTGTCCGCATTCAGTTGGGTCACATTGGTATCCAGCATACCCGATTGATGCCCCGACTGCTGCAGAATCATAGGATAGTTGGGATCGCTGATGCATCTTGCCGCGTATATAGTCCCTCTCTTCGCGGCCGCATCCAGCGTGGAGTGATCGTGTATGACAAAAGACGCCAAGATCATAAAGTAAATCACAATAATGATCAAAGGCAGAATTATAACATTTTCAATTAAGGTATTGGCGTTCTCGGATCTCAGCCTCTTATATTTTCTCTGTAACATTATTTTCATCCACAGGTGCTTCTCTTGTGTTACGGCTCTGCCACGTTTCCGCAGCAGAGCCACAAACGCTTCAACTAGTTCCACTGACTTGCCACATCTGACTGCGTGGTATTCTCATTGCCGTTCACAATCAGACTGTTCCAGATTCCCTTCACCAGCCCGGTCAACTGATCCTTAAACGCAAATGCCAGAATCAGCACGATACCGATGATTACCAGGGTTGCAATCAATTCTGCCCCGCCGGCCTGTTCCTTGAAAACTCTTTTAAACCAGCTGTCCACCTTGATCTTGCAGCAAAATGCCGCGTTTCTCATCGCTGTAACCATTGTTCTTTCCTCCTTTCGTATATTCTATGTCTATGCATATCGCAGACATTGCCTGCGGTATCACCTGAACGTTAAGCACCGATATTGCTGACTATGGGAACCAGAATCATAACAAAAATACCCACCAGGATCATCCCCAGAGGAATCATCAGCTTATTCGCTGCTGCTTCTCCCTGGCGCTTTACAATATGCTTCTTCTCTTCCCAGCACACGGCAGATTCATTCTTCAGGAAATCCACCAATTCTTTATTCCCCTTCTCCAGATTCTGTACCAGCATGGAAATAAATTTCTTTACAAAGGGAACGCCGCACCTATTTCCAAACCCAATATAGGCATCAATCTCGGATTTTCCATTCCGCATATCCACAGCGGCATTCCGCATCTCCTCGTAAAGTACACTGTTGCCGGTAGCTCCGATCTCTTCCCAGGCCTCTCTGGTAATCATCCCGGCATTGATCAGCAGCGCCATCTTGGACACCACATCGCAGAAATCCTTGGTAATGGATATCTCCCTCTCCTTAATAATATCCGTGATCTTAGTGTCGGCATAATACCACAGTACTCCGGCGGCAAATACTCCAAACAGCATAATAATCGGATTGCCAAACAACGGTCCCAGCAGGGGCGTAAGCACCAGACACGAAAAAGCATAAGTAACCTTCTCCGCCATATTGACGCAATAATAATAGTCGCCGTATTTTTCCCCATACACAATCCTGGCCTGCGCAATTCGTTTCCGATCAAATGGAGATTGATAAGAATAGCGCACCATGCCCAATATCTGGAATCCCACTCCGAACAAACCCTTCAGCATATATTTTCTGCCGTCCAGCGGCTCCAGCATGTCTTTATACTGCCTGCTTCCCCTGAGCAGGAGAATGCCCCACAGTATTACCAGTACAAAATACAGAGACAGACAGATAAAATCAGTCACGTTTCTCCCTCCCTACAACTTGATATTCAATATCTTCCGGCTCACAAAGTAAGAGGCGGCAAAGATCATCAAAGCAATGGATACAGACAACTGGCCTATCGGCGACTGCAGATCAATCAGATCCCCACCCATGGATTTCATCAACAGAATAAAGGCTACCGGCATCACCAACATAATGTTCTGCTCATTTTTCTGACCGGATACCATCGTCTCTAATTCCATCTGGATCTCTATCTTATCCCCCAGGATTACTGTGGTGTTTTTGATGACCTCCTTGATATTGCCGCCTTTTTTATAACAGGTGGCAAACACATTGGCAAAATTATGGATATCCTCAATTCCGCTGCGCTCCGCGAAATTCATCAAAAGATCCTCAATCTGGATATTATTATTCAGCCCCGTGCGGATTATCTGTACTTCTTTTACAATATCCGCATCCTCCGTAAACTGTACTGCCAGGTCATCTGCCGCGCCCGCAAAGGCGTCAAACATATTTTTGCCTGCGCCAATGGAAGTAGACAGCGCGTCTAACAACCCACGGAACTGCATGGTCAGCCTGGTTTGACGCTTTCTGATTACCTGCCCGGTTCTCATAGGGACAAATACAAAACCACAGACGGCGCCCACAATGACAGACACCAGGATCTTTTCGTAAAATATGTACAGTACTGCGCCGCTGGCCGCCATACCTATGAGAAACCACAGTATTTTCTCTCCAATGCTGGGAAAATACACATTATAATCCGTTGCATCGCAGGTCAGCCCTGTTTTTACCTCATAAGGTTCCTTTTTTCCCAATAGCTTCATCCGTACCTCTCCTAGATTTCTTCCCGTATGCCTGTCATAATCAGTTTGTTCCTGTGGACCATCTGATTGGCTGTCCGCCGCAGAGCACCGGAAACCTTGTACAAAGTACTGTTCTCATCCTCCTCAAACACATACAGGGGATTCAGTTCAATCTGTCCGTTCCGATATCCCACTACTTCCGTGATCTCCATCGTCTTACGGGACTTATCCCTCAATCGGGACAGATGGATAATAATATCTACCGCCGAAGCGATCTGTTGGCGAATCGCCTCCAGGGGCAGACCGTCCGCTCCCTGAAGCACCATAGTTTCCAAACGACTCAACATATCCTGTGTGGAGTTGGCATGGCCGGTGGACAGTGAGCCGTCATGGCCGGTATTCATGGCCTGCAGCATATCCAATGCCTCCCCTCCCCGGACCTCACCCACAACAATGCGCTCCGGACGCATACGCAGAGATGATTTGATCAGATCCCGTATGGTTATTTGTCCCGCACCGGATGCGTTGGCATTGCGGGTCTCCAGCCTGACCAGGTTCTCCACTCCCTCGATCTGGAGTTCCGCCGAGTCCTCTATCGTAATCACACGTTCATCCTTGGGAATATAATTGGATAGCGCATTGAGAAAGGTGGTCTTGCCGGAACCGGTGCCTCCGCATATAAATATATTGTATTTGGCCCTGACCAGCAGTTCCAGCTTATCAGCAATCTCCTGGGTGATGGAGCCATATCGAATCAGTTTGGCAATGGTCATGGGTTCCTTTGAAAATTTTCGAATAGTCAATGTGGGGCCGCACAACGCAATGGGCGACAATACCACATTTACACGGGATCCATCCGGTAATCTGGTATCGCAGATTGGATTGGCCTGGTTGACTTCCCTCCCGGCCAGTCCCACAATCCGCTGGATAATATCTTCCAGCCGCCGCTGGCTCTCAAACTGCTTGTCCAGCTTAAACAGACGTCCGCTCTGCTCTATAAAGATATTCTGAGGACCGTTTATCATTACCTCGGTAATGGTGTCATCACTGATAATTGCATCCAGCAGCCCAAATCCTCTGATGGAACTGTATACCTGTTCCACGATGGACACCCTCTGTTCTATGGGCACATACTGTCCGTCCAGGTGCTGCTCCGTGACCTGTTCAACCCTTTCTTCCAACTCCTGATCTGTCAACTGGCTAATGGGTATATTATCTATAATGTAGTCCTTGATATCCGCTATCATCTGTTGCTCTGTCTCAAAAGTCATGTGATTTCTCCTTAGTATAATTTATCCAATACTTCTTCCTCTGCCAGCTGTCTCAGCAGCTGTTCCACTGTATAACCCTCATAACGCTTAATGCCTCCGACCTCCCTGACATCCGAAACCGCCGCCTTCTCCGAAGTCCTGCTGCTGAATCGATTATACAGGATACTGCACCGGATCAGAAGTTTCCAGTCATTCTGTTCCTCAAGAATCCTCATGGACGCCATAACCCGCTCCAGCTTCCTGTTGGAGGTTGGGGAACCGTCCCCCACCATTACGATTTGAGCGCATTCCCGCAAAATCTCCAGTTCTGATTTTTCAAGAGAAAAATCCATATCTAAAATAATATAGTCATAAGCACCGCACATCTTAATATTTGCAATCATATTGCGGATTTCCTCGGAATTAAGTTCAGCCATATCCAATGCGGTGGCTGTGGCAGAATAGAACCATACGCCCGACGAATCCTGCTTCACAACGCTCTCCAGCTTTACGGGCAGATTGCCTTTCCTGCTCTTGATGGCATAAATAATATCTTGAAAACTGCCCGTTCCATCTGCCTGAAAGAATACATCCGAACTGCCAAACCGCTCCAAATTCAGATAGAGAACCTTTTTTCCTTTTCTGGCCAGTCTGATTGCGCTTGCGGCTGCAACCGTCGAGGCTCCTGTGCCTCCGGATACCGCCAGATAGGCAATCAGTCTGCCTCCATTTCCCTGTTCCATATGAAGCCCGGTAATTTCTGTGACGTTTTCCGCGTAGATACTGAGAATCTGCCGATAAATCAGATCTGCTTTCTGAAATTTATGTATAACCTGCTGTCCCCGAAAGGATTCGATCTCCGCAGAATCAACCAGATAGGCAAAACCGCAGCGCCCGGGAATCTGCCGATTGTCGATCTCATAACTGTCATCCGCCAGAAACACATCTATCCTGCTAGCTGTCAACGCTTCAAGAGCCGCCTGCTCCTGCGTAAAAGAATACATTTCCAGCTTTTCGGTATACCGGGAATTAAATGCTGAGACCAGACGGCTCAAATAGGTCTTATCCCTCCCCAGAATTGCCACTTTAATTTTCATTTTATCCCCCCTGTCCGCCCGTTTCACAGAAACTCCCATAAACTGGCAGGATTTTATATTGTTTATAATATTGACCAATTAAAGCCGATCATATTTCAGCATTTGTAATTTAAAATTTCAAGAATAATTATACAATACATGCAAACATCCTGTCAATATATTTGTTTGTATTTATTTATACAATTTTATATAAATAATTATTGATTGATCCCTGATTATAGCATAACTGGAATTCAATCCTTTTTTGAATCTTATTTACTATAATCCAATAAAAATGCACCACCCGCAATTACGCAGTGATGCATTTTCCATATGTAATAAAAGTTTAAAGTCCCTGATCCCCTATACTTATCTGCCCCCTCAAAATAACGCAGGACTCTTCTCCGGGACAATTTCATTGAAAACGCACCGGCAAGTCTTTGATTTTATTCACTATTTTATGCACCTGCCAGATATAATGATCTCTGTATTTCTTATCAAATTCCGCTTTCAACGCATATAATTCCTCAAATTCCACTTTCAGCCTCTCCTCCCCTGCTTCTCCAAACTTCTCCCGCAGCCATAGATAATACTTACTCTCCCAAAATGCAAATTCGGTATTTTGGGGGCGAACAGGTTTGTCTGAAAGTTTCGGGCCCCATACTCCGGCAATAAAAATGTCCATCAATTCTTCCAAAGACAGATATTTTTCAATAAGCTGATAGATTTCATTGTTGAACAGCGAATTCTGGTCGCCACCAACAGCACATTATTTTATCCACCCA
>BLLU01000130.1 GCA_011959105.1 Lachnospiraceae bacterium | reverse complement strand
TGAGCGGCCATATATGAATCAAGAGTCAGGTGTGCTGAAGGAGAGATGCGGAACTAAAATGGAGGAAATATGAGATCAGTTTTGTTGATTGGGCTTGGAAGATTTGGCAAGCATATTGCCATGAAACTCAACGATATGGATTATCAGGTCATGGCGGTGGACCATGACGAGGAGAGGGTCAACGGCGTGCTGTCCTTTGTGACCAATGCCCAGATCGGCGACAGCACCAGCCAGGAATTTCTCTCCAGCCTGGGAATCCGCAATTATGATGTGTGCATCGTGACCATTGGGGATGATTTTCAGAGTTCTCTGGAGACGGTCTCTCTGCTCAGCGAACTGGGGGCCAAGAAGGTGATCGCCAGGGCTTCCCGGGGGGTGCAGGAAAAGTTTCTGCTGCGCAACGGTGCGGATGAGGTGGTTTACCCGGAAAAGCAGCTTGCGGCCTGGACGGCGATCCGCTGTACCTCAGATCACATCCTGGACTATATTCAACTGGACGGTGAGTGTTCCATCTATGAACTCACCATTCCCGACCACTGGCACGGCAAGACTATCCTGGAACTGGATATCCGCAAGAAATACGGCATCAATATATTGGGCGTCCGGGAAGGGGGCAAGCTGAATATGGACATTGTTCCCAACACCGTGCTCCATCGGGAAAAATCCATTCTGGTGTTGGGAAAGCAGAAAACCATTCAGAAATGCTTTCATATATAACAGAGTCCTGGTTATCTCAGACGGTAGATTTCGAATTTCCGCTTGCCGATCATCTGCCTTTCCAGACGAACCCAGGCATCACCCCGGTATTTTTGCCAATTATGCACTCACTTAACAGCTCAGCAAATCAGAATCTGTTGATTACTTAACATAATCATACTTCGCTTTTGGAAAATTTTATAAATTCATATGGCAACCCTATATCCTCGGAATATTTACGGATTTCTATCTTTTCGTCATCATTCATTTCATCATAGAAAGGGCGATCTGATACTTTCCAGTATGTTTTAACTTCGTCTATTCTCAATACATCCCCCCATGGGGCAGTATATAATTCCCCGACTTTATATTTCCCGATTTCTTTATATACCCTAGTGGTATAACAATACCCTAACTTATTTAAGTAATTTTGGATTGACTCATATTCATGTTCAGGGAATGATATTTCTTCAAACATACAATAAACCTCCTGACAATGTAAAACACAAAATTTATGGGAAACTTTCAATACAAAATAATAGGTGAGCTTTCCCTTATTGTTTCCCTTGTGTTATCTCTTCCCACAAGGCATTATGAACCTGGATAAGGGAAAAAATAAGGGAAACAAAATTATATAAAATATTATAACACATAATATATAGGTATGGTAAACTAATTGAAATGCAGCATACAACACCGATGCTAACAGTATTGACATATATACTTATGCTGGCTGCTTTTTGCGGATAGACTGCGGAAAAGCGGAAGAAGGAATGAAAACAACGCCATGCTCTTAATGTGCTCTAAATGCTTTAGCAATAGATAAACCACTCGGGTATAAAAAGTTCTTCTTTGTCTGAAATATTTGGTTTTATAATTGAGAGATGAACTCTTGACAGTCATTATTTTATGTGATATAAATTATAAAATTGAACACAAAAGCTATGATAAGAAATAGTAAGCATCATGGATTTTCAGAGAGAAGGCGGTCGGTGCGAGCCTTTATTGAAAAGATGCCCAACCCATCTTTGAGCTGTAAGCTGAAATAACAGTAAGCCTTGCCGGGTTCTCCCGTTACAGAGATATGGCCTCAGATTTTATCTTGTGCCAGAGAGTGCGGATTGTTCCGAATTTAGGTGGTACCACGGACTTGTTTATAGTTCGCCCTAAGCTGATGTAATGTCGGCTTAGGGCTTTTTTGTGTTCAAAAACAAAATACGGAGGTATCCTTTATGAAAATGGAAAAACTTGTTGGAGATCGTTTTCGGGAAAGACCATCAGACTGCAGCATTGACAGCCATGCTCTGATGGTGCGCGGCGGCTATATGAAGTATGTGGCAAACGGTATTTTTTCATCCTATATGCCGCTGAAAAGAATCACACGGAAGATAGAACAGATCATCCGTGAAGAAATGGACTCTATTGATGGGCAGGAAGTCCAGTTTCCTGTCGTTATGCCGGCTTCTATCTGGCAGGAATCCGGCAGATATGAGAGCATTGGTAAAGAAATGGCCCGCTTCCATGACCGCAGCGGAAGTCCTCTTGTGCTTGGTATGACACATGAAGAAGCCGCCGTTCATCTTGTGCGGGATTACGGACAGAGCTACATGAAATATCCTTTTATGATATATCAGATACAGACTAAGTTCCGCGATGAAGCAAGACCGAGGGCGGGACTGATCCGCGTTCGTGAATTTACAATGAAAGATGCCTACTCTTTCCATACCGGTCAGACAGATTTAGAAGATTATTACGACAAGTGCCATAAAGCTTATGAGCGCATCTATGCAAGAGTAGGATTGCCGGAGGTCATTTCGGTGGCTTCCGATTCCGGTATGATGGGCGGCAATATTTCCCATGAATTCATGCTGCTCACTCCTATTGGGGAAGATTCTGTCGCTATCTGTACAGAATGTGATTATCGTGCGAATATGGAGGCGGCAGAGTGTATTATCCATAACGAAAGAAGTGATGTTTCCCAGGAACTTGTTTTGGTACACACTCCCAACATTCATACCATTGAGGATGTTTGTGAGTTCCTGAATTGTGATGAAAAGACTTCTTGCAAGGCGGTTGTTTATCAGCGTAATTCGGATGACCATTATATTGTACTGTTTATCCGTGGCGATCTTGAGGTGAATGAGACCAAACTCACAAATTATTTGGGGTATGACATCCATCCGGCAATTATTACCGAAGAAAGCGGACTTAACGCCGGTTATATCGGGCCTGTTAATCTAAGCGGCGATTTCACTGTTCTGTATGACCGTTCCCTTAATGGAGTGAACAATCTTTCCTGTGGTGCAAATGTTTACGAATATCACTATACCGGACTGGATATGAAACGTGATATAGAAAATGCAGAATACCATGATTTTGCTAAAATACAGGAAGGCGGTATCTGTCCGCATTGTGGTAAACCTGCGGTTACAGTATCCCGTGGCATTGAGGTGGGCAATATTTTTCAGCTCGGAACCAAGTATACCAAATCCATGAATATGACCTATATGGACGCCAATGGAGAAGCACAATATCCGGTTATGGGATGTTATGGTATCGGTGTCGGCAGACTTGCCGCTTCCATCTGCGAGGCCCACCATGATGACTATGGTCCCATATGGCCTTTGGCGGTCGCACCGTGGCAGGTACACCTCTGTGCTGTTCGTGCCGATGATGCCGAGGTTCAGGCTTATGCCGACAAGTTGTATGAAAAGCTGCAAGACAAAGGTGTGGAAGTCCTTTATGATGACCGCAAGGTCAGTGCCGGAGTCATGTTTTCGGATGCCGACCTTATCGGTGTACCATTCAGAGCCATTGTCAGTCCCCGAAACATAAAGCAAAATATCATTGAAATTGTTTCGAGAGATAAGAGTTTATCTATTAATGTTTCTATGACTTCAGTAGTAGATGAAATAATGAAAATTTTGTCAGCGGCGAAATAATTCTATTTATTAAAAAGTAATTTCAAACGCCAACATTTATGACGCCACACAGGATGCAGCAGCGGCCGCACTCTCAGAATAATGCCCTCCGTTTGTCCAGGGGGAAAGGCAACAGGGAGTGGGGGATGTTTCGGCAATGTTCCGGGGATGGCTGTCTTTCGATTGCTGTTGAACTTGTGTCCGGAATTCGTTATAATATCTATATCTGAGGCATGATCCGGAGAATTGTGAAAGGGGCAAACCGGAAAGGGGATTTCGCAATTATCGGAACAAATTCTATATAAGGAAAGGGATTGGGACATGGAGAGATGGGCGAGAGCAAAATACCAGCCGGTGCTGCCGCTGGGAAAAGAGGGCCTCAGGGTTACGGCCTGCCGGGAACATATTGAACTTTCGAAAGATGCCGCCAAAGAGGGCATGGTGCTTCTCAAAAATGAAGGCCCTGTGCTGCCTCTGGGAAAGGGAACAAAGATTGCTCTGTTCGGCAAAGCCACCTTTGATTATGTGAAAGGGGGCGGAGGGAGCGGCGATGTGACTGTGTCCTACACCCGCAATCTCTACGAAGGCTTCCGGGAATTGGGGGATGCAGTCAGCATTTTTGAAGAACTGGCCTGCTTTTACAGAGACAATGTGAAAGAGCAATATGCAAAGGGGAGAGTGCCGGGGATGACGGCAGAGCCCCAGGTTCCCGGGGAACTGCTGAAGAGAGCCAGGGCTTTTACGGACACGGCGGTTATCTCTCTGTGCCGTTTTTCGGGAGAGGGCTGGGACAGGAGCGTCAAAGAGGCGAAGGAGCAGCATCTGACAGGCAGTGACGAAAATATGACCAATCAGTCTGCTGATCTCTTTGAGGAGGGGGACTTCTACCTGTCCCGGGCCGAGAAGAGCCTGATTGACACGGTGAAAGCGGCTTTTGAAAAAGTGGTCATAGTGATGAACGTGGGCGGGATGGTGGATACGGACTGGTTTGCCCGGGATGACAGGATCCAGTCGGTGCTCATGGCCTGGCAGGGAGGCATGGAGGGAGGTCTTGCGGCAGCGGAACTGCTGACCGGCAGGGGTAATCCCAGCGGCAAGCTGTCCGACACCTTTGCCCGGCGGCTGGAGGACTATCCCTCCACATACAATTTCCACGAGTCGGAGGGGTATGTGGACTACACCGATGATATCTATGTGGGATATCGTTATTTTGAGACCATACCGGGGGCGGCGGAAAAAGTAAATTATCCCTTCGGCTTCGGGCTGTCCTATACTTCCTTTGCTCTGTCCCCACCTATGGCGGAAAAGAGGGGGGAAGATATTTGGATCAACCTGGAGGTGTGCAATGTGGGCGGCCCGGCGGGCCGGGAAGTGGTGCAGGTCTACTACAGCGCTCCCCAGGGCAGGTTGGGAAAGCCAGCCAGGGAGTTGGCGGCTTTCTGCAAGACCAGGCTGCTGCAGCCGGGAGAGACCCAGAGAGTGACGCTGTCTTTTCCGGTGAACGCCATGGCCTCCTACGATGATCTGGGCAAAGTGGCCCGGGCTGCCTATGTACTGGAAAAGGGCTGCTACCGTTTTTATGTGGGAACTTCCGTCAGAGACACCGTTCAGACGGACTTCTGCCTGGATCTGAAGGAGGATGTGGTCACGGAGCAGTGCCAGACCCAAATGGCGCCGGTTCAGCTGGAAAAGAGGATGTTGTCGGATGGCAGCTATGAGGCGCTCCCGGCGGGCGAACCCGTGGATACGGACGCCAATGTTCTGAAGCGTCAGACGGAAGAAGAAGCCGACGGCGTGGCTCCGGTGACTCCATTCCGGGACCGCTATAAGTTATGGGGGCAGCAGAAGAAAGTATATACCCTGACAGAACTGGCGGAGGGAATTGTCTCCATGGAGGAATTTCTGGCCCAATTATCCGACGGGGATCTGGCCCGGCTGCTGGGGGGACAGCCTAACACAGGGGTGGCCAATACCTTCGGTTACGGCAATCTGCCGGAGTACGGCATTCCCAATATCATGACGGCGGACGGGCCTGCCGGTCTGCGGATTGCACCCCAGTGCGGCGTATGCACCACCGCCTGGCCCTGCGCTACGCTGCTGGCATGTACCTGGAACCCGGAGCTGGCGCAGCGGGTGGGAGAGGCCGGCGGTGCGGAAGTAAAGGAGAACAATATCGGTGCATGGCTGACGCCGGCGGTGAATATCCACAGAAGTCCCCTGTGCGGCAGGAACTTTGAATATTATTCGGAGGATCCCCTGCTGACGGCCAGGATGGCGGGGGGTATGGTACGGGGCATCCAGGCCAACCATGTGGCGGCTACGGTGAAGCATTTTGCTCTGAACAACAAGGAGACCAACCGCAGGGACAGCGATTCCCGGGCGTCGGAACGGGCTATTCGGGAGATTTATCTGAAAGCATTTGAACTCATTGTTAAAGAGGAAAAGCCCTGGAGTATTATGTCCTCCTACAATATCATCAACGGCCGCAGGGCTTCCGAGAACCAGGAACTGTTGGAGAACATTCTGCGGGATGAGTGGGGCTTCGAGGGCATGGTGACCACGGATTGGTGGACGAAGGGAGAACACTACAAAGAAGTAATAGCGGGCAATGATATGAAGATGGCCAGCGGCTTTCCGGAAAGGCTTCTGGAGGCCATGGAAGCGGGAGTCCTTACCCGCAGTGAGATGGAAGTCTGCGCCCGGAGAGTACTGGAACTGATTTTGAAGATAGACTGACAACCGTTTTCCCTTTTAGAGTTCTTTCATCATGCGTGTGGAAATCAGGCATGTTTCTCCGTTGGCAAAATAGAGGATTCGGTTTTTGGCGTCTACTTCTTTTATGTTTTTCTTATTTACCAGAAAGGAACGATGGCAGCGCACAAAGTCACTGCCTAATGTGTCTGCCAGTTCCTTCATGGTGCCGGAAAATTCTATTTGGCGGTCTTTCCCATGAAGGATCAGTTTATGGATATTACCGGATGTCTCGAAAAAGAGAACATCATCGTAGTCTACGCTGATTTTTCGTCCGCTGATTTCTATGGTATAGACTTTGTGCGTCCTGTTGGTCTGGAGTGTATAGCGTTCCATCGCATTTAACAGACATTCCCTGATTTTCACTTTCGCTTCGGCAGGATTGTCTTTTAATACAAAGTCCATGGCCTCTACCCGATACTGAAAGGTCATATAGCTTAGTTCACAATGGGCAGTTACGAATATGATGAACCCCCGGGGGTCATACAATCTGATTTGCTGGGCCAGTTTCAGTCCGTTCATATTGCTGCCCAGGTCGATATCAAGAAAATAAATACCAGTGTTCTGGCTGGCCTTGACCCTTTCCAGCAGTACATGAGGATCCCCTGCGTCTAAAACAAGCTGCATATCCAGTTCCTCTATTAACACAGTATTTTGAATGATCTGTACAATGGTTCGCCGCTGTACTTCATTATCCTCGCACACAAAGATGTTCAGCATATTTCTATTACTCCTCTCTGTCTTCAAGTTCCATATGCTGTACGAAACAACCGGAGTGCATGGTTGTTTCCAGTATTACATTATTATATGAATGGATGATTTTCTGCGCATTGGAAAGCCCGATTCCCGGATGTCCTATTTTTGTGCTGAAGCCTTTTTGCTTCAGCTTGTGCAGCGACACGCCATTATCCTGAAAGTGATTGCTAATGATGATTGACACACCGGCCTTATTCCGAAGAATATTTAAGCCTATTTGCGGCTGTTCCGTCTCCAGTGTGGCTTCAATGGCATTGTCTAAAAAGATTCCCAGTATTCTGGCAAGGTCTACGGTGTCGATCAGAAAACGATCCACTCTGTCGGGAATATCTATAGTGACATCAATCCCTGATTCATGGGCGTAAATCATTTTTGCGGAGAGCAGGCTTTTGATTTCCAACACCCCGATATTACTGAGTTGATTCAGTTTGTAGTCCCCCTGGTCAATCAGATGTTTTGTGGGGAAGATTTTATTTTCAAAATAGTTCTTTAGTTCGTCCATATCGCAATTCTCAATGTAGCCGGATATGGAGAGCAAAATGTTAATGTAATCATGCTTAAAGGAGCGCAGTCCGTTATACATGGCCTCTAAATTGTGGGTGTAGTCCTGTAAATCCTGCAGGGCTTTTTTCTTTGCCTCTGTCTGTATCTGTTCCTGATAGGAACGGCGCATAGCCAGAAGCAAAAAAAGCATAACGAGCAGATATCCTGCAATATGTAAGGCATTGTTATAGATCATTTTGCCGATAGAGTCGTTTTGCCCCTTAATTAAATTATCAAACAAATAGATGGTTATAAGGAGCAGCAGTGCGGCGTCAATCATATACCAGGTTTGCTGAAGGCGTAAACCTCCTTTGCCTGACAGTAATATTTTTTTGAGTATTTTGCCGCAAAACAATGTAATAAAGTAAAACAGCAAAAGGCGAACCAGCATAAGCCCCAAGGAAAAAACGTCCGATTGGATACGGTCAGGGGAAATGAACATATCTATAAGAAGGGTGAGCAAATTATCTACCACGACGGTAAGCACAGATCCAATCATGCCCATACAGACATTCTGGGATGCGGTATCCCGGCAGATAACCAATCCGTATATGCAAACGGCCACCAGAATGCCGAACAGACCGTAAGGGATACAGGCCAGGAGCGTTACCGGCATTCCGGCAAGCAACAGCAGTATGTAAAGCAATATAAACGCTTTCAGGCTCATGCGCTGAGGCCATACATTACGAATGCCAAGGGAAAGCTGAAAAAAAGTCAGAAACATTTTAATAGACCCTTCCTTTCAAGGCTTACTCACACGATTATACTGTATTTGTTTCTCCGTATCAAGCGCTGCCTTGCGTAAATGATGAATAAACGTGTGCTTTGCAGGGAAAAAACGCGCTTATTCATGAATCTGGGCATTTTATGACAGCTTTGAGGGAATTGCTGTTTTTTCTGGTATGCTGTTATTAAATAAATTTTTGCTTTGGAAGGAGACAGGAAGTTATGAAACAAATTTTAAAAGGAGTTGCCGTCACGGCAATCGTACTCATTATTTTTATAGTCATCAATATTATCTGCAATATGAACGGCATTAATATGGATTCGATATCGAATGGCGCCGTGGTGGCAGCATGTACTGTACTGATTTACCGGGGCGTGACCAGGAAGGAAAAATAAAGAGCTGTAAAAAATAACGGATAATGGGAAGCGGACGGAAAGATATGAAGCCGATAAACTTGTGAGTGATCATGGTTTATCGGTTTTTTTTGCCCTTTTTCGGGCGGTTATCCATCTGTTCATGTAATATGGAGTAAAGTTCGGAAAAGGATAAAGAAAACCCACAAAAGGCAAACCCCTTTGTGGGACGGATTTTCTGGCGGAGCCGGAGGGATTCGAACCCTCGTGCCCCGGAGGGCAAACGCATTTCGAGTGCGCCCCGTTATGACCGCTTCGATACGGCTCCGTATTTCACTCTTCCTATTCTATAGTATAACGGGCCGTTTGGCAAGTGATATTTTTCCAATAAGTCTTGTTTGGGAGGCGGAATTGGGGTATAATGAGCCTGTTGACCCATATAAGGCAGTATCAATTATAACTATTAATCAGAGAGTGACGGAGGAATGGGACATGAAGAGAATCGGCATGTTGACAAGCGGCGGCGACTGTCAGGCGCTGAACGCCGCCATGAGGGGTGTTGTCAAGACCCTGGCGAATTCCAAGGAGAAGGTGGAAATATACGGCTTCCTCGACGGCTATAAGGGGTTGATCTACAGTCGTTTTCAGATGCTGACCGGCAGGGACTTTTCTGGCATCCTGACCAAGGGCGGCACGATTCTGGGCACTTCCCGCACCCCTTTTAAAACCATCCAT
Organism: Lachnospiraceae bacterium; assembly: GCA_011959105.1. Classification (GTDB taxonomy): domain Bacteria; phylum Bacillota; class Clostridia; order Lachnospirales; family Lachnospiraceae; genus Acetatifactor. Next base: position 8,130 of record BLLU01000130.1, on the reverse strand, counting down.
GATCCGGATGAAAACGGCGTGGACAAAGTGGAATCCATGAAGCAGACTTACCATAAATTACAGCTGGACTGCCTGGTGATTCTGGGCGGCAACGGTACCCACAAAACGGCCAACCTGCTCCGGGAGGAGGGATTGAATGTGGTAACGCTGCCCAAGACCATCGACAACGACCTCTGGGGCACGGATATGACTTTCGGCTTCCAGAGCGCCGTGAATATCGCCACGGACGCCATCGACTGCATCCACACCACAGCCGCCTCTCATGGGCGTGTGTTCATCGTGGAGGTGATGGGCCACAAGGTGGGCTGGCTGACGCTGAACGCAGGCATGGCCGGCGGCGCGGATATTATTTTGCTGCCGGAGATTCCCTATGACATCGACAAAGTGATTGACAAGATTGAGGAGAGGGACAAGAACGGCAGCCGCTTTACCATTATTGCGGTGGCCGAGGGAGCCATCTCCAGAGAGGACGCGAAACTTTCCAAGAAAGAATACAAGAAAAAGATGGAAAAATATCCTTATCCTTCCGTTTCTTATGAGGTGGCCGCCAAGATCCAGGAAAAAACGGGGCGGGAGGTCCGGGTGACCGTTCCCGGCCATATGCAGCGGGGCGGCAGCCCCTGCCCTTACGACAGGGTATTTGCCAGCCGTCTGGGCGCGGAGGCAGGCAAGATGATCCTGGACGGCCAGTATGGCTTTATGGTGGGCTATAAGAACAGGGAGATTGTGCGCGTACCCCTGGAGGAAGTGGCGGGCAAGCTGAAAACCGTGGCTCCCGACGCGGCCATCGTAAAAGAGGCCAAGCTGCTGGGCATCAGTTTTGGAGATTAATCAATGTCGTATACCGCTTTATATCGTAAGTTCCGCCCCGACACTTTTGAGGACGTAAAGGGGCAGGATCATATTGTTACAACTTTAAAAAATCAGATCCGGGCAGGCCGCATCGGACACGCTTATCTGTTCACCGGGACCCGGGGGACGGGTAAGACCACGGTGGCCAAGATCTTTGCCCGGACAGTGAACTGTGAGAACCCCACCCAGGAGGGCCCCTGCGGGGAATGCCGTATATGCCGGGCCATTGCGGCCGGAGCCAGCATGAACGTGATTGAGATTGATGCCGCCTCCAATAACGGTGTGGACAATATTCGCGAGATCGTGGAGGAGGTATCCTACTCTCCGGCGGAAGGGAAGTATAAGGTCTATATCATTGACGAGGTGCATATGTTGTCCATAGGCGCGTTCAATGCCCTGCTCAAGACCCTGGAGGAACCCCCTTCCTATGTGATTTTCATTCTGGCTACTACGGAAGTACACAAACTGCCCATTACCATATTGTCCCGATGCCAGCGCTATGATTTCAAACGCATTACCATCGACACCATCGCTGCCCGGATGCGGCAGCTTACGGAGGTGGAGCAGGTGCAGGTGGAGGAAAAGGCGCTGCGCTATATCGCCAAGGCGGCGGACGGTTCCATGCGGGACGCCCTGAGTCTGCTGGATCAGTGTATCGCCTTTCATCTGGGCAACGAACTCACCTATGACAAGGTGTTGGACGTGCTGGGGGCGGTGGACACGGAGGTGTTCAGCCGTCTGCTGCGCTGTGTGCTGGAGCAGGATGTGCTGGGATGCGTGCAGCTTCTGGAGGAGATTGTCATGCAGGGCAGGGAGCTGACCCAGTTTGTGACGGATTTTACCTGGTATATGCGGAATCTGCTGCTGGTACAGTCCTCGGACAATCTGGAGGACGTGATTGACATGTCCTCGGACAATCTGGCCCGGCTCAAGGAAGAGGCGGCGCTGATGGATATGAACCGAATTATCCGTTACATCCGTATTTTCTCGGAACTGTCCGGACAGATTCGGTATGCCAGCCAAAAGCGGATTCTGGTGGAGATCGCTTTGATTAAGCTGTGCCGACCCAGCATGGAGACTTCTCAGGAGGCGCTTCTGGACCGAATCCGGGATGTGGAGGAAAAGGTGGAGAACGGCGTGGCCGTGCTGCCCGGAGGATATGGGGCGAGTCAGGAGACTGCTGCATCCGCCCAGGGACAGGGGACGGGGGTAAAATCAGGCGTTACGCCCCCCCGGCCTCCGGCTGTTCCCGATGATGTGCAGGAAGTGGTCAGCCATTGGTCCGCCATCCTGGGCAGTGCCGGCAATCCAATGAAAATATATTTGAAAGATGCCATCCCCAGTCTGGGCGGGGATAACCGGCTGATGCTGGTGCTTGAGGACGGAGTGGCATCGGACTATTTTACCCAGCATCCCCAGAACAGGGAGCAGCTCCAGAACCTGATCGGAGGCTATATCGGCAAGGAGATAGAAGTTGACATTCAGGTGGCGAGGGACCGGCAGGAGGCCGAAGAAAATTATTATGACCTTCGCAGGGGGATTCCCGGCGTCAATATGGACATTGAGGAAGAAGAATAAAACAGGAGGCAGTTATGGCAAAACGAGGAGGCTTCCCCGGCGGCATGATGCCGGGCAATATGAACAATCTGATGAAGCAGGCGCAGCGCATGCAGCGTCAGATGGAGGAAGGACAGAAAGAACTGGAGACCAGGGAGTTTACAGCTTCTGCCGGGGGCGGCGCGGTGGAGGTCACGGTGTCCGGCAAGAAAGAAGTTCTGAAGGTGAAACTCACAGAGGAAGTGGTGGATCCGGAGGATATCGAGATGCTGCAGGATCTGATTGTGGCGGCGACCAACGAGGCGCTGAAGCAGGCGGACGAGGCCAATGAGGCAATGATGGGCAAGATGACCGGGGGTCTGGGAGGCTTCCCGTTCTGATGGAATTGTACAGCGGCTATATCAACAAGTTAATAGAGGAATTGGCGGCGCTGCCGGGGATCGGCGGCAAATCCGCCCAGCGTCTTGCGTTTCATCTGATCAATATGCCCAAAGATAAGGTGGGCCGCCTGGCCCAGACCATCGTGGAGGCCAAGGAAAACGTGAGATATTGCAGAGAGTGCTATACCCTGACGGACCGGGAAGTATGCCCCGTGTGTGCCAATGCCAGGCGCAATCACCGCATCATCATGGTAGTGGAGAATGTGCGGGATCTGGCGGCTTATGAAAAGACCGGCAAATACGAAGGGATTTACCATGTGCTGCACGGCGCCATATCGCCCATGCTGGGAATCGGTCCCAACGATATCAAGCTGAAAGAACTGATTTCCCGCCTGGAGGGGGATGTGGAGGAGGTCATTATCGCCACTAACTCCAGTCTGGAGGGGGAGACCACCGCCATGTATATCAGCAAGCTGATTAAACCCACAGGAGTGAAAGTAACGCGGATTGCCAGCGGGGTGCCGGTGGGCGGGGACCTGGAATATATTGATGAGGTGACGCTTTTGCGGGCTCTGGAAGGGCGTGTGGAAATATAATGTGATTCGGAAGGAGGTACATATGTCTGTTTCTGTTACAAAGAGGAATTTCGGAAAGGACAGCCAGGGCAGGGAGGTTACGCTCTATACCCTGGAGAACCAAAACGGCATGAAGGCGGAGGTCACGGATCTGGGCGCAATCCTGGTGAACCTGTATGTGCCGGATAAGAACGGCAGGCTGGAGGATGTGGTACTGGGCTTTGACAGTGCGGAGGGTTATCTGGGAAACGGCAGCTTTTTCGGGGCCACCATCGGTCCCAGCGCCAATCGCATTGGCGGCGCCTGCTTTGAGATCGACGGTATGTCCTATCAGGTGGATGTGAATGACGGTTCCAACAATCTGCACAGCCATATGGAAGAGGGATATCACAAGCTGCTGTGGGAGGCCCGGGAGGGGGAGGGCAGTGTCACTTTTACCATCCGGGATACCGACGGCAATATGGGTTTTCCGGGCAATAAGGTGCTGCAGCTGACCTATACCCTGGATGAGGAAAATGGTCTGACGCTGCACTATCATGGCGTCAGCGACAAAAAGACGATCCTGAACCCCACCAATCATACCTATTTTAATCTGGATGGGCACAAGGCGGGTAATATCGAGGGGCATCAACTACAGCTTTTTGCCTCCCATTATACCCCTGTGGTGGAGGGAGCCATCCCCACCGGGGAGATTGCTGCCGTAGCGGGAACCGTGATGGATTTCACCCGGCCCAAGGCAGTGGGAAAAGAAATCCGGGAGGAATTTGAGCAGCTGCTGCTGACCCAGGGCTATGACCATAACTGGGTGGTGGACGGATGGGACGGTGGACTGCGCCGAATCGCAGTGCTCACATCGCCGGAGAGCGGACGCCGCATGACGGCCAGCTCCACATTACCCGGGGTGCAGTTCTATGCCGGCAACTGTATCAGTCCCCAGTCCGGCAAAGACGACGCGTTTTACGATAAGAGGAGCGGTCTGTGTCTGGAGACCCAGTACTACCCGGACAGCATTCATCGGCCGGAGTTTCCGTCCTGCGTATTCGGCGAGGAAAGAGAATATGACTCCACCACCGTATATCGGTTTGAATAATATGGCATAAGAAAATTGTCGAAGTGTTTTTTGATCCTCACGACAAGGAATGCTAAAATACCTCTCACCCCCATGCTATATTTATAGCTGAATTGGCTGAAAGTTCAATCAGCATGGGATGTGGGAGGTGTTTTTATGGAATTACCAAAAAATATTACGCAGATCGGCGAAGCAGACCGCACTTGCAAGGTCTATGTGGAGGACTATGTGGTCTCTTACATGAAGCAACTCTGCCGCCGGACCGAGGAAAAGGGGCTTGCCATCGCCCTGTATGGCAAATACACCAAGGAGCAGAGTTTGTCGTATTTCTTTATCTACGGAGCCTGCCAGGTCCTGTCCATCAGCAGGGAGGTACGGCACCTTTCCCAGGCGCAGAACCAGGAAGTGGAACGGCTGCGGCAGCACTATTTCCCGGAGTATGAGTTCCTGGGCTATCATATTTTCAGCGGCGATATGGTGGAGGGCATGCATATCCGGGAACAGGACACCTGCCGGTACATAAAAGGATATGCCTGCTTCTATGAAAAAAATGACAGCATGTTGGCCTACATGGTGGAAAATAAGCCCCAGGAGCATGAGCCGGAACAGTTTGGTCAGGAAAAATATGACCGCGCCAGGGCCAAACAGGAAGAGCGCCGCAGCCAGTACGAACACAAAAACCAACAGACTAATACGGCTTCCGATTCGGACAAGCTCAAAAAACGGGCGGAGAAGGGGGCTCAGGACCCTGCCCAGGCGGCTTCCATGAAAATGATGCGCATGTCGGCGGTGGCCGTTTTCGCGGTGTTGTGCCTGGTGGGAGTGGCGGCCATTACCAGGGAGGACGGAGAGGGTACGCTGGGGGAGCGGGCACAGCAGCTTTGGGCGCAGCTGTGGGACGAGCCCCCCAAGCCCGGCGGCCCCGGTCAGGAAGGGGAAGCGCAGGAGGCAACCGCAGGGATTCATGACTCCGGCACGTTGATGGCAGAGAACAGCCTGGCGGATGCCATACTGCAGGAAAACCAGCAGGCCAGCGAAGTGTCGGGCCAGGCTGTGGCGGGGAACCCCCAGGAAGGGGAAGGCGGCCAGACTGGGGCACAGCCTGGAGCCTCCCAGGAGGGTGGAGACGGACAGAGCCAGACAGGAGCAAGCGGTCAGGGAGAGACGGCAGGCCAGACAGGAGCAAGCGGTCAGGGAGAGACAGCAGGCCAGACAGGAGCAAGCGGTCAGGGAGAGACAGCAGGCCAGACGGGAGCAAGCGGCCAGGGAGAGACATCGGGTCAAACGGGGATAAGCGGCCAGGGAGAGACGGCGGGTCAAACGGGGATAAACGGTCAGGGAGAGACGGCGGGTCAGACGGGAACAGGCAGCCAGGGAGAAACATCAGGTGGAGAGGAGACTCCCGGCCAGGGGCAGGAATCCCTGAACCCGGACTTGCAGGCACCTGAAGTCCAGCCTGGCGGGGAACCTGAGCAGATTCCCACCCAGGGGCCCTCTATTGCTGACATTGAAGCCCAGCAGAAGCCATACTCCGCAAGTTATGTGATCCAACCGGGAGATACCTTGATCGGGATCAGTACCAGACAGTATGGAAACGACAGCTATGTGCAGGCAATTTGCGACTTGAATGGCATCGTCAATCCGGATAACATTCAAATCGGCCAAAAAATTCTACTCCCATAAGAAAAAGTATGTTATACTGGAGGAAGAGATTAGTGTACATGCGAGGATTCGGAATGGCAGATATCAGGAGTTTCAGACAGGAGAGAGAGAAGAGGGAGAAGGGGCAGGCGGACTACCAGCAGAAGATTCGACGCTACAGGCTGTCCCATGTATATCGAATCTCGCTGGTGGCAGCCGCTCTGATCGCCCTGGCAGTCCTGGTAACTTTGCAGTACAAAAACCATATTTACACATCCTACGAAGTGGTGGGCACCGTTGATGCGGCGGTGGTGAAGGGGACCAGGAACATGCCTTTGGGCAGTAACATCCTGACCTACAGCAATGACGGCGCCCATTGCACCGATGCCAGGGGCAATATCCTGTGGAACCAGACCTATGAGATGCAGGATCTGATCTTAGCCACCAGCGGAGACGTGGTGGCAATCGGTGATTACAACGGCCGGGAGGTATACATACTGAATCAGGAGAAGAAGCTGGGGGAAGTCAACACTACTATGCCGATCCGGGGCATTGCCGTATCTCAGTCCGGCAGAGTAGCGGTAGCCGTGGCGGACACCAAGGTAACCAGCATCAATATCTATGACCCGGACGGGACCTGGCGTTTCGAGATAAAGACGACGATGAACCAGAGCGGTTATCCCATGGCATTTTCCCTGTCCCCCAACGGGGAACTCCTGGGCCTTTCCTGTATCTATGTGGATTCGGGCGTGATTAAGTCCCGGGTGGCTTTTTATAATTTCGGAACGGTGGGTGAAAACAAAAGTGATTTTTATGTGAACGGTTATACTTACCCGGACACGGTAATTCCCACCATTCGTTTCATGAACAACGGAATGGCTTATGCACTGGGGGATGACAGATTGGTGTTTTACAGCGGTACGCAGATACCGGAAGCTGCTGACACTTATCTGTATGAGGAAGAAGTCCAGGGGGTGTACAGCAATGAGAATTATGTGGGGGTGTTATTCAGGAACAGTTCCACAGAGGAACAGCACTTACTGAAGGTATACCAGAGTTCCGGCAACAGGGTTGGTGAATACTTGTTTAATCTGGACTTTGATCATTTGTTTTTTGGGCAGGACAATTTTGTGGCATATAACGAACAGGAGTGTCTGATTCGTACATTTGGGGGAGTGGACAAGTTTCAGGGAGAATTTGTCAAGGCAGCCAAGGTGATGATTCCCCTGGGGAATAGCTATCGGTATGTGATATTGACCAACGATTCGATAGATACCATACAGCTGAAATAATTGTAGGATCGGAACTGAAAACAGCATAATTCCGGACGGTACTAAAAATGGAGGAAATACAAATGAATCTGATGTTGATTGCGGCAGCCTTATTCGCGCTTTTTAAAGTCGTTGACGGGTACAAAAAAGGGATGATAAAGGAGGTGGTATCCCTGGTGACTCTGATCCTTATGGGGATCATGGTAGTTCTGATCAGCAAAGGCCTGCACAGCTATATGGAAAAAGAGGTGGTAGGGGTAATCATAGCCGTGGTACTGATGGCCCTGTTGGGAGTAGTGCACCATCTTTTGAATGTTGTCTTTTTCTCGGCTAAAATGATTTCAAAGCTGCCGGTAATCAGTTGGATCAACAAAGTGTTGGGGGCTGTCTTTGGAGTTCTGGAAGTGATTTTGACGCTGCAAATTATCTATGTATTCATTATGTATTTCGGACTGGGCATGATAGGCCAGCAGATTTTGGAATACACAAGGGAAAGTATAGTGTTGACCAAGATATATCAATATAATGTGGTTGCCAAGCTGGTGGAAAACCTGATGAACCAGCTTCCTGCGCTTCCCCTGTGATCGGTGAAAAAATATTTAAAAAATATTTCCAAAAACTGTTGACAGGGAGAAAAAGATGTGTTAATCTGTTAAAGCTGTCGCAGTGATACAGAGACAGCACGGAGCAAAAACTTAGGACATAAGTTCAGAGCATTGATTCAGAATGCGGCTCCAAGCACCTTGACAAATAAACAGCAATGCAACCCTGAAAATTCTTTAAAA
>BLLU01000129.1 GCA_011959105.1 Lachnospiraceae bacterium | reverse complement strand
CTTCCCATTGCCGGGTGCTTCTCCGCCCGGGGGTGCTTCCTTCCCGTTGTCGGGCACTTCTCCGTCTGGGGCTGTCTTCTCTTCTTCCTTGGCCTGACTGTATACCTGGGTCAGATGCTCCCCCAGAATCTCCTGTGTAAGCCCCGCATCCCGGGCCCTGCGGGTCATAGCCACCCACGCCGCCAACACCCGGCGGCGCTGCCCGTCCCGCCATTCCCGCTCCGGCGCCACAAAGCTGCCCCGTCCGGTAATAGTATACAGATATCCCTCCTGTTCCAGCAGGGTATAAGCCCGCTGCACTGTGTTGGGATTGATCGCCAGTTCCACGGCCAGGCTTCGGACGCTGGGCATCTTACTGCCCTGCTCCAGCCCGCCGCTGACAATCAGCCGCTCCAGCTTCTCCACCATCTGTTCGTAAATAGGGCGTTTGTCCCGGTAGTCCAGCAGAATCATGGGATTGCGCTCCTTTCAAGTGTATTAAGTCTCTTAATACACTCAATATAACATATTCCTTTCAACCACACAAGAGGTTTTTAGAAAAAACGCATGGAACTGTTGGCAGGACGCACGTTTTCCTTGTTCTCCCATGGATTTTGTGCTATACTTTTTCGGAAAGCGTTTTCATATTTCTAGCACCAGCAAGGACAACTCTACGCCGTCCAAACGGGAAGCCATAGTCTATGGTATTCCATGTTAAAAAAGGAAAAAAGAAACGAAAACTTCAAGTAAAGAGAGGACAAAGAAATGGCATGGTATGACGAGGCAGTTTTTTATCACATATATCCCCTGGGGATGTTGGATGCTCCCAGAGAAAACTCTTACGGGGAGCCGGTTCATCGACTGCCCGCCCTGCACCCCTGGATCGGGCATTTGCAGCGGCTGGGGGTAAACGCCCTGTACATCGGGCCTTTGTTTGAGTCCGTAGGGCATGGCTATGAGACCACGGATTACAAAAAACTGGACAGTCGCCTGGGAGACAACGAAGATTTGAAAAATTTTGTGGCTAAATGCCATGACGCTGGCATCCGGGTAATCCTGGACGGCGTGTTCAACCACACCGGCAGAGACTTTTTCGCCTTCCAGGATATCCGGCGCAACCGGGAAAACTCTCCCTACAGAGACTGGTACTGCAATGTAAATTTCTGGGGGAACAATGAATACAACGACGGATTCTCCTACGACAACTGGGGGGGCTATAATCTGCTGGCGAAACTGAACCAGCGCAATCCTGCGGTTCGGGACTATATCTGTGACGTGATCCGCTTTTGGGTCAGCGAGTTTGACATTGACGGCATACGCCTGGACGCTGCCGACGTACTGGATTTTGACTTCATGAAAGCGCTGCGGCATGTGGCAGACGAAGTAAAGCCCCAGTTCTGGCTTATGGGCGAAGTAATCCACGGAGACTACACCCGTTGGGTCAACGAGGGCACGCTGCATTCCGTGACCAATTATCATCTGCACAAGGCTCTCTACTCAGGCCATAACGATCACAACTACTTTGAGATCGCCCACACGGTAAAGCGCCTCTATGGCATGGGAGGCAACCGCCCCGACGGGCTGAAGCTGTACAACTTTGTAGACAACCATGATGTGGAGCGCATCTACACCAAGTTAAACAACAAGGCGCACTTCGCCCCGGTGCATGTGCTGCTGTACACCCTGCCCGGCGTGCCCTCCATCTATTACGGCTCCGAGTTTGGCATTGAGGGAAAAAAAGAAAAGTTCTCCGATGCCTCCCTGCGTCCCGCTCTGCGGTATGAGGACTATGCCAACGCCGTCACGGACAATCCGATGACCCGGCTCATCGCCGCCCTGGGCAAAGTGCGGAGACAGACAGGAGCCCTGTCCTATGGGGATTACTGTGAACTGACGCTGACCAATCGCCAGTATGCCTTCTCCCGCACAGCCGGAGAAGAGACCGTGCTGGTGACGGTAAATAACGACGAGAACAGCGCTTCCCTGACCCTGCCCGCAGGCAGCCATGCCGCCTATGTGGGGGCCCTGTCCGGGATGCGGGCAGCGGCAGATAACGGCAATATCACAGTGACTCTTCCCGGGTGCTCCGGAGAAATCTGGCTGCCTCTGGGACATGGGGAGGAAACGCCCGCCATAAACGATGCGACTCCCGATGCCGAGACTGACGCTTCTGTATACGATGCGGATCCTGAGGCCGAGGCAGACGCTTCCGTAGGTGGTGCGGCTTCCGAGGCTGAGACAAACGCTTCCTCCAGCGATTCCGCTCCCACCCGGGCCGCCCTGGAGGAGGCCTTTGAGAAAGGCCGGATCGCCGGACTCCAGGAGGCCATTCTGGCCATAATGAGTAAAAACGGCCCTGTCACCGACCAGATGCGCCGGGATGTCACCGACAATGTATACCCTGACTCTCTGCTGAACTGGGTCAAGAGTTTCCGATAAAGTGCTTTTACAGCCAATACAAATAGGGAGAATAGACAATGGACCTGGGAATGCCGACCCTGATTGAATTGCCTGAAGTAGAAGACTGTGCCGCGCTGTGCGCGGAACTGGGGCTGCAGTTTGTGGAACTGAACATGAACATGCCCCAGTTCCAGACAGGCAGCTTGGAAGAAAGTCGATTGTGGCCGAAGCCTATCTTCATACGGTGCAGGAAACCATCATCTTGGCCGGAAAACTGCATATCCCGGTGCTGAACATGCACCTGTCCCAGGGCGTCTACTTTACGCTGCCTCACAGGAGAGTATACTTGTTTGAGGAATATCTCCAACAATATCTGCGCAGCATTCGCCTCTTTCGGGACAAGTGCGAAAAAATGGTGGGAACAGGGGATGTCAGAATCTGTGTGGAAAACAGCAGCGGATACACGGCTTTCCAGCGGCAGGCCCTGGCCATCCTGCTGGAGAGCCCGGTGTTTGGCCTGACCTTTGACATCGGCCACAATCACTGTATCGGAGGCAGGGATGAAGCCCTGATCCTGGAACACGGCGACAGGCTCTGTCACTTCCATTTCCACGACGCGCTGCCCGGAAAAGACCATCTCCCCCTGGGAACGGGAGAAATTGATTTACAAAAATATCTGCGTCTGGCTTCCCAGACAGACTCCCGGATCGTTTTGGAGACCAAAACCATTGACGGCCTGCGCCGGTCCGCACGCTGGATAAATGCTTCTGTTTAAATGAGCCGCACATCTATTGCCCTCTCCTGGCCGCCGTCAAGAACTATTTTGTAGCTGACTTTTTTTCCAATGTAAGACCGATCAATACCCGGATTGTCAAATTCATGGAAGAATACATTTTTAGGCTCATGCTCAATAAATCCATATAGGGTATTGTGTATATCCAGGTCTACTTTGGCCACATATCCGGTATACAGCTTTTCGGCTGTATGTTCCTCCAAATCCCCATAAATTTCTTTCATAAGGAAACTACGGAATTCTGCGCTGTCTTTAATGCCGAATCTATATTGATTTCCTTTTAATTTAATCCATTTCGTCCTTATTTCCTCAAATTTTTTGCAGGCTTCCTGGGCGCTTTGCAACATTTTGCCGTTCTCCAGAGACTTCAACAACCGGTCACAGTACGGATCAATCTCATCGGAGGCCAGATCCGGCGAATGCCCGCCTTTCATTTCTTTTATTAACAGCAGAATGTGCATTTTAAAATTGCTCAGTTCTTTAGGCAGTTTTTTGTCCCGGAAAAGCCGATCTACGTTCAGGTACAGAAAAGCTGCCAGATAATATGGCTGACAGGAATGGGTGTCAATGAACAGGTTGTCCTTATATTTCTTTAATAAGGGATATTCATGTCTGTGACTATCCTCCACACGATTTACAAACAAAGTGACCATACTTCGGATCAAGCCGCAAAAACTTATTTTCTGCTGAGGCTTAATCTGGAGATTGTCCGCATATTGCCGGGAACGTCTCTCATAGTATATTTTTTGAAAGCCAATTACCTGATTATTTTCAAAATACTTTTCCAGATTTTTGTGAAATGTTCTTATGGTTTCAAAGGCTTCCTCATATACAATATTCTGCCGGTTCGCGCCTCTGATAATCCCCTGCGTCACATCCTCCTTATGGGATCCCACGATCTTGGCAATAATCTGGACGCCGTCAAGATTCACATTGCTTTGATAGGACTGATAGATCATATTGCAGGTCTGACAGCCGTTTACAATCTGCGGATTTTCCAATATATATTTTCCGTTCTTCTGTTGGACATCCTGGCAGACAATGGTTATTCCATTGTTATACAGCACAAATCGATCCGGATGTTCTTTCAGCGTTGACAGAATTTCCAGATTAACCGCCGAATGTCCCTGGGAATCTCTCACATTATCGTCAAACATATTTCGCCTGAGCAATCCGTCGGAAGTTGTTATCAATTCTATCAATACACGGGCTGACATGCATGTGACAAACGCATTGCCCAATTCCTCCTTTTCACCTACTATGGGAAGCAATGCTTTACACTCTATCTCTCCCTGATAGCTGTTTTCATTGGAATTAACAATGTCCTGCAGTCTCTTTTTGTCTATTTTGATAGGATCAATCTCTGAGAACCAGTTCTTGAATTTATCGCTGAAATTCCAAGCGATCTCCCGCCCCTCTCCGTCATATAACACAACGCTCAGCCTTGGATCACCCTTCCACCTCAACATAATATTCCTTGACATTGCATAGCGCAGAATGTCCAGCCATCCCTCCCCATTCTCTGTCACATCCAGATCCTCAAAAAGTTTTTCCAACTGTTGGACAAAGTTTCCCGTATGGCTCGTGGTCAGAAAGTACAGTTCAAACAGCCCTTTCGTGTCTCTCTGCAATATATCATCTATGTCCTGGAGATCGGTAAGAATCTGATCATTCAGCAAAAAAAGAACTCCGTGCACCTCCGAAAACTCCGAATACTCCACGCAGATCTGATCCAGCAAATCGGCATCCGTATCGAGACGCCCCGGCTGAAACTGAGAGAAAAACTGGTAATTGACAAATCTTCTCCATACAGTTCTGTCCTGTGGGGAGTACCCGACTCTTTCAGTTTTATCGCTCTTATCACCGCTTCTTACCTCGTGATTTTATCTGCCTCATCATACAGTTTATCCAGATTGCTTCCGAAAAGCTGAAAATCGTATCCCATCAAGGGATGACTTATAAATTCCAATTTCTCAACCGCCGTTTTCCCCTGATTCCCGCTGCGGAATTCATATACATGCGCTCTTCGGTCAGAATGCAGCAAGTCCGCCTCTTTCAGATCCAGTTCCGACAACAATTCAAAATTGGCCTTTTTTCCGTTCATATATGTCAGCATGAATAAATTATTTAACCGGCTTGCCATGGTATCGCTGTGGGAACTTACGATGACATGCATTCCGGCGTTTACCATGCGGATCAGCCAGCGTGCCATCTCTCTCTGCAGCAGCGGGTGAAGACTGTTTTCCACCTCATCGCAATAAAGCCAGTCAATCTTCCTAGCCGCGCTCAAAACCTTAATAAAGGGAGTCAATTCATGAATCATGGAAGACGCGATATGCAGCGAAACCGGCCTGCCCACCTGTCTGTCTACATAAAAGGTCTCATCGCCTATCTGCGTCACTTTTCCCTGCAGAAGATGCTCTTCCCCAAATTCCAGCAGCCCCTTCCGCCCCTCCTCTGGCTGCCTTTCTTCGGCATAAAGCTGGAGAAAACGCAGAAAATCTTTTATTGGCGTCACGAAGCTGCCCTCCGCTCCTCCGGCAAAATATTGCCTGTACAGCAGCTGCAGCCCTGAGCGGGCTGCGGGCAGGAAGATCTGTCCCGCATCCGCAGCAATTTTTCCGGACAAAATAATACTCCAAACGGCCTGCAAAGCCATTTGCGTCCCATCTTCCAGGCCATTCCACTCCGAAATCCGGCAATTATAAGACTTTACATTTTCTCCATGCACATATCGGCGGGTGTCTATATTAAATTCTGTCTTTTGCCCTCCTGCCTCTCTATTCCGATACGCAGAAACGCTGCTCACAAAATATTCGGATTCAACCGCTTCCAATGCTATCTTTATCTCTTCCGCAGAAATCAAAGTACCAAATATACTTTCGATGATCTGGGACTTATGCACGGCTAAATACTCGTTAATACATGTTTCCATTTCTCTGAACCAGTCCTGGTCACAGCGGAGTAAACACTGGCCATTCAGGTCAGACTTCTTTACCCTTAAGTCGGTAACGGGAAAGCTACTCAATTTTTCCCGAATGCCGTAAATCAACTGCATAACCATGGTTTTCCCGCTGTTATTATTTCCCACAAAAACCACCAGATCATGAAGCGCTATATCCGCTGATTCAATCTTACCGAAATTTTTAATCATTATATGCAAAACCAAAAAGTGCCCCCCCTTTACCGTTTTTAGTATTATTTGCGCATCCGTGCTCCCAGCCGTTCCCCAAGTGACTATAATTGTAACATTTTCCCTACTTGCTGTCAAACATGAGACCTGCAGTCCTTTCAGCCTGTTTCGTCAATCCAAAGTCTCCGCTCCAAGATTGCTTACATTTCCGCCAGTTGGCAGTCATGCTTTTTAAAGAAATCTACTCTCGGTTCCAGATACTTTAATTTATGACTCTCCACGTCTGCAATATAAAAGGAAACCGGCTCAAATATATTACTCCAATCCCACAATTCTTCTCCCAGATTTAGATATTCCCTGAACATTTCACATCCTTCCGGTGCAATTGGATGAATTAATATTGCCATTACCTTACAAGCATAAAAACAATCAATAACAAGTTGTTTTCTGAATTCCGCATTGTCCGCGGCATCTGCAATCTTTACATTGTTTACCCAATGCTTGTTTACCCCCCGGATAAAGTCATCTAAAACATAAGAGATACGATGAAACTCATGGTTATACATATAACGCTCATAATCAAGAACAGCTTTCTCTGCCATAAGTCTTATTTGTTCACTCACATCGCCCTCGGGAATTTTTCCGTCACAATTATTCTGAATAGCATAGAAGCAGGTTCGGATTAGTCGGTTATACACATTGGTTATTAAATTACCATCTTTCAGAACCATATCTACGCCAACCCTGTCTTCCTCTTTCATAAATACCTGCGGTTTAAAGCCTACGCTTTTGGAAGACAGACCTAAACTCATAAAATGCATTCGCAGCTGATCCTTGGTGTAATAATTAAGCAATTCATCTGCCATAGGAGGCTTCAATTCGGAACTGCTGCTGGCTTTTGTATCCATATACAATAAATGTCGATTGGCTATGATGTGAGATAAGTGTACTTTCTCCACATCCGCTGCTTCCCCTTTGGGAACCTGTAATCCTGTAAATAACCCCGTCTGAGCGATGGCATAGAAATAAATATTATCTTCTCCAATAAACTGATAAACTTTAGATTCCTCATCATACCACCACCTGGATAAGTCGTCCTCTTTTCCCTGCTCTTTCAAATATGCTAAGGTAAAGGAAATCGGCGCCCATAGCGATTCCGGCCATACCCAAAAGGTGAGGTCTTTTAATCCTTCACATTCCGGGAATGGTATCCCCCATTCTACATTACCGGACAGCCGAAAGGGAACCAATGTCTTTCCGGAAGTATAATGAATGTTGCTGGCTTCCAATACATTTTTAGCTTTATCACGATCATCCAGATCTTCAAATTCAAATACAACAGACGGTTTCTTTTCCTCATCGGTTAATTTATGAGGGGGCAGCTTAGCTGCCAGTTCTGCCAGGTCAACGATATACTTTCTTGGTACATATAGGAACGGCTTTTTCAAAAATTCTTCTACGGTTTCTAACTGATACTTACGTGTATTTGTATTCTTTCGCAAGAAATCGTTATATTTCTTTACTGTATGGAGACAATATTCCAAATCGAAATACCAGTTTTCCACCTCTCTGAGAACAGGTTTTTTATTTGATAAGCAACTGACAGGATTGATAAGTTCCGAAGGCAAAAACTGATGTCCCAATGAACACTCATCGGCATATGCATTCTCCGAATTGCATCCTGGTATCGGACATTTTCCTGTTACTTGTCTTCCGTTTAAAAACATCTTTTTTTCTTCATCATAAAACTGAGGCATGGACATTTTTTTAATATATCCATTTTTGTATAAAGTGTGAAACACCTTCGCTGATACCTGCCTGTGAATCGAACCTGCTTCTCCCAGCGCCGATGCTCCAAAGAAATTTAAGCTAATACCATAGTTTTCCAGGGTTTTCTTCTGATTCTCATGATTAACACGGACATAATCTTCCAAAGTACCTTCGTACTCTGCCTCCTGCAGCTTGCGATAGCTTTCCATGATGGGAGAACCATAACAATCTGTTCCTGAAAGAAAAATAACATTATCTTTTCCGATTCGATCTCTTAAAAATCGGGCAAAAATATCTGCATGTATAAACATACCCCCCACATGCCCGAAATGTAAATTTTTATTTCCATAAGGCATACCTGCCGTAATAATTGCCCTCTTAGGGAATATGGGTCGTTCATTTGAAGTTAAGCGCTTACATATCATATCATTCTGTTCCTTTCTGTTATTTTCTGCTATTTTCTGTTGTTTCTCGTTATTTCCTTCAGTTATCACCTCTCACTGTTCCGGCATAATATACCCCCTTTCCAAATAAAAACGGCCAAAAACTCGTATTGAGCTTTCGACCGTTTGGTTCAGATTAACCAGGATAAGACACTTGTTATGAACACAGCCCAAAAAGCCCGTTGTCAACTTTGACAATAAGCTGCTGTTGCTGGTTGATTTTGTTTATAGTAAATGAAAATTTACTCATTGGCTTATCTTTCCTTTTGTTTTGTTAAATTTTTTAATGCTAATTCAGAGCAGGGAGCAATACAATACCTTCATAGATAAGTACTGCTATGTTGGATATTATATGTTGCATAAATAATATTCATTCTTAACCCTCGCACAAACCTTTCTGCATATAAAATTCACTCAGATACGTACCGTCCTTGAGTTTGAAGGCATTCGGCTTTTCAGAGACAACACGGAATCCGAATTTCTCGTACAAATGCCTTGCCCGGTCATTACCTTCTATAAACTCCAACTCCATAATCTCAATTCCTCTGTTTTGTGCTGCTGTAACAAGTTCCTCAAACATTGCAGTGCCGATTCCAAGGTTCCAGTACTCTTCAAGAATTGCAATGGCAATGGTCGCCCGGTGCGAAATTTTCATATCACTTCTAAAGCTGATCTCGCAGTTTCCTGCAACTTCACCGTCAATATAACAGGTGATGCCCAAGGTATCGGGAGAGGAACGCAGACGGTTTACCCATGCCTCTTCCTGCTCGACGGTCATGGTCCATTCTTCGGGATAACGTATGAGAAAATCAGTCTCACCACAGGATTTCTTTATATAGTTCAGCAACTTGTCCGCATCCTCAGTACGCGGACTTTTTAAGATGGCTGTTCTGCCGTCTTTTAAGGTTATCTGCTTATCTTCAAATAGCATTGTGATACTCCTTTCAAGCCTTACACAGTTATTTTCATTCTGCCTTCCATTCAAGATACCCGCTTGTAAACGGAAGATGGTCGAACTTCTTCGTTCCGATATGAGCAAATCCATTTGCAATGTACCAGTTCTTCAATACGATACTTTCTTCGATAATGCCGATCTTTATCTTTGTACCGCCCAGAGATATCACCTTTTCCTTTGCAAAATCAAGAAGAAGTTTTCCGAATCCATTGTGTCTATACTCTGGCAGAACAGCAAGGTTGTGAAGTTCAAAGGCATCGTCGCTTTCTTTGGATAGCGACATATATCCGATAATTTTCTTTCCGTCATACAATGCGTACATATGCCATCCCCAATTCATCTGTGTCTCAAGAAAACACAGTGGAATAAAGCTTGTATGCTTGGGGCAATTCTCCTGCGTCAAACCAAACTCGTCAGCCACTGTTTTGAAACTCTGGTGAATGACGTCCAGGCACATTTGAAACTCCGATGATTTTACTTCTGCTATTGATACATTCATAAATATCCCCTTTCTCAGAAAATAAAAAACAGTGCATTCGAATTCTCCTTCGACTTGCACTGCCATCATCCTAAAATCTTGTAGTCCAATGATGGACTATACTGAAATTTGGATACGACAATACCAGCCCGGCGAAGTCTGTACGAATTCGATGCGCTGCATAACAGTAGTTATATTGTGCATGGAGGTATGTACTGTCATTGTTGTATGTCCTTTCGAAAATTTTATTAAAAATATCACACCTTTGCGTAAATGTCAATACAAAATCAAGATTTTATGAAAAAGTCCAACAATACATAAAAGGTGGTTCTCACGTCCTTGCTCTAATGAAAGGGGGACTTTTTAGCCCCCCTCCCGCAGATATGCTATCCGAAATTCACCGCATTCCACAGCAAATTCCTTCTCTAATTCCTTTTCTCTTTAACCTTAAAATAAATCTGGTAAGGTTCATATCCCACTGTATTCAGCTTCACGAAGCTGATGCCGGGATCCTGGTTTTCCGTGCGGTAGAATGTGCGGAACTCTCCCCATTGCCGCTCCGTATCCGGGGATAACTCTTCCTCCGGCCGCTCTCCCTCAAGATACAGGATTCTCTCCTGTCCGGTTATTCCCGCCAGCACATCCGGCCCATATCGGAACGCACCCATGGAGTTGTCATCCGGCAGCGGAATAAAACGCAGACCGATGGGCAGATATAGTTCTACCCTGTCTCCCTTCTTCCACATTCTGTCAATCTTCACAAAATGATCGGTTTCTTGGGTCGTCAGCAGTTCTTCCCCGTTTACACAGACCCTGGCCTCCCCGGTAATCCAGTCCGGCACTCTCAGATGCAGGGAAAAAGCCGTCTCCTCCGGAACCTCCAGGGTGAACACATATTTTCGGAAATCCGGTCTGTTGGCATAGGCCCCGGCGATGGCATTGACAGTCTGCCGGGCATCGTTTACCGAAGAACTCTGAAGGCTGCCGTTCATATAATCCTGTCTCTGACGCAGGCATATTTCTCTGCCCTCTATCTCAAAACGCGCCTCCGAGTTGGCATACTGGGTCACAAACAGGTCTTTTTCCTCCTGGTAGTACATGCAGCGATTTAATGCGGCATTGGCCTGCACCATAGTGCCGTGACAGCAGAAAAAGCTGTCCATCTCCCCCGCCCAGTCCTTTCTGCCGGGAGCCTTCATGGGCAGAAAATAGGTCAGCAGGCCCACGCCCGGCTTTCCGTCATGAGACTCTCCCCGCCAGTAGCTTTGCGCGAATATCCCGTTTTGTACATTGTATTCGATATAGTGCATATAGCGGGGATCCCCGGTATGCCGGAACAGGAATTCCGCCAGCCGTACCATATTATAAACGGTACAATGCTCCTGGTTCTTATCCCCCAGCCTGGCTTTCAGCTTTTTCATGGGAGTCCAGATCTCGCCCTGGGTCTGGCCTCCCGTCACATAACTTCCCCTGTCTGTCACCGCGCATTTCCAATAGCTGTTCACAATAGCCAGCCACTTTTCTTCCCCTGTGACTTCATAGGCCCTGGCACAGCCCAGTATCTCGGGAATCGTGGTGTTGGCGTGCATGTTTGTAAGAACGTCTCTGCCTTCCAGCAAAGGCTCAAACAGGCGCTGGCGATAATATCTGGACAGCAGTTCCCGGTATTTTTCATTGCCTGTTATCTCCAGAAGTTCAGCCCATATTTCCAGCATACCGCCGGTCTCCACATCCAGAATATCGTCAAACTCTTCCCGGCTGTAGGACCCGCTCCAGCGGTAAAACCAATCCGCAAGGCCTTCTGCAATGGAAAGTGCATTTCGGTTATCCATGTACTTATATACGTCCAGCAGCCCCATAAAAAGTTTATGCAGATTGTACTGAGGGGCCCAGATGTTTCTGCCCTTTCCGATCCAGTACAAATATTTTTCCGGGATGGGCGCCACCCAGCCGCCGCCGTTTTCCTTCTGACAAATCTCCAGTTCTTCCACAACCCCGCAGGCTTTTGCCCAGAGTTCCTTATCCCCGGTCTCATGATAGCGAATCGCTGCTGCCGACAGCCAATGTCCCAGAAAATGTCCCCGCAGCTGGCAGGAAGGATCTTCCCAGCCCCCCATGGCTTTAGGGTCCATTCCCCGCCCGGAGATCCGTCCCGCCTCCAGCAGATAGTTGCGCAGCAGATATCTGTTTTCCAGTTTCATCAGGTATGTCCTGTTGTCCTGCTCCCTTCTAAGCAGTTCTCCTTCCCGGACCGCTACCCGGTTTCCTTTCAATTCCTTCAACATACTATTTCCTCCTGATTTTAGTTGCGCATCTCCCCTTCCGGCGCACTTTTCCGGCGAAGAATGTCTGCGCCATACGGGGACATGCTGTTTTTTAGTTCCGCAATTCCCACGCCCCTGCTATGATTCATCGGTGATATATCAGCACCACGTCCCCCTCTCGGATCCGGCTGTCCTCCCGGGGCTGGAGATTCTTGTTCCCCCGCTTCAGCATAATCACATGGCTGCGCCGGGAGATGTCCAGATCCCGAACCTGCATGTCGATCCAGGGATGCTCTCTCTCGATGGCCACCTCTTCCAGGCTGGCCTCGATGCGCATACGACACATGCTGCCCAGCACCATCACGTCCTCGGCCTGGATTTTCAGATCCCCGTGGGGAACCAGCACCTCCCTGTCCCGCAGCACGGTGGCCACATAAAGCCCCTGGGGCAGTGTGAGCTGTTCCAGTTCCCGGCCCGCAAAAGGATGCCCCAGCGTAATCTCCAGAGTCACAAAATCCGCGTCCAGACTGGTGACGGTCCCATCCTTGATGCTGGTATAATACTCCACAAATCCCGCCGAAATAATACCCGTGGGAATGGCCACCATGCCCACCCCCAGAAAGGCGATGACAATGGCCATTGCCTGCCCTCCCACCGTGACGGGATAAATATCTCCATATCCCACTGTAAGCAGCGTGGACACAGACCACCAGATGCCGGAAAAGGCATTGGAAAAATGATCCGGCTGGGCCTCATGTTCCAGGCCATACATGCACAGGGAAGAGGCCATCATCAGCACCAGCACCAGAAAGATGGAATACAAAAGCTGGCCCCGCTTCTCCTTCAGTACCGTGGTGATCACATGAAAAGCGTCATATTTGGCGTTGATTCGGAACAGCCGCAGGATGCGCACCACCCGGAACATGCGGAAGGCCACCGCCCCGCTGGGGAGCACAAAGGGCAGAAAATAAGGCAATATGGTCAGCAGATCCACAGCGCCGTAAAAAGAGCGCATAAATTTCAGCCGCGCCTGCCCGCGCCCTTCTTCCGGATACAGATACTCCGCCGTCCACAGCCGCAGAACATATTCCACCGTGAAAATAACAATCGTAGCCAGTTCCAGGGTCTGCAGCAAAGATTCAAACCGATTAAGCTGTGCGAAAGTCTGGCAGAAAGTAATCACAATGTTCAGCAGGATCATGCATACAATAAATATGTCGAATGCCAGACTGGGCGTATCCGTCCGGTTCCCGATCTGAATGATTTCAAATATCCGCTTCTTGACGTTTTCCAGATTTTTCAATGGGATCGTCCTCTCTCAATCTGTCTCAGGCAGCCCGGCTACGCATGTACATTTCGTGCCGCGCCTCCTCGCGCCGCAAAATCATGGGGCTCCCCGCAGAGCAGCCCACCGCCTGCCGCTTACTTCATAAACACAAATGCCTTCAGTGCAAACAGCATACGTCCTCGGAAGAAACCGGCGATCCAGTCTGACGGATCCTCCTTGTCCGCACTGTTGTGGTAGCCCGTGGAAACCGTGAAAAACAGAGCATGTCGTCCCGTCACCTTCTCCACAACGGCATGTATTGTGCCTTCGCCCTTTCCCACCGGACAGCAGCCGATCTCCCGGCCATCCTCGCTGTCTATGCGGATATGTAATGTGCTCTCACAGCCGCAGCCCTCCACCATGGCGGCAAACTCCATGGTCTTGCCGGAGTAATCTTCCCCAAAGTCAAAATACTTGTATCCGATCACACTGTTTTCGGTGATACCCGTGACCACCCGTTCAAACACCGATTTCTCTGTGACATACGCACCGCCCTTCAGCACACAGGCGATGTCCGCAGGGGTCTCCCTGTAAGGAGAAAGCGCCTCCTCAAAGCCCAGAGAGGTCATCTCCACCGGCGGAATGGTCCCGTCCGGAAGAATGGTGATTTTTTCCACGCAGGCCCTGCGGGAAAAGACGCTGTTGTTGGTCATACGGTGGTAAAATATATACCACTGCCCCCTGATGCAGGCGATAGAACCATGGTCATTTCCCCCCGGATACTCCACTCCGTTGTCAATGATATACCCTCTGTAAGTAAAAGGCCCCATGGGGCTGTCCGAAGTGGCATAGGCCAGCCTGCTGCCTCTTTGGGGCGAATAGATCAGATAGTATACATCCCCCACTTTCCGCGGAGAAGCCGCTTCAAAGAAAAGACTTTCCTTCTCGCAAAATCCCTGCTCCTCCTGTATTTGGTTGGGAATGATATGATCGATGCAGGTCCCGTCCAGCACTTCGTACATATTGTCGGGATTGATCTGAGCCATAAAGGAATGCTCAAAACCGCAGTAAATATACACCTTTCCATCATCGTCCACCAGGACGCCGGGATCCACAAACCATCCGTCCTGACAGATCTCGTTCGGTATGGTATACTGATATCTGGACAGCAGCCGGAAAGGCCCCTCCGGCCTGTCACTCACCGCCACGCAGCCCTTGGCCCCAATGATATAGGCAAACAGATAATATTTGCCGTCTTTCTCCACCACATCCGGCGCATAGAGTTCATTGCCCTCCCCGGTCCAGTCCGTGTCAGCCGGATGATCCCTGTCCGCCAGAGTATGAAAAATATCCCCATGGCAGACCCAGTCATTCAGATTGTCCAACGGCGCGCTCCAGCATTTCAGCACATAATCGCAGAACCTTCCCGATCCCGCCTTGTCATGGGAGCCGTAGATATAGACCCGCTCCCCGAATACTCTGGGTTCCCCATCGGGAATATACTCCCAGTTTGGTAGATATGGATTTGCCATATAAAACCTCCTCGCATCTCTCCGGCATAACGTTTATCCCTCAGCCATGCCTTCGGCATAGCCGCTTCGGAACCGTCCTGCCGTATATTGTGTTTTGGGCCCGTCACCGATGCCGGCCATCCGCTTAACATCGAACTGTTTGTGCTTCCGCGTCCCTTTCGGCCAGGGCCGTTTTACTCATTGTAACATAACTCCCCTGACCTTACTACTCCCAATCAGGCATTCCTGCAAAATTGTGTGTATCATATAGATTTTCGTCATATAGATTTTTTACTTTCCCTCTTCCCTTTTATCTCTCTTTATGATATAGTAGGTGCATGGAAGCATAGCTCAGCTGGGATGAGCGCTCGCCTGACTAGCGGGAGGCCAAGGGTTCGAGCCCCTTTGCTTCCATTTTTATTGCCCTGAAACCCAGAGGAATCCGTATTCTCAGACAGAAAATCTGCAAAATTCCACATAGTAAAATAGCTGTTTGAGATCTCTCTCAAACAGCTACTACGACCCAGATCGGACTCGAACCGACGACCTCCGCCGTGACAGGGCGGCGCTCTAACCAACTGAGCCACTAGGCCAAAACAGATGAAATTGTAATAAATGGACCTTCGGGGACTCGAACCCGGGACCGACCGGTTATGAGCCGGTTGCTCTAACCAACTGAGCTAAAGGTCCGCAAACCCTTTCGGGAATCGCATAAAGCGATGACTCCAACGGGAATCGAACCCGTGTTACCGCCGTGAAAGGGCGATGTCTTAAC
>BLLU01000128.1 GCA_011959105.1 Lachnospiraceae bacterium | reverse complement strand
CTGTAAATCTGCTGCAAATTGCTTCGGTGGTTCGAATCCACCTCCATCCATTTGCTTTATGCATAAAAGTTTCAGATAAAGCATATGAATGTATTAACTAAATAACGCGGGGTGGAGCAGTCTGGAAGCTCGTCGGGCTCATAACCCGAAGGTCATAGGTTCAAATCCTGTCCCCGCTACTCGACTTTTATGTCGTGCCCAGATAGCTCAGTTGGTAGAGCAGAGGACTGAAAATCCTCGTGTCACTGGTTCGATTCCGGTTCTGGGCATTATTTATTTGCAAAAAGCGGAAGAAAAGGAAAAAACATTCTTTTTCTGCCGCTTATTTTATGTTATACTATAAGGTAGGACAAAAAGCGCATATAATTTTCATATAACATTTTTTATTATATGTTATACTGGGAAGAAACTATAAAAGCAGAAGTTGTTCGTTTATTTTGTCTATAAAGTAAATTCCGGAAATCGTCAGATCAGGCGCAGGATAGTTATACATAATGAGAAAAGAGATACTCTTTTTGCGCAAGGTTTATGCAGGCTTCGCTACTTTGTAGATGGCAGATGAGAATGGTTTTACGGGAAAAGGCATTGAGACAAAAATGTCTCGTAGAATATAAAGAAATGGCTGTTAGCCGATTTGAAATAAAAGAGAGGGAGATATGGATATAGGAATTAATGGAAACTGGCAGAGGCAAAGCCGCATTCGGCAGCGAAGTGAGAAACAGGCAGAGCGGTTTCGGCGGCGATTTCAAAAAGAGCGCAGGCTGCACCGTGCAATACGGGAGAATGCCATGGATATTTTGCATTCTTCCAATTTTCGCAAAACCAAGCAGCATGTGCAGCATGGGACAATGACGGTGAACAGCCACTGTATGGACGTGGCCAAATGCAGCCTGTATCTTAGTGAAAAACTGGCAAAGCTGCATATTCACTGCAATCGCCGGGAATTGATCAGAGGCGCTTTGCTGCATGATTATTTTCTCTATGACTGGCATGATAAAGAGCATGTGCAGATTCATAATTTGCATGGTTTCTATCATCCGGGGATTGCTCTGCGAAATGCTTCCGCTGAATACCGGCTGACTCCCAGAGAGAGGGATATTATTAAGAAACATATGTGGCCGCTGACGGTGGTTCCTCCTATGTGCAGAGAGGCCTGGATTGTGACTGTGGCGGACAAATGGTGTTCCACTTTGGAGACCTTGCGGCTGCGTCACGGGCATGGTGCTGTCAGATATCTGGCTGTGAACAATGAGGACTGCTGAGATTGGCCGTTGGGGCCCTCCTGCGGGGAGGGGAGATGAATTTTGGAGACACTTTTTGAACAACTCAGGGGTTATGGCAGGTCGGAAATATATCCTTATCATATGCCGGGGCATAAGAGACGGGGACTGGGGAATATGCCGGAACCTCTGGCGGAACTGGACATTACGGAGGTGGAGGGATTTGACAATCTTCACCAGCCGGAAGGCATATTGGAGGAGATGCAAAAATATGCCGCCGCGGCCTATGGCGCGGAAGAGAGCTATTATCTTGTGGGGGGAAGTACTTGCGGGATTCTGAGCGCGGTCAGCGCGGCCATTCCCCGGGAAGGCAGACTGCTGATTGCCCGCAACTGCCACAAATCCGTTTTCCATGCCGCATATCTCCGAGGGCTTCAATTATCCTATCTGGATCCGGGCCAAGTGCCGGAAGTGGGGATCCCGGAGGCTGTTACCGCCCGACAGGTGCAGGAGGCTTTGGAGAGGGAGCAGGGAATCCAGGGGATTCTGATTGTGTCTCCCACCTATGAGGGGCGGATTGCGGAAGTGGAAGAGATTGCCCGGATTGCCCATGGCTACGGTATTCCCCTGATAGTGGATGAAGCCCATGGCGCGCATCTGGGTTTTTACCCTGGCTTTGCCGGGGGAAGCAGCCGGGCGGGCGCGGATTTGGTAGTTACCAGCGTCCATAAGACATTACCAGCCATGACCCAGACGGCTTTGCTGCATGCGAACGGAACGCTGGTAGACAGGCGGATGCTGCGCCGTTTCCTCCGTATTTATCAGAGCAGCAGCCCTTCCTATGTGCTGATGGCCAGTATTGACAATGCTATACGTCTGGCCAGGGAGAAGGTTGATCTTTTTCGACAGATGACCATGAACTGGAATCGAATGTTGGAGAAATTGTCCAAATGCAGGGCTTTGACTGTATGGCCCCCTGCGTCATTGCCTCAAGCGGAATATCAAAGGCATCAGGATATGGGAAAATTGGTGATTTCCGTGCAAGGGACAGGGATAACCGGGCAAGAATTATATAGAGAGTTGCTGGAAAACTATGGTTTACAGCTGGAGATGGCATGTCACAGCTATGTGCTTGCCATGTTTACCATCGCCGATACAGTCCAGGGGTATGAGCGCCTGACCAAAGCGCTTTTGGATATGGACAGCCGGATAGGCCGACCGGAGAGCCAGCGATATTTTCAGGCAGAGTCCGGCTGCCTGGCTTCGATTCCGACAGATGGAATACCGGAGCTCGGAGAGGATGTGCAGCGTTCGGCAAAGACGGCCGGGGAGCCTGCGCCGCCGGGGAGCAGGAAAGGCATGAGATTGTCTGAATGTTGGGATTTGCCGGTGGAATGGGCTGTGCTGGCAGATGCAGTGGGCAGATCTGTGGGGGAGTTTGTTTCCATTTATCCGCCGGGGACGCCCATGCTGGTGCCGGGAGAGCGGCTGGAGAAGGCCGACCTGGAACGGATTCTGCAATACCTGGCGGATGGCCTGCAGGTGCAGGGCATTTCCGTGAAGGAGGGACGGCCGGGACTGATGGTGCTGGCGGAACAGGCATAGGCCCCGAACAACATTCGGCAGGGCAGTAGTTCCGGGGATGCGCCCGCAGTTAAGGCGTGAAGCGGGCACGGTATGATGGGATCAGAAATAAAAATATAGAAAGAAGGAAATGAGCATGAGAAAGACAAAAATTGTTTGTACCATTGGACCTGCGTGTGAAACGGAGGAGAAATTAAGGGAATTGATGCTGGCGGGCATGGATGTGGCCAGGTTCAATTTTTCCCATGGAACCCATGAGGAGCAGAAGGTTAAGCTGGAGATGGTTCTGAAAGTGAGGGCGGAACTGGGGCTGCAGGTCGCAACGCTGCTGGATACAAAAGGCCCCGAGATTCGGCTGCGGGATTTTGAGGGAGGCAGAGCGGAACTGGTGAGGGGACAGAAGTTTGTGCTGACAACGGAAGAAATTCTGGGAAACAGCCAGCGTGCGGCCATTTCCTATAAGAATCTGCGGAAAGATATCAGTGTGGGGACCCATATTCTGATCGACGACGGCCTTATTGAGATGTGTGTGGAGGAGATTACGGATACGGACATTGTCTGTACGGTCCTGAGCGGCGGCCCGGTGTCCAACCACAAGGGAGTCAATGTGCCCGGCGTGGTACTGTCCATGCCCTATATCAGTGAAGTGGACAGGGAGGACATTCTGTTTGGCATTGAAATGGGGTATGAATTCCTGGCGGCTTCCTTTGCCAGAAGTAAGGAGGACATCCTGGAGGTGCGTGAAATTCTGGATGCCCACCACAGTGATATGAAGATCATCGCCAAGATTGAAAATATGCAGGGAATAGAGAATCTTGAGGAGATTTTGGAGGTGTCTGACGGCGTAATGGTGGCCCGAGGGGACATGGGAGTGGAGATTCCCATCGAGGAGATTCCCGCTCTGCAGAAGCGGATGATCAAAATGGCGGTGAACCAGGGAAAACATGTGATCACAGCAACCCAGATGCTGGAATCCATGATTAAGCATCCCAGACCCACCAGAGCGGAGGTAACGGATATCGCCAATGCCATCTATGACGGCACCACAGCCATAATGCTCTCCGGTGAGAGCGCCGCGGGAAAATATCCCGTGGAAGCGGTGGAAACCATGGCCCGCATTGCTGAATGCGCGGAGAAGGACTTAAACTACCGGGGCCGGATGGATGAACTGGCATCCAAATGCAATCCCGATACCACCACGGCGATTTCTTATGCCACCTGCACCACAGCCATGGATCTGCATGCCAGCGCCATCATCACTGTGACCATGTCAGGTTTTACTGCCACAAAAGTGGCAAAATATAAACCTTCCTGTCCCATCATCAGCTGCAGCGTGAACGCCAGAGTGTGTAAGCAGTTGAATCTGCTGTGGGGCTGTAAGCCCCTGTTGCTGCCGGAGAAGGACGACACGGAGGAACTGTTCGACGCGGCGGTGGAAGAAGCAAAGAAAGCGGGATATATCAAAGACGGGGACCTGGTGGTCATCACTGCCGGGGTGCCTCTGGGTAAATCCGGAACCACCAATATGATCAGGGTAGTTGAGGTTAAGTAGGAACTATGGGCAAAATAATATGTCTGATGGGGAAAAGTTCCTCTGGAAAAGACACCCTATATAAGCATCTGATGTCGGACAGGGAGTTGGGGCTGCGTCCCATCGTGCCCTATACCACCCGGCCTATACGGGCCGGGGAGCAGGACGGTGTGGAGTACTATTTTACGGACGAGGAAGGATTTCGCAGACTGAACGTTGAAGGCAGGATTATTGAGGAGCGGTCCTACAGGACTGTCCACGGACTATGGCGGTATTTCACAGTGGCGGATGATAAAATTGACCTGGAGGCGGCGGATCACTGTCTGATCGGCACGCTGGATGTCTATCTAAGTCTCCGGGATTACTATGGACCCGAGCGGGTATTGCCTGTGCTGGTGGAATTGGACGATGGAGAACGCCTGGCCAGAGCGCTGGCCAGGGAGCAGGCCCAGCAGCATCCCAGGTATGAGGAGATGTGCCGCAGATTTCTGGCGGACAGCCAGGATTTTTCCGAGAAGCGTATTGCTCAGGCGGGGATCACCAGAAGATTTCGAAATGAAGATTTGGAGCGCTGCCTGGAGGAAATTCATGGATACATAGAGCAGTGCAGGCAGTGAGCCGGGGGAAGCCATATGGATATCAAAGTAAACCAAGTAAATAATACCATGCCGGTGGAAAATACCGCCCCGGTCCAGCAGGCGGACGGTAATTTCAAGTTTACGCTGGCCAGCCATATAGAGGAGGCCGAACTGCAGGAGCGGCTCAGCGGCCTGATGGAACAGATTACCATGGAGGGAGAGAAGCTGGCGAAACGCAAGGACCTTCGGGACATGAAGCATTACCGGGGGTTGGTCAAGGAGTTTATGAACGAAATCATCAGCCGGTCCCATTCTTTCTCCAGAGAGAATTTTCTGGACCGGAAGGGGAGACACCGGGTCTATGGTATCGTGCGGCTGGTGGATCAGAATCTGGATGACCTGGCCCAGGAACTGATGAAGGACGAGAAGGATAATCTGGCAATCCTCTCCAAGATCGGTGAGATCAGAGGATTGCTGCTGGATATTTTCATGTGACAAATGAGCAGGGAGTTGCTTTTGTACCGTCGGTGCGGCGTGCCGGCAGGGAGGACGCAGCGCCCGGATAGGGGGCAAAATGGCAGGATTTCAAGATATCGTAGGGCAGGAGCAGCTCAAGGCGCATCTGCAGGGAGCGTTGGAGACACAGAAGGTATCCCATGCTTATATTATCAACGGGGAAAAGTCCTCCGGCAAAGAATTTATTGCCCGGATATTTGCGACGGCGCTGCAGTGTGAACAGGGGGACATAGAGCCTTGCGGCCAATGTCATTCCTGCAGGCAGGCCTTGTCCGGGAACCAGCCGGATATCATCTATGTGAGCCATGAGAAGCCCAACACCATCAGCGTTGACGATATTCGCACGCAGGTGAACAATGATGTTGCCATAAAGCCCTACAGCAGCCGCTATAAGGTTTATATCATCAATGAGGCGGAAAAAATGACGCCCCAGGCGCAGAACGCCATCCTGAAAACTTTGGAGGAGCCGCCGGAGTACGCGGTGATTCTGCTGTTGGTATCCAATGTCAACACTTTGCTGCCCACCATCCTTAGCCGCTGTGTACTGCTGAACATGAAGCCCGTGAGAGATGCTTTGGTGAAAAAGTATCTGATGGAAGAAATGCAGGTGCCGGATTACAAAGCAGATGTGTGCGTGGCTTTTGCCAGGGGCAATGTGGGGAAGGCCAAGGCACTGGCATCCAGTGAGGAGTTCGAGAACGTGAAGAGCGAAGCACTGGCACTGCTGAAATATTTGCAGGAAATGGAGATCCCGGAGATTGTCACGGCTGTGAAAAAAGCAGGGGAGTATAAACTGGAGGTCAACGATTATCTGGATATCCTGGCTATCTGGTATCGGGACGTGCTGCTGTTCAAGGCCACAGCCGATGTGAACCATCTGGTGTTCCGGGAGGAGATCCAGACCATCCGGAAGGTGGCGGGGCGCAGCAGTTACGAGGGCATCGAAAATGTGATCCGCTCGCTGGACAAGGCCAAGAGACGCCTGGATGCCAATGTGAATTTTGATCTGGCAATGGAACTGCTTTTTCTGGAAATGAAGGAAAACGGGTAAGAATTTTCCTCTTCCTTTACATATTGAATTGTGTTAGAATGTTTAAAATATTTGTGAAACATACTATGAAAACGAAGGCGTTTTGCTATTTTTTATAATGTTTAAAAGTGAGGTATATAGATGACAAAAGTAGTAGGTATCAGGTTCCGCACCGCAGGCAAAATTTATTTTTTTGATCCGCTGCAATTTGAAATAAAGCGGGGAGACAATGTAATCGTGGAGACTGCCAGAGGCATAGAATT
Source organism: Lachnospiraceae bacterium (assembly GCA_011959105.1). Classification (GTDB taxonomy): domain Bacteria; phylum Bacillota; class Clostridia; order Lachnospirales; family Lachnospiraceae; genus Acetatifactor. The sequence goes on along the minus strand of BLLU01000128.1, from coordinate 41,891 downwards.
TGGGACGGCGGTGAGCGATGCCAGAGAAGTGACGGACGACAAAGTGGTCCAGCCCTTAAAGCCGGTGCTTCGATTGGCCAATGAACGGGACAGGCAGCAGGAGGCGGACAACAAGCGGAAGGAGAAAGAGGCCTATAAGATATGCCTGGAAAAGATTCAGAAGCATGGGCTGGAGATGAAACTGATTGATGCGGAGTACACCTTTGACAATAATAAGGTGTTGTTTTACTTTACCGCAGACGGACGCATTGATTTCCGCGAACTGGTCAAGGATCTGGCAGGCGTGTTCAAGACCCGTATAGAACTTCGGCAGATCGGCGTTCGAGACGAAACCAAGATTCTGGGGGGAATCGGAATCTGCGGCAGACCTCTGTGCTGCCATACCCATCTGTCGGATTTCATACCCGTGTCCATTAAAATGGCCAAGGAGCAGAATCTGTCTCTGAATCCCACCAAAATTTCCGGCGTGTGCGGCAGGCTGATGTGCTGTCTGAAGCATGAAGAAGACACCTATGAGGAATTGAACCGCAGACTTCCCGGCATCGGTGACTTTGTGACCACCGAGGACGGACTCAAGGGGCAGGTGCAGAGTGTAAATGTGCTGCGCCAACTGGTAAAAGTGGTGGTGGATAAGGAGGATGAGAAGGAAATCCTGGAATATCCGGTGGAAGAACTGCGTTTTAGACGCCGCCACAGCAAGAAGGAACAGATGGAACTGTCCAAGGAGGAATTGCAGGAACTGGAACGCATGGAGCAGGAGGATCAGCTGGAGAGCCGGGAGGAGCAATCGGATTCCCGGGACGGAAAGCAGGAGCGGAGCGACAGATTCGGAGAAGCGGGAGCCGAGAAACGCGAGCGGCAGGAACGGCCCGTCAGGACGGGAAGAGAACGGGCAGGCAGGGATAGACGTCAGGAGCATGGCCAGCGGCAGCAGGAAAGCGGGGAACGGCAGCGGTACAGCCGGGAGGGAAACCAGGATCGGAGCGAGCGCTACAGCCGGGAAGGAGGCCAGGACCGAAGCGAGCGGTACAGCCGGGAAGGAAGCCAGGACCGGAGCGAGCGGTACAGCCGGGAAGGAAACCAGGACCGGAGCGAGCGCTACAGCCGGGAGGGAGGCCAGGACCGGAGTGAGCGCTACAGCCGGGAGGGAAGCCAGGACCGAAGCGAGCGGTACAGCCGGGAGGGAGGCCAGAGCCGCCGCGGCAGATATGAGCGGGGCGAGGGAAATGCCCGGCGGGACCGAGGATCGGATCGTCGTGAATATCAGGAGAACAGGCCTGAACGCCAGGGCAGAGGAGAACGCCAGGAGCGGGGAGAGAACCGCCGGAGAGGCGATTCCCACAGCCACCGTCAGGGCACCCCGGGTAATCGCCCGCGCAGGGAGCGCAGTGATCATGAGTGGGAACAGAATGATTGAACCGGGAAATCCGGAAGCCGGTATGCTGAAGGATGGGGAGCGCCTTGACGATTTGCAGCGCAACGGATATCGGATCATCCAGCATCCGGACAAATTCTGCTTTGGCATGGATGCGGTGCTGCTCTCCGGCTTTGCAGGGGCCAGAGAGGGGGAACGGGTGCTGGACCTGTGCACCGGCACGGGGATTATCCCCATACTCATGGAGGCCAGGACCGGGGCGGCTCATCTCACCGGCCTGGAGATCCAGGAGGAAAGCGCGGATATGGCCCGGCGCAGCGTGCTGCTCAACGGATTGGAAGAGAAAATAGACATTGTAACAGGGGATATCAGGGAAGCAGGCCATTACTTTTCGTCTGCTTCTTTTGACGTGGTCACCTGTAATCCCCCTTATATGATCGGTAATCACGGGCTGGCCAACCCGGAGGCCCCCAAGGCGATTGCCCGGCACGAGATTCTCTGCACTCTGGAGGATGTGGTGGGCCAGACCGCCAGGCTGCTGAAGCCGGGCGGGCATTTTTATCTGGTACACAGGCCCTTTCGGCTGGCGGAAATTATTTCCCTGCTGGTGGAGTACAGACTGGAACCCAAGAGAATGCGCCTGGTACATCCTTATGTGGACAGAGAACCCAACATGGTTCTGGTGGAGGCAGTGAGAGGCGGCAAACCCCGTATGACAGTGGAGAAACCCCTGATCATTTTTCAGGAGCAGGGCAAGTACAGCCAGGAGATTTGTCAACAGTATGGATTTTGACATAATAAGCGGACACCGTTCCTCTGGTGCTTCTTCAGGGAGGGACATGGGGGCCGGGAGACGTGAGAAAAGCAGGGAGGACAGGATATGGCCGGTACATTGTATCTGTGCGCCACCCCCATCGGGAATTTGGGGGATATGACCCCCAGGGTGGTGGAAACTTTGAATATGGTGGATGTGATTGCGGCGGAGGACACCCGCAACAGCATTAAATTATTGAATCATTTTGACATCCATACCCCCATGACCAGCTATCATGAATATAACAAGGTGGAGAAGGCACAGCTGCTGACGGAAAGACTGCTGGCGGGGCAGAATGTGGCGCTGATCACGGACGCGGGGACTCCCGCCATCTCCGATCCGGGGGAAGTGCTGGTGCGCATGTGTCTGGAACAGGGCATACCCGTCACCAGTCTGCCCGGTCCGGCAGCCTGTATCACCGCCCTGACGCTTTCAGGGCTGTCTACCAGGCGCTTTTGCTTTGAAGGATTCCTGCCTGCGGAGAAAAGGGATAAAGCGGCGGTTCTGCAGGAGCTGTCCCAGGAGAGCCGCACCATAATACTTTACGAGGCGCCCCACCATCTGGTAAGAACACTGGAGGAACTGTACCGAGTTCTGGGACAGCGTCGGATTACCCTGTGCAGGGAACTGACCAAACGCTTTGAGACGGTGATGCCCACCACCTTGGAGGGGGCTTTGGCCTACTATCGGGAGGAGGAGCCCAGGGGAGAATACGTACTGGTTATCGAGGGGAAAAGTCTGGCGCAGAAAAAGCAGGAAGATATCGCGGCCTGGGAGGACAAATCCATAGAGGAGCATATGGAATACTATCGTATGCAGGGATTGGACGAGAAAGCGGCCATGAAACAGGTAGCCAGGGACCGGGGGTTGAGCAAGAGAGATATCTATCGGCATCTTCATGTGGAATGATATATGCTCTGGAACGGTTTTCAGAAAAACGCAGTAATACAGGATATGCGGGCAGCTTAAGGAAGGAGAACATATGGCGTCGAATTGTGACACTTGTGTCAATTATGTTTTTGACGAGGATGAGGAATACTATTACTGTCTGGTAAATCTGGACGAGGACGAGATGTACCGTTTTCTCACGGGTTCCCAGGGAGCCTGTCCTTATTACCGGCCTGACGATGAGTACGGCGTGGTACGTCATCAAATGTAATGAGAAGTAAATCTTAAATTTGACATAAAATAACATATTGTGCAAATGCATAGGAAATCCTCTGTGGACACATACTATCTCTGGAATTCAAAAAGCGGTTGTTCGGACAACTGCGGGACTTTCATAAGGAGGTAGAGACATGTCCAACATTTCAGAACTTGAATTGCAGAATCTCAGACACCTGATCGGCGGTTATGACACCACCCACTGCAAGATGAAGGAGTACGCGGAGGGCGCCCAGGATCCCCAGATCAAACAGTTTTTTGAGAAAGGTGCCCAGTCTGCCATGCAGAACAAACAGCAGTTGATGAAGTTTTTAGGGTAGAACCGGCGGAAAATAAGCGGATCTAAGATAGGAGGAGCAGACGATGCAGATGCAGGAAAAAACCATGGTAGCGGATACCCTGACCGGTATCAACGGGGAACTGGTGCGCTATGCCGAGATGATTCCCCAGACGGAGAATAAGGAACTTAAGCAGACTTTGAAGCAGTTTCGCAATGCCTGCGAGCAGTGCCAGGAAGAGCTGTACGGCATTGCCCGTGAGAAGTCTTACTATGTGCCCGCCAGCAAGGCCACCGAAGAGGAAGTGGCCCATGTGAAGAGTCTTTTCACCAGCAAGACATTATAAGAGGCGTTAAACGGCAGATCTAAGTAAAATGGAATAAAGCGGCGGAAATGGCCTTTTGATAGGAGAGGCTGTTTCCGCCTTTTTTCAGTTCAAAATTTTCATTAAAAAATCCGAATACATAGGATTCTTCATATTGGAGAGACTAAAGAGGAATCACAGGCGGGAATGGATAGCACAAGAGGATATTGTACAGTTACAAACCCACTAAAGAACTGTGAGTTTTGCTACAAAACAGAGTTTAAAACTTGTATATATGTACAAAATGAAAAGAAGTCACTTGACTTATATCCTGGATATGGTAATATAGACTTACAAAATGTAAAGTTACAAAATGCATAGAAAGGCAGGGAGGCGCAAAGTGAAAAAGAAGGTATCAATCAGGAAGGTGCTCAGCCTGGGACTGGCTCTGGCGATGCTGACAGGTCTTTTATCCGGCTGCGGCAAGGAGGAGAAGGAGAAGAACACATTCACTTTTGCCACATGGGCGGCCGGCACGGAACTGGAGGAGTTTCAGGCCATCATCAACAAAGTGAATGAGGCGGCGGGCGGAGAGTATAAAATCGAGGTTCTCAGCATCCCCTCGGACTATTATGTAAAGATTTCCACGAAGATTGCGGCCAAGAATTGCCCGGATTTCTTCTGGATGACCCAAGAACTGATTTCCAAATATGCTCAGATGGGAGCGCTGGCCAATATCACGGAACAATTTCAGGGCAGTGAGAACCTGACGCCGGATATGTACTACGAGGGAGTGGTTGCCTCCTCCATGTATGACGGTTCCTATTGGGGACTGCCCTGGATCGCCAATCCTTTGATTGTTTATTACAATAAGGACATGTTTGACGAACTGGGTATCGCCTGTCCCGGGCCGCAGGATGACTGGACCTGGGAGGAATTTCTGGATGTATGCCGGAAGTTCAGCGGACAGGAGTACAGGGGCAATACCGTCTATGGCACCGTGGTGGACGGCTGGCCCAATATAGAGACTTTTATCTGGGCCGGAGGCGGGGACATCATCGCCGAGGACGGGCAGACCATTCTGCTGAGCAACCCGGAGGCACAGAAGGGAATGGGCTATCTGCAGACCATTGTGGCGGAGAATCTCAGTCCCAGATATGCGGAGGTGGCCAGCCTGGGCGACAACAATGTGTGGTTTGAGAAGCAGCGGGTAGCCATGTATTTCGGCGGTATGCAGGATAATTTTGAGAACAAGATTGCCGCCATGGGTGAGGACGAACAGTTCCAGATCGGCTATGCGCCCATGCCCATGTGTGATGACGGCGGGGCCTGGAGTTTTGACTGGACGGCTTCTACGGTAATGGCCAAGTCCCTGGAGGGCAATGAACTGGCTTACAAGGCTTTGGAGGCGGTGACACAGGCGTTCTTTGAGTGGAAGATCGCGCCCCCGGTGAAAGACTCTCTGGAAAATGTGCTGGAGATCGCTCCTCAGAAGGCGGCGGCCATGGAAACCATCGGCTACACCATGGAATATGCCCGCTCGGCCAATTATATCCCCGAGTGGTCGGATATCAATGACAAGTTATGGTACAACCTGTATGTATCCCTGCTCAACGATGCGAACTTTGATTATAAGGCCAAGATGAACGAGATACAGCAGTATTCCGAAGGCCTGGTGAGCAAGCGGCAGTAGGGGCATACGCAGCAACGCGGGCGCAGCCCCAAATCATGGAGCGCGCCCGGACGGGAACATGCGGCCCCGGCGGGGACGGACAGAGGCAGTGCGGGTAAGCCGCGCGGATTGGAGTGTTTATGAGACAGAAAAGGCAGAGGGCGGGATTCTATTTTGTACTGCCGTGGCTGATCGGGCTGTGCCTGTTTACGGCGCTGCCCATGGTGGCAGCGGTATATATCAGTATGACCGACTGGGATATCGTGGGGAATGCCAAATTTGTGGGACTGGAGAACTATATCACTCTGTTCAAAGCGGAGGAATTTGTCAAGAGTCTGTGGGTGACGGTGCGCTATGCAGTGATTGCTGTTCCCCTGATCATCGCCACATCCCTTACGATTGCGGTGCTGGTCTCCAAGAATCATAAGGGCACAGGCGTTTTCCGGGTCATCTATTATATGCCCGCCATAGTTTCCGGCGTGGCGGTGGCCATCGTGTTCAAATGGATTCTGGATCCCAGTTATGGACTGCTGAACGGTATTCTGGCATTTTTCCATATACAGGGACCGGACTGGCTGTATGACCCGGACTGGGTGCTGCCGTCCTATCTGATCATGGCGGTATGGGGGGCGGGAGGAAGTCTTCTGACCTACCTGGCGGCGCTGAAGGATATACCGGAAGACTTGTATGGGGCGGCCATGATAGACGGGGCCAACACCCTGCAGAAAGTGCGTTTTATCACCGTACCCCTGATGACGCCCATTATTTTCTACAATCTGGTGCTGGGGATCATCGGCGCTTTCCGTAAGTTCACCGATGCTTATGTGCTGGGAGGCGCAGGCAAGGAAGGCAATTTCTACATGGTCTATCTGTATGAGGAAGCCTTCGGGCATTACAGGATGGGGTACGCCACGGCATTGGCATGGGTTTTGTTTGTGATCATCCTGCTTCTCACATTTATAGTCAACTGGACTAAAAAATATTGGGTATACAGCGAGTAGATACTGATTAACACAATCACACAGATACAGCCGGAGCGTGGCTTCAGCCATACTCCAGGTATGCGGGAATGAGGGATATTTGGATATGAGCGCGATAAAAGTAAAAAAACCCGGAAAGCATATGGGACAGGCAAGGCTTGTGTTGTGGTATGTGGTGGTATGCCTGGGGGCGGTGATCATGCTGCTGCCCTTTGCCTGGATGATCAGCACCAGTTTCAAGGCGGAAAACGAGATTTTCACCGTGCCCATCAGATGGCTGCCCTCCAGGATTACGCTGCAGAACTATGCGAAAGCGCTGGAAGTGGTACCGATTTTCAAGTGTATGCTGAACACGCTGATCATCGCTTTGCCTAAGATACTGGGAGAGGTATTGGTGTCGGCCCTGGTGGCTTTCGGCTTTGCCCGGTTTGAATTCAAGGGGCGCAATACCATGTTTATGATAATGCTGGCCACCATGATGCTTCCCTATGAGGTGACTATGATCCCCACCTTTATGGTGTGGTCCGGGCTGGGATTTTCGGACAGCTATGTGCCCCTGGTCCTGCCGGCGTTCTGCGGTTCGGCATCCTTCATATTCTTTCTGCGGATGTATTTTGAAACGGTTCCGAAAGATTATGAGGAGGCGGCCTGGATCGACGGGGCAAGGAATATGACGGTCTTCCGCACGGTGTTCCTGCCTCTGGCCAAGCCTGCACTGGTCACCATCTGTCTGTGGTCCTTCATGGGCACCTGGAACGACCTGCTGGGACAGTTGATCTATATTGACTCCCAGGAGAAATATACCATACAGCTTGCCCTGGCCTCCTTCAGTTCCATGACCGGGGAAACCCTTTGGGGGCCGCTGATGGCGGCGTCATTTATGGCTTTGATCCCTGTAATTGCCCTTTTGCTTTACGCTCAGAAGTATTTTATGGAGGGCGTAAAGATGGGCGGCATCAAGGGATAAGCAATAGAAACTACTTTACAAACATTTTTAAATGGAGGGAATTGGTATGAAAAAGAAATTATTGGCACTTGGAGTAGCGGCGGTGATGTTGGCAGGATGCCTGACCGCATGTGGTAATGACGGCGGCACCAGCGCTAAGGGCGGATGGACTCCGGTTCAGGAATTTACCTACAAGGATATCGCCTCCTGGGGCAGCATGCAGACCCCTTCTGAGGGAAGCGGCGCGGGAAGCATCGCGGCAACCAACGATGCGGACGGCTATGTGACCATCCAGGCTGCGGCCGATGGCTGGGGCGGCGTGGAGTCAGGATATTTTGAGATTGATCTGTCCAAAGAGCCTGTGATTCTGGCTAAGATTTTTGAGAATCCCGACGGCTACAACTGGGGTATGAAGGTGGTTCCCGAGAATCCCATGACAGACCATGAATGGGGCCTGTATGTGATCAACGACAACAATCTGAAATGGAACAAATACGCGGGCGTGGATCTGAAGGAGGCTCTGGGTGAAGATTTTGTGGGCATCTATGGAGAACAGTGCAAGATCAAACTGTGGATCTATCCTGCGGGCGGTCCGGAAGGTACCGTGTCCGTGTCGGAGATCCTGGTGCTGAACACGAAATAATCGGAATCGTAACGCAGGGTGGAGGGGGGACTTCCACCCTGTGTTGTTAAAGGCTGGAAAACGAAGGCGAGGGCGGCATGAAAAGGCTTACGGCATTTATATTGGTGATTATAATGATAGTAATGACATCCTGCGGGCAGGGTGCCCAGGAAGGGGAAAGGGATATGAACGGACAGAAGGAAATACCCCGCATTGCCCGGTATGGCAGTGAAATACCCGGAGATTACAAGTGGTTTGACTACAGGTCCGCAGCTTTGGCCTATGACGCGCTGCTGTATGGGGAACAGCCGGAAGGGGCGTATTTCCCGCTTCTCTGGCAGGACGCGGCCCATGATACTTTTGGTTTTGCGGCCTATGTGGGAGACGGCCGAACTGGCAGTAACGGCAGCCAGGAAGCGGTGGCCACGGTGGCTTCCGTACTCAGCGCCACACTTCTGGGAGTGGACAAGAGCAGCCAGAACGGGATCAATTATGTATCCCAGCTGCATGCCTATTTTTCACAGGAGGAAGCTGTGGTACTGAACAATCCCGGCGGCAGTTCTCAGGGGGCCTCCATGTGGTATATGCTCTACCCCGCCATCCTGTTTGGGCAGGTATCTGCTCTATATCCGGAGGAAACGCAGATTCGGGAGGACGCTCTGACCACCATGGAAAGCTGGTATCAGGCTTATCTGGTCATGAAGGAGTCGGGCAGCTTTGATTATACCGGATTTGACTTTTCCGCCATGCAGCCCTATGCAAATGGTATATGGAAGGAGCCGGACTGCGCGGCGGGCATTGCGGTGCTGATGCAGATGGGCTATGACATGACGGGCAGGCAGGAGTACGGGGAGGCCGTGGCCGGCTGCCTGGATTATCTGACAGCGTATGAGGGAAGTCCTCTCTACGAAGTGCTGCTGTATTTTGCGCCCTCCCTGGCGGCCCGTCTCAATGCGCAGCAGGGGAAGGCCTATGATGTGGATAAGCTGTTGGCCGATTCGCTTAACGGAAGTTCCATTCCCCGGGGCGGCTGGGGCTCCATCACCGGGCAATGGGGAGACTATACCGTGAACGGGCTGATCGGAAGTACCTCGGACGGCGGCGGATATGCCTTCTCCATGAATACCTTTGCGGGCGGATATGCTTTGGCGGATCTGGCCAAGTATGATCCCCGGTATGCCAGAGCCCTGGGCGTTTGGTACCTGAACGCGGCGTCTGCCAGCCGGTATTTTTTCCCTGGGGAGACGGCCCCGGAGAAGCAGTCTTCCACAGGTCATGAGGCGGCCATGGAGTTCATCGGCATCGCCGGCAAGGCTGTGCCCTTTGAGGGGATACGTAAGAGCAGCAATTCCCAGACGCCCTGGGTGGGGGGAGATCCCACCGTTTACGGCTGGGCCGACACGGATCTGTCCCTTTACAGCGGCGGACACACGGGGATGTTTGCCGCCGTGGCGGAGGCCACGGATGTGGATGCCATATTGCGGATTCGGTGTGACGGTACACCGGGCATGGCCTCGGGCTGTGCCACCAGCCTACTGTACAATCCTCATGACCGGGAGAAAAAAGTGACTTTTACGCTGCCGGAGGGACGCTGGGATTTGTTTGACAGTGTGGAAAAACAAATTGTGGCGGAAGGCGCGGAAGGAAGCGCGGTGCTGACTCTGGGGCCGGGACAGGCGGCGGTGTTGGTGGAAGTGCCGGCCGGAACCCGGATTGTCCATGAAAACGGCCAATATACGGCCAATGGCGTCTGGATTGCCTCGGACACGGTGACCGTGGAGATCGGCGGACTTGAAAACAACGATAAGGTAAGCGGCCGGGTGAAACTGGAGATCCTGGTGACCGCCACCGATCCCGAAACCACCGTCTCGGAAGTGGTGTTGCAGATCGACGGGAAGGAGACTTTGTACGGGCCGGGGGAGGACGTGATATTCCAAACCGGAGAGTATGGTACCGGCAGCAAAAATGTGAACGTCACGGTGCGGATGTCCGATGGCAAATCGGACGCGGCGGGCATTCGCCTGAACTTTGAACAGTAAAAACAGTAAAGGGGACAGACATGATCAGAGAACCGAAAAGACCCATTATCACCCCGGCGGATGTAAAACCGTCCAGGGACTTCCTCAAAGTGGACGGCGTATTCAACTGCGGCGCGGCAAAGCTGGGAGATGAATATATCCTGCTGTGCCGGGTGGCGGAATCCTGCAGGGAGCAGGAGGACGGATATGTGTGCATACCCGTCTATAACGAGAAGACGGAAAGGCTGGAAGTGGTGAAGCTGGACCGGGAGGAGGTGGGGCATAAATATGACATGAGCGATTCCCGGATGATTTTCCGGAAAAATGCCAGCGGTATCAAAAAGATCAAGTATCTGACCTCTCTCTCTCATCTTCGCCTGGCCCGCAGCAGGGATGGCATTCATTTCCGGGTGGAAGAGCAGCCGGCTCTGCCGTTTTCCGGGCGATATGAGAGATGGGGGATGGAAGATCCCCGTATCACCTATATGGAGGAAGAGGGCAGATTCTGCATTACCTATACGGCGGTGTCGGAACTGGGGGCCATGCCGGGGCTGCTGCTTACCCGGGACTTTAAGGAGTTCGAGAGGCTGGGAGCCATATTTCCTCCCGAAAATAAGGATGTGGTTCTCTTCCCCAGGAAAATAGGCGGGCTGTACTATGCCTGTCACAGGCCCGTGCCCTATGAGATCGGCACCCCGGATATCTGGATGGCCTCCTCCCCCGATCTGGTACATTGGGGCGGGCACAGGCATGTATGCGGTGTGCATGAGGAAGGCTGGGAAAACGGAAGGATCGGCAGCGGCGTGCCGCCCCTTTACACGGACAGGGGATGGCTGCATATCTATCATGGGGCGGACGCCCATAATCGGTATTGCCTGGGAGCCATGCTGACGGATTTGGAGGAACCCTGGAAAATCCTGGCCCAATCCTCCAGGCCCATACTGGAACCCCGGGAGGCATATGAACAGGAGGGTTTCTTTGGAGGGGTGGTATTCGCCTGCGGATGCGTGGCCGAGGGGGCTGGGCTGACGGTCTACTACGGCGCGGCGGACGACAAGATCGCCCGGGCGGAACTGTCTCTGGAGGAGATATTTAATTCGATGGAATGGGTGTAAAACCCAGAAAAGAGGATGCTATGAGGACTATTTGGGAAATGTTGGAGGAACACAGAAAGGAGAGAGGGGCAGCGGCAGCAGTGCGCCCGGTCTTTCAGGGGGTAGAAGGCTATGATGTATACAATCCCACTGCGCCTTTTTCTTATCAGGGCAAAACCATGATTTGCGCCCGGGTAGAGAAGCGGGACAGCGAAGTATCCCAGGCTGTGTTCTTTGAGGAAAGGGAAAAGGATGTGTACCATGCAGCGGAGGGCTGGGATCGCTATGATTTGCAGGATCCCTGCATCACCAGGGTGCTGGGGCGCTATGTCCTGGGGGGGACGGAGGTGTTTCCCCACCCGGAGCAGCCGGGACGCTTATGCTGGCGCACGGTGTTTTATTATGGAACAGACCCTGCCCATATGGAGCGTTTGGCGGAGGGACCGGAGGGCATGAAAGATGTGCGCCTGGTGGAACTGGCGGACGGCCGCGTGGGTATTTTTACCAGGCCCCAGGGAGAAAAGGGGGGCCGGGGGAAAATCGGTTTTACCATAGCGGAGGATTTCGGAGGCGTGACCGCCGCGGCCATGGAGGATGCGCCGCTGCTGGATCTGTTTGGCCAGGAGGAATGGGGAGGTGTGAACGAAGTACATCTTCTTCCCGACGGCAGACTGGGCGTGCTGGGGCATATTGCGTGCTTCAGGCCGGACGAAGTGCGGCATTACTTCCCCATGGCGTTTGTGTATGACCCCGTCGCCGGAACATACACCATGCCCCGGATTCTGGCGGAGCGAAAAGAACTTCTGCCGGGGCCCAGCAAACGACCGGATCTGGAAGACGTGCTGTTCAGCGGCGGAATTATATGCCGGGGGGACGAGGCGGTATTATATGTGGGCGTCTCAGACTGTGAAATTCAATATGTAGTTGTGCCAAATCCGTTTTTGGGTGTATAATAGTATGGAAAGAACAAGATGGTATGAGAAAACAGTGTTTTATGAGATATATGTACCTTCTTTCTGCGATGGCAACGGGGATGGAATAGGGGATCTGAAGGGAGTCATTTCCAAAATACCTTATCTGCGGCAGCTGGGGATAAGCGGGATATGGCTGACTCCCTTTTATCCCTCCCCCAAGGCGGACAACGGGTATGATATCAGCGACTACCGGGACGTGGACCCGGATTACGGAACGCTGGAAGATTTTGACATGCTTCTGCACAGGGCCCATGAGGCGGGGATTCGGGTGATCATCGACATGGTGCTGAACCATACTTCCCATCTCCACCCATGGTTTAGGGAGAGCAGGAGCAGTGCCCGGAGCCCGTACAGGGACTACTATCTGTGGGAAAAGGAGATTCCGAACAACTGGGAATCTTTTTTTGACGGAAGCGCCTGGACCTATGATGAATCCGCCGGCCTGTATTACTATCATGCCTTTTCCCGGGAACAGGTATGTCTGAACTGGTCCTCCGGGCAGGTGTGGCGGGAATGCAGGGATATTCTGCGATTCTGGCTGGACCGGGGAGTGGACGGCTTCCGGCTGGATGTGATCAATTTCCTCAAGACGGACCGCGCCGCATTAAAAATGGACAATCCTGTGGAAAACGGCGGGACGCGTCATGTATACGACAAGAATCAAAAGGGAATCTATGAGGCGGTGGGAAAGATTTCGGAGGCGGTACATGCCTATCCCCACAAATATCTGCTTGGGGAGATCGGGGAGGAGGATCTTTATCTGATCAAATCCTATGTGGGGCCGGGGCTGCTGGATTCGGCCTTTCAGTTCAACCTGGGCAGCATGGAGAAGCTGGATATCGCCTATATGGCGGATCAGATGAGGAAAATGGAGGCAGAAGGCGTGTATCCTACCCTCTTTTTCAGTTCCCATGATATGAGACGGCATTTCAATCGTCTGTGCGGTTTGGACACAGGGAAGGCAAAGCTGCTGGCCATGTTCCTGCTGACGGCCAGAGGCATCCCCTTCCTGTACCAGGGAGAGGAGATCCCCTTAGAGGACGTGCCCGTGGAGAGGCCGGAGGATCTGAAAGATGTCCAGGGCCGTTATGGCTATGAGAAAAAGCGGAGAGAGGGAGCGGATGAGGAGGCGGCGTTTCTGTATGCCCGGGAGCGGGCAAGGGATTATTCCCGGGGTATGGTGGACTGGCAGAGAGCGGAAGCGCAGGAAGAAAATTCTCTGCATTCCGTATACCGAAGGCTTCTGGAGATTCGAAAAAGGCTTCCTTCCCTGACTCTGGGGACCTATGGAGAGATCCGGCAGCAGGACGGACTGCTGTACTATCAGAGAATATGGGAACAGGAGCGGGTGGGAGTATATCTGCAGTTTGGAGAAGAAGCGCTGGAGGCTCCAGACCAAGACGCATTGTTTGAAGTGAGGGATGAGAGGGGAAAATTGAAAGGATTGCTGGTCTGCGAATAGAAAGAAAAGTTAGGAGGAGGTTGCTTTGAAAAAGGTTTCGATGCAGGATATTGCCACAGAACTGGGGATATCGAAAATGACGGTATCAAAATGTTTCAAGAACAGTGGAGATATTTCTGAGGAGACAAAACAACTGATCCTGAAGAAGGCGGACGAGATGGGGTACGAGTACAAAAAGCGTATAAAGTACCGAATCGCCGTGCTTTTTTCCGAGGTGTATTTTGAGCCCAACGAGAAATTCTATAACGGATTGTATAAGCGCCTGCAGGAACTGGAGTGGGAAAACAGCATGAAGTTTTCCCTGTTTTACGTGAGCCGGGAAGACGAGCGGGGAAATGTGTTCAATGCCGGCGTGGAGGGCCATGACGGTGTTATGCTTCTGGGGCAGTTCTCCAAAAAATATGTGCTGTATCTGCAGGGGACGGGGCTTCCCGTGCTGTGTCTGGACTTTCAGTACCGGGGCGTGGAGGCGGACTCGGTGGTGTCCGGCAGTTTCCAGGCCAGTTATTATCTGACCTCCCATCTGATCGACAGGGGACACCGCAGAATTGCCTTTGTGGGTAATCTGAACTATACCAACAGCGTGAATGATCGTTATCTGGGGTATTATAAGGCTCTTCTGGAGGAGGGGATCAATCTGGATTCCCGGTACCGGATTGACGACCGGGGGCAGCAGGGCATATTGGAGCGGTATGAACTGCCGGAGGAGATGCCCACGGCGTTTGTGTGCAACAATGACCACGCCGCCTATCTGCTGATCCGCCAACTCCGGGATGCGGGGCTGAAGGTACCCGGGGATGTGAGTGTGGTGGGGTTTGACGATGTGCTCTATTCCGAGATCTCTGATCCCCCCATAACCACGGTGCATGTGAACAGGCGATTTATGGCGGAACAGGCCATTCTGCTGATGAAGCGCAGGTTCCAGCATCCCGAAGCCAGATCCCGGACCATTACCATAGACTGTTCCATAAAGTTCCGGGAGTCGGTGGACGATATAAAAAATTGAGAGATTTTTTTGCAGCCATAGGGGGAAGTGACATGAAATGGAATATGTTAAAAAAGGACAGCAATGAACAGAATAACAGTCCCGATCCGGACCTTACCAATCCGGACGCCGCGCTCAGGCATGTGCTGGACAGCCTGCATGGCTGTCTGCAGACGCCTGACCGGGTGGAGGGGAATCGGATCTATTGCCCGGACTGGCAGATCACCATCGAGCCTTGGATCGAGCAGGTGGACCAGCGGGGAGCAGTGGTCAATTTCCATGTTTCCGCTCCCCAGTGGGGAAAGGACTTGTTTGAGTGCTGTGCCGGTATGGGAAGCGACACGAAACAGGCACTGGGGATGGCCTGCGGTTCTTTCCTGTTTTCCTTTATGGACGGAATCGTCCAGATGGAAAGCGGTCAGACTGGAGAAAGCCTGGAGACGGAATTTGCCGGTAAGCCCCACCGCTGGAAGGCCTATCTCAGCAATATCGTGGGCATGGGCAATTCGCCGCAGACAGAGGATGCCCGGGTGTACTGGGATGCGCTGAAGGAAGAAGTGGTGAAAAGGCTGGGCAATCAGAAGCTGTGCTTTGTAAAAGTATTTCTCTCCAGGTCAGGGGAAAATATTACCGGGGAATGCCGGATCGACGATGTCAAGAGCGAGGCGCTCAGTTCTATTGTGGCGGATATGGCAAAGGAATGGGATGCCGGTTATTTTGCGTCCCACAAGGCATTTTTCTTTATCCGTCAGGAGGAGGAGACAGTGCTGCCCTATCCTTACGCAGGGCGTCAGGGCTGGGAGATTCTGCGGGAAAAGGTGAGGACCGCCGCGCTGATGTTCCATGCCAGCGGGGACCAGGAGCAGTATGAAACCCTGCCCGAGAGGCTTGCGCAGGCTCTGGGAGACGCCACTCTGGCGGCGGAATGCTACTCTTTCCTGCCGGAGATCTGCGCGGAGAACGCGTTTGACCAGATTACATATGCGGAGACGGTGGAGATCCTGCCCTACGGCAGGGAGGCGGTCACATGCTACAAGAATCAGCTGGCGGATTACTGGCCCCTGCACAATGCACTGTTTTCCCTGTTTGAAGAAGGGGCGTTCGGTGATGCCGCCAATGACATTTACCGGGAATATATCGGCATGAGCGCCATCTACAGCGTAATTTGCCAGATAAAAGAAAAAAACGGAAATGATGCCATGGGGGGCGGGGTCCTTTCTGCCCTGCTTTTCAATATGGACTCAGATTTTGAGATCCGCTGATAAGGCACCGGAAGCATGGCCGGTTCATGAGAAAAAACAATAAAATACATGGTTTTTTTATAGGTTCTATGGGAAAATGGATCTGATAAACAATGCGATGCCCGCTCTGACAAAAGCGGCAGGAAAGGCAGGATTCCCATATGAAGGTTACAAAAAAACTGTGTTATGAGTACCGCAACGCTCCCATTCCGGGAGGCGGCTATGTGACGGGACTGTTGTATCATCAGCAGACGCCGGGCATATTGTACGCCAGAACGGATATCGGGGGCGTTTATCGTTATGAGACGGAACAAAAAAGATGGAAGAGCCTGATTGACCATGTGACCATGGAGGATTTGGACGAGTGCTTTCCTGCCGCCATTGCTCTGGACGACCGTTACCCGGAGCGGCTGTATATTGCCAGCGGCGTGGGGGGCAGGGGAGTGGGTAAGCTGTCCGTCTCCGAGGATTATGGGCAGACATTCCGCTATGCCCGGATTCCTGCCATGGTGCATGGCAATCTCAGCGGCAGAGGCACGGGACAGCGCCTGGTGGTGGATCCCGGGGACAGCGATACCCTGTATTTTGCCAGTTCCAAAGACGGCCTGCTGCGCACCCGGGACCGGGGACAGAACTGGGAGAAGCTCCCGGTGCCGGAGGAATACATGACTTTTGTGTGGGTATCAGAAGACAGCCGGACACTGGTGGCGGGGACGGCGGGTTACACCAGCCGGATTGATGACACACGGCGGGGGCACAGCCTGTATGTCTCCTATGACGGCGGCGGGAGCTTTGAGCCGCTTGAGGAGCCGGAAAGCCCCATTATAGAGGACAGTAAGATGAACGGGCTGGTGGCCCAGCGCTATGCCTATGACGGCAAATATCTTTTTGTCACCATGTGCGCCACCGGCCGGTGGAATTATCTTGTGGATCTGGGATATAGCTGCGATACCGGGGATACCATCGGGGGAAAGGTGCTGCGCTACAGCTTTGGGGAGGGCAGGATCAGCGGCTATACGGATATCACCCCGGACGGCAGGGGGCAGCGGACCGTCGGTTATCTGGATTACGGCTTCGGAGGCGTGGACATTTGTAAGGCCAGGCCGGGGCTGGTAGCCTGTGTCACCCTGTGCAGGGAAAAACTGGACGCGGAATGCCTTTATGTGTCGGAGGATTACGGGGATAGCTGGCGGGTAAGCCTGTGGGGGCTGGAAGCAGGGGACATCTATTTCAACACCTCCTATATGAAGCCGGAGTACAACGGCGGCCGCAGTCTGCTGCACTGGGAGAGTGATTTGAAGATCAATCCCTTTGACGCAAACGAACTGTGGTTTAACTCAGGAACAGGGGTGTTTACCACGGATGCCCTGCTGAGCGACCATCCCCGGTATCACGACCACTGTGACGGCATCGAGGAGACGGTGCATCTGAATGTGTATGGGCCTGTCTGCGGTGAGGTGCAGATGGTGGACATCGTGGGGGATCTGGGGGGCTTCGCCTTCCGGGATCTGACAAAGCCCTGCCGCAATTCCTTTGACGATGCGGAGGGGAATCGCTACATTACCTGCATCAACGCGGATTTGTCGGACATCGACGGCAGCATGGCCATCATCACGGCCCGGGGCAACTGGCGGGGCAAGACAAAGGGGGGACTGGTGCGCACCCGGGACGGCTTTCATACGTTTCAGCGGATTCCCATGCCCTGGGGACAGGGGGAGAAGATTGACGCCGCCATGGCGCAGATTGAGCGGCCCAATGTGAACCCGGGCTGGGTGGCCATGTCTCCCCAGGGGCAGAATATCGTCTGGTCCATTGCGGACCAGATCTGGCTTCCCATGGATCTGGTGATTTCCAGTCAGGACGGCGGGGAGAGTTTTGCCCCGGTGAAGGTGCTGAGCCCAGACGGCGCTCCCATATCAGTGCGGCAGGTGGAGCAGCGCCGGAGGGGACAGTTTTCCGGGACCTGCATGAAGGTGTACTCGGATCGGATCAATCCCATGCTCTTTTACGGGTTCGGCGAGGGAGGACAGATCTATGTGAGCCGGGACGGAGGAGCGGTTTTCAGGGAGAAGAGACCTGATGAAGTGCGGACGGCGGAGGGACAGCTTTTGGAGGAGATGCCGGCCTGTGACTTTGGCATGATTGACACCGCCAACCGTACGGAGGTCCGGGGAGCGGCGGGAGCCAGCGGCATTTTCTATATCGCCATGGGACGGGCCGGGATGTGGAAGATGATCTACAGGGCGGAAACGGATCGTCTGGAACTGATCCGCTTAAGCGCCCAGGGGGATAGCTGCCTGCGGATGGGCCTGGGGCTTGGGCGTCCCGGCAGCGACTATGTGACCGGCCCCAAGGCCCTTTATCTGTGCGGCAGCATAGACGGGCAGTATGGCTTCTATCGGACCTTGGATGAGGGAAAGACTTATGAGCGGCTGAACAATGACAGGCAAATGTATGGGGAGATCAACAGCATTGACGGCGATAAGAGAGTGTTCGGAAGATTTTTCCTGGCCACCGGCTCCCGGGGGGTGCTTTACGGAGAACCTGTGGGAGATGGGGAACATTAAGCAGGGCTCAGCCCATGGGGTAAAGGGCCAGCGAGAGTATATAATATCGAATTATAATGAGGAGGAGAGGATATGATGGTAAGTGTGGAACAGAACAGAATCGTAATCATCGAGGGTAAAAAAACTCTGTGGCTGGAGCCCTGGGGCAAAGACGCTTTCCGGGTGCGCATGACCGGAGAGGCAGTGATGGATCCCCGGGACTGGGCGCTGACGGAGCCGGTGGAGGACTGTCGGATGCAGGTCTCCGTGGAGGAGATAGACACCACGGATCCCTGGTATGCCACCCAGGAATACTCTCAGTATCATCAATCCGGCAAGATATACACAGCGGTAAACGGCAAAATCAAAGCGGTGATCAATCCCGAAGGATGGATCAGTTATTATAATCAGAAGGGGGAACTGCTGACCGAGGAGTACTGGCGCAACCGCAACCGAATCAATCGGTACTGCACTTCCCTGCGGATCGACGCAAGAGAATTGAAGCCCCTTCCCGGCAGCACGGATTACGAACTGACCCTGCGCTTTGAGGCTTATGACGATGAGAAAATCTTCGGCATGGGCCAGTATCAGGACAGACATTTGGACAAAAAGGGAGCTACGCTGGAATTGGCCCACCGCAACAGCCAGTCCAGCGTCCCCTTTCTGATTTCCAGCAGGGGATACGGCTTTTTCTGGAACAATCCGGCCATCGGTACGGCCACTTTTGCGGCTAATCGCACGGAGTGGCACGCGAAAAGCACCAAAAAGCTGGATTACTATATTGTGGCGGGGGATACGCCTTTTGAACTGGAGGAGCGGTATGCGGATGTGACGGGCCACAGCCCCATGATGCCGGAGTACGGTCTGGGATACTGGCAGTGTAAGCTGCGCTACCGCACCCAGGAAGAATTGCTGACGGTGGCCAGGGAGCATAAGCGCAGGGGCCTGCCCATGGACGCCATCGTGGTGGACTTTTTCCACTGGACCAGACAGGGGGAATTCAAGTTTGAACCCAGGGACTGGCCGGACCCGGAGGCCATGGTCAGGGAACTGCGGGAACTTGGCATCGAGCCGGTGGTGTCCGTATGGCCCACCATTGATGAGCGCAGTGAGAATTTTGGAGAGATGAGCGGAAAGGGATATCTGGTGGCCCCGGACCGGGGCATGGCTTACCATATGTCCTGGATGGGCAATACCGTATTTTATGACGCCACCCATCCCGGCGCCCAACAGTATGTATGGGAAAAGTGCAGGAAGAATTATTATGACAAGGGAATTCGCTGCTTCTGGCTGGACGAGGCGGAACCGGAGTACGGTCCTTATGATTTTGACAATTACAGGTATTATGCGGGGCCCGCGCTGCAGTGCAGCAATGTTTATCCCCTGGGCTATGTGAAGGGTTTTTATGACGGCCTGAAAGCGGCGGGGGAGACGGAGATTCTGAGCCTGGTGCGCTGTGCCTGGGCGGGAAGCCAGAAGTACGGGGCACTGACCTGGTCCGGGGATATTCATTCCTCCTTCCGGGCCATGCGGGAGCAGCTGCAGGCGGGTCTCAGCATGGGCGTAGCCGGAATCCCCTGGTGGACTTCGGACATCGGCGGCTTTATCGGGGGCGACATTCAGGATCCCTGTTTTCAGGAACTGCTGGTTAGATGGTTTGCCTGGGGGGCTTTCTGCCCGGTGTTTCGCATGCACGGGGAGCGTTCTCCCTGGTATGAGAGGGAGCAGGAGTTCATTGACGGTGTGCGGCAGCTTACCAGCGGACAGGATAATGAGGTATGGAGTTTCGGAGAGGATAACTATGAAATTCTGAAAAAGTTCCTGTTTATCCGAGAGCGGATGCGTCCCTATATCCGGGAATGCATGAAGCAGGCCAGCGAAACCGGGGCTCCGGTGATGCGTCCTCTGTTCTTTGATTTTCCCCGGGACAAAAAGGCATGGGAGGTGGAGGACGCCTATATGTTCGGCCCGGATCTGCTGGTGGCGCCCGTCATGGAGGAAGGCCGGAGGGAAAGAGAGGTTTATCTTCCCCAGGGCTGCAAGTGGACGGACGCAAACACCGGGGAGATATACGAAGGGGGCAGAAGCATTACCGTCCCCGCTCCTCTGGACCTGATTCCGGTGTTCGTTCGGGAGGGCAGGGACTGTCCGGTCTATGAATAGTTTATAGGATTTTATTAAAGATATTTAAGTTTTTTTTAAGACTGTATAAGTTTTCTTTAAGACTGTATAAGGATTCTTTAAGGCCATTGTAGGGCCGGGTTCGATATGCTATGTTTATTTCAGGCGGGAGAAAAATGTCCTGCCTGAAAATCTTTTCTGAGAAGAGGAGGCAGAACCTATGAGAAAAACCTTTATTAGATGGAAACTGTTTGCGGCAGTGACAGCGCTGTGCGTGGAAGCACTGACGGGCTGCGGCCAGTTGGGCACAGGCGGAGAGGAAACAGAAGAAGTTGTCCGTCCTGCCGACCCGGAAGATGTAAGTATAAGCGAAGAAACGGCAGTCGATGAACCTTCGGATGCGACGGAGGATAACGGATCGGCCTCCGGCTCCGAACGGATATCCGTGCTGGAGGGCAGGGAGCCTTTTGATCTGCTGACCCAAACCTGGCAGGAAGCGGAGAAGGCAACGCCCGCCCCTGCCCTGTGGAACCTGACCGATTATCGGGAAGAGTTGTTCCAGGCCCCCCAGGGCCTGAAGGACCCTCAGGGCCTGACCTGTACAGCCAAATACCGGGCGGTGGAGGGGAAGGATTATTATATCCTGGCCTGCTATGACAATTATCTGGAGGATACGGAAGAATGGGAGTCTCTGTACTACCTGAACCATATCGACGGGGATACCCTGGAGGCGGAGTCCCGGCAGCTGCATCTGGAGGAATTGGGTCTGGAGAATTCCTATTGGGCCGCGTCGCTGGATGTGGCAGACGGCAGAGCAGTGGTTTTTGTACAGGAGCAGGATGCCCAGTCGCAGATGATCGGGTACTATGGAGTATGGTTTGACCAGGAGGGGCATGTGGAGGATAGCTGTGATCTGATGCCTGCCCTGGAGGAGGCCAGGTTGATCCGGGAGGATGGTTATCTGTGGAATGATACTGCCAAGTGGGACGCCAGAGGATATTATTGTGTCAGGGGAAATGACGACAGCGGGCAGTACGGGATTATTGACCCGGAGGGGAAGCTGGCCATGGTGCTGGATCCCCTGCAGGGCCTGGAGGAGGCCATTGTGAACCTGTATCATGACAGCCAGGGGAATTGTATCTGGGAGGCGGTGAGCTACAAAGATCTGGCCAATGTGTTCTGGAGCATCGGCGAGGAGCAACAGACAAAGTTATTCCAGGGCGAATATCAGAATGTGAGCGGGCGCGTCATAAACGCGTATGGGGATCTTTATTATGTGAATTCCAATAATATTCTGGTGCGCTGGGACGCTTCCACGGGCAAACGCGAAAACCTGTATCCCGGAGGAGGCGCTTCCTTCAAAGAGTACCGTGCCGCTCTCCAGAACAGCAGGGGAGACCTCTTATTTTTCTATGACGACGGCAGCAGGGATTATCTGTATCAGATTGCCAATGAAGATGTGGAACAGGTGAAATTGACTTTGGCCTGCTATGGAAGTTTTACGGATTATTATTATAATATGTATGTGAGCGAGTTTAACCGGCTGCATCCGGGCGTCCAGATCAGCCTGCAGGTGGCGGATAGCTGGGACAAGCAGGAGGACAACTGGACCAGAATTCAGGCAGATCTGGTGGCGGGAAAGGGGCCGGATCTGCTGATGGCTCCTCCCGCGCAGCTTGGGGTTCTGCAGGAGAAGGGCCTGCTGATGGAGTTGTCACAGGTATTGGATCAGGAAACCAGGCAGCAGCTTTTCCCGGGAGTGCTGGAACACGGCATGATAAATGGGGGACTTTACAGCGTATCCCATATGGCCAATACTTCCACCCTGCTGGTCTCCAAGAAGCTATGGCCGGAGGATACCTGGACTTGGGAGGAAGCCATGTCCCTGCTGGAAGAACTGGAACAGGCCGGCCAGCCGGTACAATCCATTCTCAATGATCCGGTTCATAATGTATTGACAGGAAATTATCTGTTGTGCCAGTTCTTCCTGGCAGACCTGGATCATTGCTCTCTGCTGGATCTGGAAGAAGGAAAGGCCTATTTTGACTCGGAAGAATTCTGTCGTCTGTTGGAAGTATGCAAGAAGTATGCTCAGAAAGAAAGTTCCATAGAGAATTCCTATACCATGGATGTGGAATTGACTGCGGCCAGGAAAAGGCTGAAGGAAGGAGAAATTCTGTGCTACAGAAATATTGAATCTTCCGTAAGTTTCTGGTTGTTCAGCCAAGATCTGGCTGACCTGGGGGAGGACTATCATCTGGTGGGATATCCCACCGAGGGCGAGAGCGGCAATTTCCTGAACTGCTATGACGGAACCGCGGTCAATGCTGCCACGGAACATGCGGATTTGGCGGCGGAGTTCCTGAATTATATTGTAAGCCGGTCCTGTCAGGAGAGTGCGGACACACCTGTGCGGCGGGATGTGTTCTCTGGCAGGATATCGGAGTCGCCCGACTATGTAAGACCCGACTCCAAACCCGTGGTATTTCTGCGAAATTCCCAGGGCGGCTCCATAGAAGTAGACGCCAAGCCGGACGGCACATCCTATCTTCCGGAGTATCTGGCCTTCATAGACAGCTGCAAATCAAATGCAGGCGTTACGGATATCATAAAAGATATTATCCGGGAGGAGGCGGAGGTGTTTTTCAGCAGCAACAGGACCGCTTCATCGGTGGCCCACAATATTCAGAGCCGTGTACAGCTGTATCTGGATGAAAACTGGTAAAAGGGCTTGACAAACGTCATATTAACTCCTATACTTTCCTTAGCTTCATGTTATTTACCATGAAATTGGGTATTCTATATTAGGAGAGGCCCTGATAAAAGGAGAGGTTACGAGTATGCTGGAAAAAGTAAAAGAAATCATTGCAAAGCAGTTGAATCTGGATGTGGATGAGATTACCGAGAGCACTTCCTTCAAGGATGACCTGGGAGCAGATTCATTGGATCTGTTTGAGTTAGTGATGGCGTTTGAGGAGGAGTATGACATTGAGATTCCCTCTGAGGACCTGGAGGACATTGCAACGGTTGGCGATATCATCAAATTGATGAAGGACAACGGCGTAGAAGAATAACGGCAGTAGATACCAAAACAGCCCCGTCTCTTTGAGGGGTTGTTTTTGCGGCTGCTTGAAAATATGAAGGGAGCGTACATGGCATGAATCTGAAAGAACAGATTACAAAAATGGTGGAAAGCATTTCCAAGGATAAGAACTTGCGGGAGCAGTTTAAAAAAGAGCCGGTAAAGGCACTGGAGAGTGTGCTGGGAGTGGATTTGCCGGAGGATGTGATAGAGCAGGTGATTGCGGGGGTCAAGGCCAAGTTGACGGCGGACAATGTGTCGGACGCGGTGGATACAATAAAGGGTCTGTTTAAAAAATAGGTTAATACATAGCAGTATATATGAAAAGCAGAATGAAATATCCTGCCACAATGAAAGTGGCATTGGTTTTTCTTAAGGGTTGTCGACAAAACTTACTTTAGTGATGCCGGCAATCAATATACCAATAAGCGCAGCTGTATCTACAAGCAAAACCGCAACTACACTTTTTATCAATCCATATACAAACATGATAGAAAAGACCTCTACTGACAGCGCAATAAAACATAAATAGTTTGATAAATATTCTGTTATAAGTTCTCCGTAGGTATAGTTTATTAAAAATCTCACATAGATAACCGGTCTTAACAAAATACGGATACAGATACAAGCCAATGGATATACATAAATAAATTTCTTATCTACTACCGAAGTTGCTATTCCACTGTCCCACTGAACAGGAATCTGGGAGGGCAAGCTCGTATATGATAATATTCCAATTAATAAACACAGTGATGAAATAATTGCCCATGTGATAAGGCTGCCCCAAATATACAGGAAGCTGACGGAATCCAGTTTGAAGACAGATTTATTATCGCTCCAATGAGTATCTATATCTGCCACATATTTCTCAACCTGTAATTCGTCAAAACTGATATTTCCTGATGCAAGCATTCTTTCACACATAGTTTTTGCTTGATTTAAACCCTCTATTTGTGTTTGGATTGTTGAAGTTTGTTTTTCTATTATTTTTGCCAATGGCACTTTACCAGATAGGACATTACGGATATCTTCAATGGAAATTTCCAGTGTCCGCAAAAAAGCGATTTTTTTAATGTTTTCAACATCTTTTTCAGAATAATCTCTATATCCGTTCTTATCATTTCGTGATGGTTCTATTAGCTTTTCTTTTTCATAAAAGCGAATGTTGGAACGTGTTAATCCTGTCTGCTCCTCAACTTCTTTTATTGTCATAATGCCTACCTCCTTATTCTGGGAATCTATTTAATTTCTTTTTTGCCCATAAATTTTGCCTTTTTACTAAAACCTCCAGGCCATGTCCTCCTGCCGCAAAATTATTATTTCCCTTAAAATATAAGGTATCAATAAGGTTTACAGTCAAGCTCTTTTTTTATATTTCCAAATAAGTTAGATAATGAGTAGGATTCCATTATGCTTGTCTTTGGGTCTCTGGTTCTTTAGTCCGAAATAATGTGGTGCTGGCGGTCTATTTCTTGTTTTCGGTTGACTGCTTCTTTACCGTACATGAGCATATAAAAGGGGACTGCCGCAACGACACTCCCCCAATATCTGCCCCTTTCTTGCCTACAGACGTCTAACAGGCATCCAGATCCCACTTTCATACGACTCGCTGCAGGTATCTCCATTGGAATACCATTCTATATTCATGTGGAACGCGATCTCAAACGCCGGATTTCCAGGAAGCCATTCCTTGAAAATTCTGGTATTGACTGTCTGCAGTGCGTCCGGCATAGCACCGGTGCATTTGAATTTTGCCCACTCGCTGGCAGGGATTTCGAAGACCTTCATTCCTTCCGGCACTTCGCCTCCCTGATAGGCTCCGGCGATGTAATACCGGAAATGATCCCTGTCCGTCTCATCTTCCACACAGACGCCGAATTCTCCCACGACGCATTCTGCGATGGTCTGCCGAATCCTTTCTTCTTCCGGCGTCCCATCCTGCCGGGGCTGCCCGCAGTAGCGCTCGCCGAATTCCTTCCAGAATCCGGGGATTTCCTGATAAGAGTTCTCGAAAGAAATAATCTTCTCAAACCCAATCATTCGCATAGCTTCTCTTTTTTCAATCGTAAATTCCATTTTATTACCTCCTTTTACGGAAATCTCTGCTACAAGCGGAAGAAAAACTTTGATCTGATGGGGCTGTGCCCGGAGCTGCATGGGGGACAAGCCGTGAAAGCGCGTAAACGCCCTGGTAAAGCTCTCCGGCGTGTCGTATCCGTATTTGTAAGCCAGATCAATGATTCTCCCTTCCCCATTCCCACTGCCTTTGTCCATATTCCGGCTTTCCGTTCCGGAAACTTTTCGCCCCAGTACTTCCAGCCCTGCCAGATATAGTCTGCGGTTTCTCAGGTATTCCCCGATGGTATAGCCGGTCACGATTTTAAAGCATTTTTGGAAATAGAACGGAGAGAAATGCAGCGCATCTGCCACTTCCTCCGCACCGATCTTCTGAAACAGATGCTCCTCCATGTAATCAATTGCCTTCTGCAAACCCATTAACCAGTCCATTCTTCCTCCTTTGACATTCATCCGGTTCCGGATCCGGTTCTTCCTTAAGGACAGTTCCATCATATCACATCCGACTCCAAAAATCCTGTCTTTTCCTGCCCTCATTTGTTCATGGCGCAGAAACGGAAAATCACAAATCCCCTCATACAGCAGGATTGGATCAGACGGGCCAAAAAAGTAGTTGACAATCATAGGGTTGACCTGTATAATGAACATTGTTCATATTGAGGTGATGCCATGAATACTGTAATAACGTCAAAAGAAGAAATTCTCAGAAACAGTTGTGAGTTAATCCAGCGGCAGGGCTGGTCAGCAGTGAATATCAGATCTGTAGCTACAGCCTGCGGTGTATCTGTGGGATCCATTTACAATTATTTCGGATCAAAAGCCGAATTGGTCAGCGCCACAATAGAAAGTGTATGGCATGATATTTTCCATCTGCCCCAGGAAACCCTACAATTTAATGATACACTGGCCTGTATAATCTGGATCTATGAAAGAATGGAGTATGGCTGTAAGAAATATCCGGGGTTTTTTGCGCTTCACTCGTTTACCTTCGGACAGGAAAAATCCGATGGTAAGCAACTCATGTATCAAACATGGGAGCATATTATAAATGGTTTGGGATCTGTATTAAAACAGGACCCCAAAGTACGCTCCGATGCCTTTGACCAGCAGTTTACGGCAGAGAAATTTTCGGATATTCTGTTCTCGCTTATATTGTCCGCATTGCTTCGGCAGGACTATGACCCTTCCGCGGTTTTAGAGATTATACGCCGAACAATTTACTGAAAAAACACATATCTCACATAGGTGTGTGGTTTTTTTATTCAGCATAGTGAACATTGTTCAGAATAACAAAACAATATTCCTCATCTGCTGTTAGGGCATTTGGTCGAAACTTTGTCAATGCTGCATGGGGCATTGACAGAGAAGACAATAAATATTCAAAAAAGGAGAATGAATTATGCAATCAGTAGTAGAAACCGTTTTTGACGCAGCGTATTTAATCACAGTCATTACGCTTGGAATCTTAATGATTCGAAGAAGCGGGCAAAGCCGCCAATTCCGTCTGTTTGGCTGGATGGCGGTGGTCCTGGGGGGCGGCGACTCTTTCCACCTGGTGCCCCGGGCGGTGGCCCTTTGCACAACAGGTCTGGAAAACTTTACAGTAGCTTTGGGGATTGGGAAATGGATCACATCCGTTACAATGACCGTTTTCTATGTACTGCTTTACTATGTTTGGAGACAGCGGTATTCCGTTAAGGGGTATACTGTTTTAACCGCCTTTGTGTATGTGCTTGCCGGAGTGCGCGTGATTTTATGTATGATGCCGCAAAATCAGTGGCTTAGTGCCGACGCGCCCCTTCTTTGGGGAGTGTATCGTAATATTCCCTTTGCTTTGCTGGGATTGGTGGTAATCGTTTTGTTTTTTCATAAAGCCAGGGAAAAAGAGGATCGCGCTTTCCGCTGGATGTGGTTGACCATCGTATTGAGTTTTGGTTTTTATATTCCGGTTGTATTATGGGCAGATGCGTTTCCCTTGATTGGCATGCTGATGATTCCCAAAACCTGTGCTTATGTCTGGACAATTTTAATCGGTTATCGGGCAATGGTCCGCGA
This sequence comes from Lachnospiraceae bacterium, assembly GCA_011959105.1. Taxonomy (GTDB): domain Bacteria; phylum Bacillota; class Clostridia; order Lachnospirales; family Lachnospiraceae; genus Acetatifactor. The sequence continues at coordinate 14,082 of BLLU01000128.1, read as the reverse complement.
AACTGCCTAGAAAAGGTACCCGGGAGTTTGTTCTGCGGTCGTGAAAATCGGAATATGCTGATATAAAGCCAGATTACCTGCCTGTTTGGGAGGCAGGGAAGAGAGGGAAGATGCTGAACTATCTGTGGGCGGCCATGATCGCCATCGGCATTATCTATGCAGCGTTCACCGGCAATCTGGAGGCCATCACCAATGCGGCGCTGGACAGTGCGGGAGAGGGGATATCCCTGTGTATCACAACGGCGGGAGTTATGGCCCTGTGGATGGGATTGATGGAGATCGCACAGCAGGCCGGACTGGTGGCAAAGCTGACCAGGGGGATCAGCCCGGTGCTGGATTTTCTGTTTCCGCGGATTCCCAAAGGTCATAAGGCCAGGGAATATATCGCCACAAATATTATCGCCAATGTGTTGGGACTGGGATGGGCCTGTACCCCGGCGGGTCTGAAAGCCATGGAGGAGTTGGCCCGGCTGGAGCAGGAGAGGGGCAATCCCGAGTATCTGGAGGGCGTATGTCCGGCAGCTGAAGGCGGAAAGAGAAATGCGGGACGCCCAGGCGGCACAGCGCAGGGAGGGGACCGAAATGCGGGAAATATTTGGAAGCCGGGAGGCGCATCGGGGAAAACAGACGGAAAAAGAGGGAAGAGCCCGGGGGCGGGAGCCGGGGGACGTACAGCCAGCCGGGAGATGTGTACATTCCTTATTCTAAATATCTCCTCTCTGCAGTTGATTCCCGTGAATATGATCGCCTATCGCAGCCAGTATGGCAGTACCCGTCCTGCGGCCATCATAGCGCCGTCCATTCTGGCCACTCTGGTGAGTACGGTGGCGGCGGTGCTATACTGTAAGTGTAAAGATCATGGGAAACCTATGAGTCGTGCCTGAGAGCGGCGGGTATGCGGAAAACTTCATCTTGACAGGAGTGACCCGGCAAGCGGGCGAGAGGGGGTAAAATGAACGTACTCAGCCATATTTCGGATATTATTATTCCGCTTCTCTTATTTTACATAGTGGGATACGGCGTGGTTTCCAGAGTGAAAGTCTATGAGGCTTTTCTGACAGGGGCAAAAGAGGGACTTAAGGTGGTGGTGGATATAATGCCCACCCTGGTGGGGCTGCTGGTGGCCGTAGGCGTACTGCGGGCATCAGGCTTCCTGGATTTCCTGGCGGGGCTGCTGGCTCCGCTGGCAGAGCCGGCGGGAATTCCCGCCGCCGTAGTGCCGGTGATGCTGATCAAGCTGTTTTCCGGCTCCGCCGCTACGGGACTGGTGCTGGATGTGTTTCGAACTTACGGGCCGGACAGCTATATCGGAACTTTGGTGTCCATATTGATGAGTTGTACGGAAACCTGTTTTTACACCATGAGCGTCTACTATCTGGCGGCGAAAGTCACCAGGACCCGCTATACTCTGCCGGGCGCGCTGCTGTCTTTGGCAGCCAGCGCCGTCATGAGCCTGATATTGGCGAGAGGGATGGGGTAAGGGATCGTTTTCTATTGTTAATTTGGTTCATTTGTTCATAAACATAAATATAGAGAAGATATGGTTGCGAAATCTTACCTTGTATGATAAATTATTTACAAGTAGCCATTCTCTATTGTCTTAATACTTACATTTTAATTGAAACTGAATATGGCTAAAGGAGAATTTAATTTATATACAATAGCAAAACACAAAGGGGAATTTGATATGCGTTACGATTTTAGTAAAATGGATTCTAATTCATTTGAGGAGATGATTAGAAGCCTGAATGAAGGGATATTTGGTATTAAGTGTGAACAGTATGGGGCAGGACCGGATGGACAGCGCGAATTTGTATTTGAAGGAAATATAAAGGACAGGGAGGGAAATGTTTTTCAGGGCCGTACCATAGGACAGGCAAAATATAAATATAGTACAACAAAAGCGGATGACTACAATTGGCTTGCCAATGAAATTGCTGGAGAATTAAAACGTTTTCGGGAGAAAGAAAAAGAATATATTCCTGATAATTATGTCTTTTATACAAATATTGTGCTTACGCCAATGAAAGATACTGGCGTCAAAGATAAAATTAACGCATATGTGAAAGCCCATAATGATATAATTAAACACTTTTATGTGCGAGGCTACGATGAGATATGCGCCATGCTTGATAATAACAGGGATGTTGCGACAAGTTACGCGGCGCATATTCTTCCAGGAGATGTGCTGATGCATGTATTGGAAGAGTGGAAACAGAACGATCTGGAATGGCTTAAAAGATATCTTTCCCGTGAATTTGAAGAGGAAATGTACACACGAATGGAGCAGGCAGGCTCCGCGACAGAAAAGAAAATATCCATTGAAAAAATATGTATTGATATTAACGTGTTGGACAGGGAGCAAAGGAAAACATTTAAGTTTGCAGAGCATGTTTTTGCATTAGGAAATGCAGTTCTAGGGTACAAAAAAGGGGAAAGAGACGGTGAATTAGAGCGGAATGAAAATTATATTCTAATAGGAGGACCGGGGAACGGGAAAAGTACGATATGTCAATTCATTGCGCAGGTATATCGAGAGAATTATTTGCGGGTAATGGACTATCATGATCTGATGCTGGATGTATTTGCGCAAGAAATGAAGGAAAGCTACAAATACCAAATTGAAAAAAGTAGAATTCCTTTCAAGATAGCGTTGCGGGAATATGCCGCATGGGTCAGTCGTAATAGGACAGAGAATATTTCAATTATTCAATATATGATAGATAGGATCAGAGTAATATCAGGAGATTCTGTTTCGATAAAAACGATACGTAGAATGTTGAACGAAAGGGCGTGGATCTTTTTCTTTGACGGGTTGGATGAAGTTCCGGAGTCTTCCAATCGTCAAGAAGTACTAAAACAGATTCATATTTTTCTTTCAATGGATTTAAAAGAATTGTCCTGCGATTGTATGGTAGTTGGAACTACCAGGCCACAGGGATATAATGACGATTTTGACGAGACGAGGTATAAGCATCTTGAGGTGGCGGAATTATCGAAAGAAGACTGCTATAGGTACATCCAAAAGCTATTTGAGTTGATGGAAGAACAGACGGAACGAAGAGAAGGTTACATCCGTATTATGAGAGAGGCGCTTGAGGATGAGATTACTTGCAAGCTGATGAAAACGCCTCTTCAGATAACCATCATTTCTATTTTAGTAAAAAGTGGAGGGAAGCCGCCCCACGAACGCTATTCACTGTTTCAGCAATATTACGAAACGGTAGTAAGAAGAGAAAAGCAAAAAGAGATAGTGGCCACTTTAAATGACAACACAGCGTGGCTGGAAGAGATTCATTATATTATTGGGGACAAGCTGCAATGTGAATCTGAAAAAGCAGGGAATCCATCTGCGGAAATCAGCAGAGAAAAGCTGGAAACCGTCATCCGAACATATGTAGAAGAAAATCAGGATGATTTCTATGAATTGGGATCTCGAACGGCTAAAAAAGTGAATGAATTTTTAATGACAATCACAGAGAGAATTTGTTTTTTATGTGAAAACCGTGAAGGATATTATAGCTTTAGTATTCGCTCTATGCAGGAATACTTTGCTGGGACATATATGGTAAAAGATCAAGGTGATGTAGAGGCACTAAGTAATATTAAGCGGATTGCCTATAGTTCGTATTGGCGTAATGCACTGCTTTTTGCACTTGGATATATTGAGCTGCAGAGAAGAAGCCTTGAACCAAAAATTGGCGAATTATGTGAGCAGATGAATGGTAAGGATAATATTATAAGGGCGGATTATGGCACAAACAATTTGTGTTTATTTGGTTCCTGGCTGGCAATTGATATCCTTACGGAAGATATTTTTCGAGGAAAACAACAGGATAAGTATATTGTTCTTGCGGCAAAAGTATTGGAAATGGCAGATTGTGATGAGATTAATAATTTCAATAATTTTAGCCTGATTACAGGTGCGCAGAAGGACAAGATTTTGCATTTTATCAAGGAAAACTATTTTAGAGAAGGGAAATTTCAGGAAAAAATACTAAAATTGTATCTCAAACTAAATGAAAACGTTAAAAATAGTCTGGATGCAGAAATCAAGTGTATGGAGGAAAAGCTTTCGGAAGAACAGCGGTTAATGTTTGCCATACATGTTCTGAAAAAAGGGATTGGAACCAGCAAAGAGGTACGCCGGATAGCGGGACGCCGGATTGAAGAGGCATTAGAGCAAGATAAGGTAAAATTTTTCCTGCCAGAGTCGGTTTTGGCGGAATTACTGAATACTATAAAAACTAGGCAAAACATAACATTGAGAAAAAACCTGTTTTTACAATACCTTTTCAGTGATAGTACATATATACCGATTGAAGAAATATGCCATCTAGTAGGCGTTGACATGAAAACAGTACTATTGTGTCTGAGACCTTTTAGCCCGATGGCGTATGAATATTGCAATACAATAGAAATTTCGGAAGTAATGAATATTTTTATTAGAGATGAAGGAATAAATGAGAAGGAAATAGAGGTATTACAAACACAATTGCAGGAACTTGATTTAATCTTTTTGGCAAATTTTTTTGACTTTTTATTGAAACCTACTTTCGGTAAGTATCAAGAACTGGATGATCAGATTACAAAAGAGGAAAATTATCTATACAATAAGTATAAATTTGTATTAAAAAATTATATAGGGGATATGGCTTTTGATACGGAAGATGAATTTGATGAGTGGACTTTAATGCGAAAAGCTGATTATGAAAAAATTATAAGGGGGGATGTGAAGGAGCTTCAAAGTCGGAAAATAGGGATAAATTTCGGGTATTCTCTTACATGGTGTAATGGTATTTTGGATAATTTAATAGAAGAAACAATAAATTGGGGAGAATTAAGTGCGCTAAATGAGGAGTTTTTTGACGTCTGTATGTTTGCTGTAAGACTGCAAATACAGTGTACGCAACAAATATCAGATATATGCGAAAAAACAGCACAACATATTATGGATATTATTTGTGAAGCAAATCGCAGAGGGCATTACAGCTACCCTATGTATGCGGTAATTGGGGTTCTATTAGCATCCAAATATAAAAAGGAATTATGGGCAAGTGTTCCTGATTTGCTTTTTGTAGATCAATGTATACAACAGGAATTGCTGTGTTGCACAGAGATATCTTGGAATGTACAATGTATAGGTGAGGAAGAACTGCAGAATATTATAGGAAATATTATTGATAAACTAACATTAGACGAAAAGGAAAATTGTTATTTATCGATTATTCCTCTTCTCATCCACTGCAAAATTGACTTGAGAAATTGTATATCAGAAAATGATATAAAGAAACTTGGACGGATAGAATACGCTACGGGTGCCAATATACTTTCCGTGAAACTCTTACAAATGTGCATGGCTGAAAATGCTGATCCCTACAAATTGATAGAAGAGGTACTGGCCGTCAATATGCCTCATAAAGCAATTTTTATGGAATTAGAAAATGTGCTTCGCTATTGCAGAGTAGAAAACAAGGAAAAAATATGGGTAGTGGTGTACCAGAAGCTGGAAAGTGAGAATTTTGAGGGCTGTCGTCAAATAAAAAACAGGATAATGAATGATATGATGGAAGCAAGATGCAATGCAGTGACAAGATAAAGAAATCGTATTTTACTACAGAACCGATATTTAAACGTATCAATACTTGTAGAAGGGAGTAAAAAGGATTAAATCATATAAAAATAATAAAAAGGCTTAAAAAGAATTAATATATGATATAATGGGTGTTAGTGAGAAAAATGTGTTTACTTATTTGGCGAGCGGCGAGCGGCAATCATAAATGGAAGATTCATGATATAATGCTTTATAGAAAGTTACCACAAGAGAGGAGAAATATATTATGGCATTAAGGGCAGAGGATGTTTTCAGACCGGGGCATTTCCAGAGTACACCTATATATCACGCAAATCTGCCGTTTCGGATCTGCCGTATGAGTTTCGGTTATCACAGGTAATAAAGGTGTCGGGTTTCCTGACTTCTTTGGTGGGACCTTCAAAAATGGGAAAAACCATTCTTTGTGAGAAAGTGATGGGATTTGAAAATATTGTGGAAGTATCCGGCGCAGATTTTGAGGAAGATACGGATTTTTGGAGATTAGCTGCGGCAAAAGCGGGACTGGCTTATGAAGGACAGTTTTCTTCAGAAAAAACAATTACGGATACCAGCGATAAATATTCAAAACGGGAAACATATTCTTTGACAAAAGACAAAATCATAGATTTTTACAAAGATGAGAATCTGGTTCTGGTTATAGATGATTTTCATTATGCTCCGGAATCAAAGCGGATGCAGATTGCACAGCAATTGAAAGATGCGATCAGAAGGGGCTTCAAAGCGATTGTTGTTTCGCTGCCCCACCGAGCGGATGAAGCGATTCGGCGGAACGCAGATCTTTCAGGACAATTGTGTCTGATTAACATGGAATCGTGGGAAGTGGATGCTTTAAAGGAAATTGCAAAGGTAGGGTTTCAAAAGCTTGGTATACAAATAAAGGATGAAGTAGCGGCGCAAATCGCGGTGGAAAGCCTTTCATCGCCGCAGCTAATGCAGTATATTTGTCTGAATATATGTACAATATTGGAAATGTTAGGAAGCGAAAGCGGGCAAGTTGGTTTTGAAATATTGGAAACAGCATATCACTATACAACTGCAAATTTTGAATATGGCGATGTAGTCTCATTTATGTTAAAAGGCCCCAACACGAGAGGGAAGAGCAGGAATATGTTTCTGGCGCATAATGGACAGGGGTATGATATTTATGAGTTGATTGTTAAATCAATTGCCGAAAATCCGCCGATTATGAAGCTGGAATTTGAGGATGTAAAAGAACGTATTTATCGTTTGATTCAGGAGGATGGCAAAAAGCCCTCTGCACAGACAATCAAGGAGAGTCTGGCTAAGCTACAGGAGCTGTTAGATGGTAGGGAAGACATTTTTAAGATGCTTGACTGGAAAGAGGGGGTATTATATATACAGGATCCTTTGTTCCTGTTTTATTTGCGTTGGGGAGTCGGAATAAAGAATGTTTAGTGGTGATAATCTCATAAAAAGCATGGGAGAAGCTATAGATCGGGTGAAAAATGCTCCAGATGCCAGGGCTTTTGAAGATGTGGTTTGTCATTTGCGCACATATATGATAAGTCTTGAAATGGATTCCAGATATTTGATTGAACTGGAAAGAAAAGCGTATTATCTGCGAAATGAATATTCCGAAAAGGACACAAAAGAAAGGATGGAAGAGGCAAAGAACAGGGTGGCTAAATTCCTTGCAGAGATTATGGACAATCATACAGATGGGGAACTGCTTGTTAAGGTGCTGAATAATTATTATCTGTTCTTGGAGAATTTGCTGGAAAGAGAACCCCACAAAAAGGAAACATTCAAAAGGAACAGCTAAGGTGTCTGAAAATAAGGAATGAATACGATGTACAATATTTGCTGTATGCTTACCTTAAACCACTATACCCAATGGCACGACTGGAGGTAAATGAGGATACAGGATATGGGACGGTGCGGACAGACATTTGGCTCGATTTGAATAATGTCATTGAAATAAAATGTACAAGAAAAGGTATGTTGCTGAAAAAGCTAATTGAGGAGATAGAGGCAGGTATGATACACTATAGTGCTAAATGTATCTATTTCTTTATTTATGACAAAGAAAAAATCATTGAAAATGCATTCGCTTTTCAGAAAGCCTATGAAAGAAAGCTGAGAGATAAAGAGATACATATTATTATTCATCAGCCGAAATTTTTATGACAATATATGAAAAACTAAGGGTCATACGACTCAGATAAAGTTACAAAGTACAAAAAGGGCATGAAATGACGTCCTTTTTTGCTACACAGGAGAAATCAATCCCAGACGAGGAAAAAGCATTTCCTCCTATTGACACCATACCGAAAACCTGTTTTTACACCATTAGCGTCTATTTCCTGGCAGCGAAGGTGACAAAGACTAGGTACACCTTGACCAAGGCTCTGCTCTCTACTCTGGCGGGTACGGTGGCAAGCGTGGTGCTGAGCAGGTGGATGGGGTAAAGGAGTTTTTCGGAAGGCTCAGCGGGAAGCAGAAATCTGGAAAAGCATAGAAAGGACTCTGATTTTGAAATCTGGAATTGGGGTTCTATTTTATTTCCTGAAGCAGTTTATAAATAAGTTCTTTTTGGCTATCGGTCAAAGATACCCAACGATGAAATAAATCACGTTGTTCACTGTTCAATTGAACAGTATAGCTGTCTTCAGTAAAGAATTGTGCCAAAGTGATTCCAAAAGCGGAGCATATGGCTTCCAGAGTGGAAATAGAAGGTATTGTATTTTTGCGATATATGTTGGTGATAGTGGAGGAAGAAAGGCCGGATTCTGCGTCTAATTTGTAATTAGACCAATCGCGTTCTTTCATCAATACGTTTCATCACATCCATTTAAATACCTCTGTATTTTGTATTTATTATATTGTTCAGAAGAATGAATAGATAGGATTTGATTATAGCATAACTATTGCTTGATTCAGATGTATGTGATATTATTTAACAAGAACAGAAAATCAATGTATGGGATGAAAAAAGAGGAAACAGAATGAAAGATAAAATCTTAACGGGCTACCCATCCATCGACAAGCCGTGGCTGAAGTATTATAGCGAGGAGGCGGGCAATGCAAAGTTACCGGAGTGTGCACCTTATGAGTATCTATGGGAGAACAACATAGACCATTTGGAGGATATTGCACTGAATTACTTCGGAATGAAAATGACTTATATGGGTGTGTTTGAAGAGAAGGTCTTGCAGGCGGCGGAAAAAGCAGGAGTCAACAAGGTTATTATGTATTCACAGTCAGACTATATGCCAACCAGAGTTAAAGCAGAATTTTTGTGGGAAATGAAGGGACAAAACAGGGGTTTTAGTAAACAGGATAGGGTATATAATGGGAATACTTTATAGCCAGTGCGATGAAGACCTTGACTCTATATAAAAAGGACAGCAGAGAGGTGTGCGCATGGGCGCACATCGGCGGTGCTACGGGCTTCCCCAAGATGGTATTGCTTTCAGATAATACAATGAATGCGATTGTCTGTCAATATATTCAATGCTACGAGCATAAGAGACAGGAGATGTTTTGGATGTAATGATTTTATATGTTATATATGGACTTTTGTGTGTATGCATATGCCATTATGTATGGGGGTTCAGTTGTAATTGTGCCTAAATTTAAACCATCCGACTGGATAAAACATATTGATTACTATAATGCTAGCGGCATTATAGTAATTACAGATTGAAAACGGACGCTGTTGGGGCACAATGAATTTAAGGAGGAAGTGCTGGCGACATTCAAGTATGGTGAATCCACCTGTGTGGTTAGTGTAGCGAGCGAAAGCGGTACGGTAACAAAAAAAATATTGTACTACAACTATTGGCAAGCAGAGATGCTGGGAAGATTGATGCTCTGCTCTGACAGCGGTGGGAAAGTGGATTATATGGCGCTGAAGAAATAGAAAATTATTATAAAAAACAGCAAAGGAGATAACGATATGGATACTTCAATGTTAGTGGATATACTGTTTAGCGGAAGTATAAAGAATGCAATTTTTACGGTGATAAGAGCAAATGTACAAGAAAGGGTGGATTATGCGAATATAAAAAATGAATTAAGTCAGGCGATAGAGCAATATTTAGAGGCACAAGGACCTAATCAAAGAAAACAATTGGAAACAATGATCGAAGAATCGAAAGAAGACTTGGCGAGTAAGATTCAAAATAGAGATATTCAGTTACTTATTGATTTGAACAATCAATTGGACGAAAAATTTCAAATATGTCAAGTTCCTATAGAGAGTAGAGAGAATTTAAAAAATAATCTTATACTTTTTATTTTGGACATGCTAAAAGATATAGACATTAATTTTGCTCATGATTTAGAACTTATGCAGAATATCATTGAGGAACGGTATAGAAATAATTTGCAAGATGCGGAAATACAGGTTCTTAATGAACAGTTATCAATAATCAGGAATGCTATAAAGGATATCCACCAAAAAACAAAATCCCCTATCGAAGTAGCGCCGAGTCGGCCACAGATTGATGACCCTTCTAAGATTGTAGGACATGAAAACATACTGAAAAACATACAGGCTATGTATGATGACGGAAGTAATGTTGCATTCTTATATGGGCGCCCCGGTATGGGGAAGACGACCTTGGCCAAACGCTATGCAAGAACGGTATGTGAAAAAGAAGATGTGTATCTTGTGCCATATGAAGAAAGTATTGAACGCACAGTCGCAAAGCTGGCGAAAAGCAGTTTAAAAAATGGCGGGAAGGCGGTTTTGGAATATTGGAAGAAAGAGGAGCAGGAAAAACCTGTTTTGCTTGTCATCGATAACTTTGATGAAAATGCTTTGCAGAGAGTAGGAGGCCGAGGCATAGAAGAGGAATTAACGGGAGAGTACTATAAGGAACTGGTGAACACAGGCATTCATATCTTGTTTACAACACGAACTCGAATAGAACAAAATGCAATAGAAGTGACGCCAATAAAAGAAACACTTCAATTGTTTGAAAAATATTATGGTAGTGTGATTAATGGAGAGAATGAAAAGAAGATTATAGAGGAAATTATTCGTATTTTACAGGGCAATACATTACTGATTATATTGGTTGCTAATATTTTAAAGCGATTTGACCTTTGCAAGAAGGCCTCAGAGGTATTGGATAGGTTGAAAAATTGCAATATGCAGAAAGAAACCACGCAAATAGGAACATATGCTGACATACAGGATAGGGAAGCACAAACGGCCTATGAACAGACATATGCTTTACTGGATATGGGAGGTATCAGGGAAAACAGTGTTGTAAATACAGTATTTGCTAATGCGCTTTTATTACCTTTGGATGGAATGAAGAAGCAGGAATTTCTGGCATTGACGGAGAGTGAAAATGATAACGCTCTAATGAAGCTGATAGACAGCAATTGGATTCTGATGGATACAGTGACAATATATCTTCACCCTATGATACGAGAAATTGCGGTGCGAAACGGTTATGCGTCTGTTCAACTCTGTGACAAATACTGCAAAAATATTAAGGGGAAGATCGAGATCGGAGTCCAGTTTGAGCAGCGGTTAAAGTATAAGAAATATGCTCAGGAAATTTTTAATCTTTTTAATTCCCCTGATATGCTGAATCTTGATTTGCTTAGATTGTTTTATGATTTAAGCGATATTTATGACGAACTGGATCAAAGAGCATATTCTTTGGAGATTGCAAAGGTCATTGAGGATAACATAAACCTGTACAACGATAATCTTATGGAAAAAGTCAGAGTAATGAGCGGGGTCGCATATAGTCTCAATAATTGCTTTGACGGCATGGAAACGCTGGATAAGTCACATGGGCTTTTGAAACAAGCCATGCAAGATTTAGAAACTATGATGGATTCTGCTCAAACTGACAGGAGAGAGTATGCCCAAAAAAGAGCAAAGATATTGAGCAATTTTGGGTCAAATTATTTAGCAAAAAGCAAATGTGATCAAACAAGGAAAGTGTTTTATTTGAATCAGGCCCTGGAAGTACATAGACAGGCTTTGGAAATACGTCAGATAGAATACGAACGTTTGCTAACAGAGCCTCAAAAGGCCGCTGCCATGAAGGAGTCAATCGCCACTTCGTATACCACAATTGCGACTGATTATTTTTATATGCAGAACTATGAAGAGGCAATTACACAACATGAAAATGCGTTAAAAATACGGGAAGCATTGATGAATGAAAAGGGGAAAAGCATTAGTCAGCAAAGAATTATTGGTTGCGTCATAGAGATGTATAGACAGCAATTGTCTGTTAATGGAAAATACATTGCACAGGCACTGGGTTATTATCCGGAATTGCTTAAGGTAAATTACGAGCATCAAAATATTAGTGCGCTAAAAAATAATGTGCGCTATTGGGAAGAATTGAGGAGAATCGTCATAAATGATCGGCGATTAGAAAAATTTATCGATGAGATAAAGCAAAAGCATGAGTATTTTGTAAATTGGGTTAATGCTGATGAAAAAGTGAAAAAAATAGTTGAAGAAGATATTTAAAAGTAGCTTTTTTACAGGGTCGAGATAAAATGCAATGATACAACACGGCTGTAAAAATATAAAAAGTACGAGGAAGGTTTTTCATGATCTTATCAATGGAATCTTTAGGAAGTGAAATACAGCAGGCTGCTATATTTAGGAACACATCCAACTTTACGGAATTCACTGATGACTTTGAAGGGGGAGATTTGGGTAAGAGAAGGTATTCAGAGCCGAGAGGGATTATCGGAGGCTTATTGTAAAGAATTCATTGCCTGGAGGCAACAGGAATGGCCTGTATATTCTATGAGAGAACAATTATCAATACATTTGTCCCATAAGAAAAGCTGGGGTATTGGGATGCGCAAAGGGACATGAGAATAGGACTATTGCCAAAATGGTATGAAATGGCTTTAAAAGAAAATAGACTTGAAAACTGTGAATTATGGTAATAAAAGGTAAGGCCAGGCAGTCTTTAGATAGTGCATTTGTTGTTATGAGTCGAGGCTGAAAGAAGGAATGCATAGTTGTTAGTAGGAAAAATTGTTATGAAACAAGGTGTGGCTGTAAAAAACTTAAGGTTTTATGCGGTAATGGAAGCACTCGGAAAGACTATTAGAGAAAAATGATGGAATGAGAAGGTGTTCAATACCGACTTAAAAAGATACGAAACGGTAGATGTTAATAATTTCACATCAGATATAGAGATCAAATTGTGCAGGATGGTCAATAAGTCGTGGTGGAACATTTTGAGACTGTCCATTCAGAAAAAAGTTACTGTAGAGCAATATCCGGATTTAGATAAAAACAAAACATATATTTTGTGTGTCAACCATTCTTTTGATGAGGACATACTCTCTGCAATATACAATGTAGACAGAAATGTATATATGTTTCATGGAGGTACGCACCAGATGGAGCATAATCCGGTGTTTTATGCATTGTAGTTAAATGGAATGATTTATGTGGATCAGGTGAATGAGGAGAGCCGAAAGTCGGCAATATCCAAAATGAAACAGATTTTAGAGTCGGGGAGCAACATTATGTTGTTCCTGGAAGGCAGTTACAACAATACAGAAAATCAATTGGTCACCCTGCTGTTTTCAAGCCCATGGTTGCTCAGCAGTTCGCTGGAGATAGAAGTAGTACCTTTCATCACTTTTTATGATTTTGGATCGAACGAGATTTGGATAAGGGCAGGGATTAGGGCAATATGAAAAGCAGGAGGCATTGAATAGGCTTCGCGATGTAATGCCAACGATTTTATATGCGATCATGGAGGAATATGTAAAGCCAATTTGCAGCAGGGATCTTGGGAAAAATTCGCAGTTGGATTACATGGAAGCCAGGAAAAGTGTGTGTGCTTGCCAGACATGATATGAGGACGTGTGGGATGAGCAAATGACCTATTATCCAGGCCATGGAGTTACACTGCCTGCCAAAGCAAGGGAATAGGTTGACCGAATCTGTGTGACGCCTCAAAATGCAGGTATTCTGGTAGATGTACTTTGTAGAAGAGAAGAGGATAAAAGATATGATTTGAGGCAGTACATGCGGGATACCTATGTTTTGAGCCCAGAAAGGCGAAAGAGATGCTCTAGAAATGTAGCAGAAGGAGTAAAACAGTGATATGAAATCAAAAGAGCAAAGGTTAAATAATATATTGAGTAATTACGGCTCCATGGTGACAGGACTGAGCAATCTGGCGACAGATTTCTCCTCTCGCGTTATTCTATTTATTGTCGGACAAATTCAGTTATCTTCTGGATGAATTTCCGGAAGTTGTGGTGACAGAAAAAGGTGTAGAACGCCGCAGATAAATTTACTTTATAATTACCTTGTCAGGCACGCATTTCAGGGTGTTCCTGACCTGATGGACAATGCAGCGCTGGTATTCTGTTTTGGGGAATGCTGTAGCAATTGCTTCCTTTATTCCGCTAAGAACTATCGAGAGTGTGAAACTTTGGATCTGTTGACAAACTAAACAAAAATGACCTTTTGTATGGTATAATTAAGA
>BLLU01000127.1 GCA_011959105.1 Lachnospiraceae bacterium | reverse complement strand
CTGTATTACGTATTTCTAAAATAAGATTGACATAGATTGATTAATAAAATATAATAGATAAAAATAATATGTGATCTTATTAACAGAAAAATAAATGGGCGAAGGGTTAAATCGAATCTGTCTTGTATGAGGAATAAAGAGGGCTATAGTCGGAATTCACAGCCGAACGATGGAATGGAGGTGGTATTTTATGAGAACTATAAGGGATAGCAGGGATGTGGAAGAGGTTGCGGCGATATTTGGAGAATGAATATTGTAAACGGAACAACGGAACAAATGAAGCAAATATTATTTTAAAGGAGAACTTATATGATAAGGAAAATAGGAGCAGTCGGTCTTATGGTGGCACTTTTGGCAGGCAGTGGATTTGCTTCTCTGGCATCCGCAGGCGGAGAAAGCGGTCTGCCCAGAGACACGCATGTGCATGTGTTTACCGTATGTAAACGCGCGGACGCGGGGTATAACGTAGATGGAGGCGTCTGCACATATTTGTATGGAGAGGATCAGAATGGGAATCCGATTTATAAGGACGATTGCAGGAAGACAGACCAGTATCAATGGTGCAATTATAGTTGCAGGATCTGCGGCAAGTTGAATGATACCCAGAAAGCCCATCCCCACTATGTAAGAACCGTACATAGCGTGAAACATCCATAGGAGTAAAGCCATATGAGGCAAAGGATTTATTTACTGGTATTGTGCGTATTCGCAGCAGCTTTTTTTCACGGATGCAGTGGAAAGACCGGCGGCAGTCAGGACCCTGTAGGGGAAAGCGCGGAAGTCTCTGGAGAGAATGCGGAACCTGTCGGTGAAGGGCCAAGCGCTTCCGGGGAAGATATGTTTTTCCGGGAACTGCTGTTGGAAGAGGAAGCCTGGCGGGATAATTCCCTGGACGCCTATTGGGCCACAGCGTCTTTTCTTCTGAAATATCAGGAAGTGGGAATTTCAGGAGGAGCCCGGGGATATGCGCTGGGCAGCACCTTTGGAGCCGTGTTTAAGAAGCATCTTTTTATGTCTGCGGAGGAATGCTGGGACGAGTTAGTGACCGTTACGGACCAGGGAACGGAAAGCGCCGTAAGACTGGCTTTCCGGGAGGACACCCACAATCAGGCATGGGGAATCGGCAGCATCATTGGAAGCGACCATTTTATGATGTGGGATTTCACATTTGCGGAGGATTCGGAAAAGAGTTATCAATTTTTTGAAGTGGACGGACAGCAGCAGATTCTGCGAAGGATTCCCATAGGCTTTCTGGCCCATGACGGGGGAGAATCGCCCGCTCAGATCCTGGTGGATCAGGGGGGCAATATTCATTTCACCACCGAATCTTTGGGCAGTATGCCAGCAGATAATACAGAGCCGCCCAAGACCGGGTATATAATTGCGGATGCGGAGGGAGAACTTCTGTCCAAACGGGATTGCTCCGGGAATACAATCAGGCTGGTATCTCTGTATGACGGTAGGGTTGGTCTTTTGTCACAGTTTACGGACAGCCAGGGCAGAAAGACGGGAAGCCGGCTGGAGTATGTGGATCCCGGGACCGGGGAGACGGTTCTGCTGGCGGAATTCGGAGAGAACGCGCCGAAAGCCTTCTGGAAGACGGAAGACTGCTATTATACGCTATGGGATGAGAAAACGCTGCTGTTTGCGGACAACAAGGGGCTTCACCTTGCGGACCTGAGGGGAAATACCACGGAAGATCTCTATCTCTGGAGCAACCATGGGATCAGATTTTCCCGGATTGTGGAATTGCAGATTCAGGAGGAGGGGCGGGTCAACCTGATATACGCGGATCATAACGGGGACGGAAATCTGCTGTGTCTGGAACCCACCCGGGAGCAGGTGGAGATTCAGGAGATTGTCTTTGCGGTGCCCTCCGCCATGCGGGATGTCTATTATCCCACCGTAGTGGCTTTCAACAAAAAATATCCCGCCTATCATATAGATCTGAAGACGGATTATGACCGTACGGCGCTTTTGACGGAACTGGCGGCGGGAAGGGGTCCGGTGCTGGTGGACACCATGCTCACCGGCTTTGAGGAGAACAAAAAGCTGTGGACGCCCCTGGAGGGCCTTTTTGCCGGGGAGACATGGGAAGAGGCGCTGATTTCCAAAGCCATGGAACTGGGGGAGATAGACGGAAGCCTGTACGGGGCGGTTTACTGCTTCGGCCTGCGGACAGTGGTGATCCCGAAGGAGGAGCCCACGGACTGGGATTATAAAACCTTTCTGGACAAGATTGAGGCGGACTCCTCCATCGAGGCAATTTACAACGGCCAGAACAGCCCCTGGATTTTTATTTATAGATTCCTGCTTCGAGGACTGGAGGATAATTATCTGTTGGACGCGGAAAGTGGCGAGACCTATTTTGACACTGAGGAATTCCGCAGAGTTTTGCGTCTGGGAATGAAATATTGCACACAGCAGGAATATATTGACTCGGTGGAGCCCATGCTGGAGGGGAAGGTATTCTGTAATATCATTGATATCACAAGGCCGGAACTGATTGACCTGTATCGCCTCTGCTATGGGGAGGAGGCCAATTATATCGGTTTCCCCGCCCGGGAAGGATCGGCCCATTATATCTACGGAGGGGATCCTCTGACGGTGCGGATTACGGCCACCGAGGAGGAGAAGCGGGTGGCGGGTACCTTTCTGCGGATGCTGCTGTCAGAAGAGGGCCAGACGGAGGGGATGAAGGATCCGAATTTCTGGCTGAGCGTGCGAAAGGATGTGCTGGAAGAGCAGATCGCTCAGGTGAATGAGAGTTCCATGCCCACTATTTTCGGATTCACACAGATCAGACTGGGAGAGGACTACGACAGGGAATATGACGCCCGGTTTCTGTATGAACTGCTGGAAAAGGCCCGACCGTTAAGAGATATTCCGAAGGAACTGAATACGATTCTGATAGAGGAAGTATCGGCGTATACGGACGGAACTATTACGGAAGAGGAACTGATTGAACGTCTGACCAAGCGGGTGGAACTGTATCTGGCGGAACAATCTTAAAAACGTTTTGGATGAGTCATTTCGAAAGAGAAATGCGAAAAGAAATACATGATGCGGCGCTGTCCTTGGGACGGCGTCGTTTTTATATGGTTTTTCAATCTTCCGCTTTTATATCCTTTATGCTATAATGGGCAGGAAACAGGATCGGGACTCTGGGGCGGCTGGATGCAGGAGGCATTATTCAGGAAAGCCCGGGCCGGGAATATAAATCGAGGTAAGGGCTATATGAATAAAACAGGTAAGAGAATACTTTTTGGCAAGATTCTGGCCCTGGCCATTCTGACGAGTCTGGTCCTGGGAGTGAACGGGGGCTGTGGCCGTCCGGCGGAACCTGCGGCCATCCGGGTGGGCGGTCTGAAGGGCCCCACCACCATAGGGCTGGTCTTTTTACAGGAATGGTCCGTCCAGGGACAGGCATCTCAGACCTATACATTTACCATGGCCGCGGCGGCGGAAGAACTGCTGTCCCTGCTGGTGAAAGAAGAACTGGATATTGCGCTGCTTCCCGCCAATGTGGCCAGCGTGCTGTATAACAAGACGGAAGGCGGCGTCACAGTCATCGACGTCAATACCCTGGGGGTGCTGTACCTGGTGTCCGGGGACAGGGAGATCACTGGGCCGGAGAATCTGCGGGGCAGGACCGTTTACCTCACAGGCAAGGGGACCACGCCGGATTACGTGCTGCAATATCTGCTCAGGGCAAATGGCATTGACCCTTCGTCCTGTGTGCTGGAATACCGATCGGAGTCTGCGGAGGTGGCGGCGTTGCTGGAGCAGTATCCCCAGGCTCTGGGATTGCTTCCCCAGCCCTTTGCCACGGCGGCCTGCGCCCAAAACCAGGCCCTTAACATAGTCATGGACCTGAATGAGCAGTGGAACCTGGTGCAGGGAGAAGAGGGACACCGCATGGTCACAGGCGTTACTCTGGTGCGGAACGGGTTTTTACAGGAGCATCCGGAGGCCGTAGAGACTTTTTTGCAGGATCATGCCGCCAGCGTCACGGCGATCCGGGAGGACCCGGACGGCGGGGCCCGGCTGGTGGCAGCGGCCGGAATCGTTGCCGGAGAATCCGTGGCCCGGGAAGCCCTTCCTTATTGTAATATCACTTATTTGGAGGGCGAAGAGATGCGGCAGGCCCTGGCCGGATATCTGCAGGTACTGTTTGAGCAGGATCCTCTGGCGGTGGGCGGCGCTCTGCCGGGAGAGGATTTCTACCATATTCCGTAGTGGGGAAAGCAATCCATGAAAAAGAGAGTTGGAAAATATGGCAAAAAAATTGTCATTGTGGCCTGCTGGATTCTCATATGGCAGTTGGCGGCGATATTGGTGGGAAACCGCATTCTGCTGGTGGGTCCGATTCAGACGCTGCAGGCATTGGGGGAGCGGGCTTTGCAGGGAGACTTCTGGCTGTCGGTGGGGCATTCCCTGCTGCGAATCGGCGCAGGATTTGCTTCCGGCCTGGCGATGGGGCTGCTGCTGGCGGCGGGCAGCAGCCGCTATAAGCTGCTGGAAGAGGTGCTGGCGCCGGTTATGGCCCTGCTGAAAGCGATCCCCGTGGCATCCTTTGTGGTGCTTTTCCTGATCTGGTGGCGCAGCGCTGTGCTGGCCACGGCTGTCAGTTTCTGCATTGTACTTCCCAATATCTATGTGAATACCTTAGAGGGCATCCGCCATGTGGACCCGCGTCTGCTGGAGATGGCGCAGGTGTTGGAGATTCCTGCATGGAACCGTTTCTTCTATATATACAGGCCTGCTTTAAAGCCCTGTCTGGACAGCGCCATCCATATTTCAGCGGGCATGAGCTGGAAATCCGGCGTGGCGGCGGAGGTCATAGGCATTCCTGTTCTGTCTGTGGGGGAACAGCTTTATCTGTCCAAAATCTATCTGGACACGGCGGGGGTGCTGGCCTGGACCGCAGTGACGGTTCTGGCCAGTGTGGCCTGCGAGCAGGCGGTGCTGGCCCTGTGGAGGCTGTTTCAGCGGCTGGAACCGGGATGCCGGGCGGCGGGCCTTTCCGGGGGGCGCGCCCTGGAAAGGGAATCTTCGTCAGGAGAGGTTCCCGCCTTGGAAAGGGAAGCCACGCCAGGAACAGTGCCCTCTTCGGAAACAAAGCCCCAGGTAGTGCTGGAACTGGATCATGTCAGCAAATGCTATCAGGGCAGAATCGTGCTGGAGGATGTGAGCGGTCGTTTTGTGAGAGGACGGACCTATAGCTTCCGCACCCCCTCGGGTAGCGGTAAGACCACCTTGTTTCGACTGATCGCAGGGTTGGAGGAGCCGCAGCTCCCGCATTCTATCCGCCGCCTGGGCAGCAAGATCACCATGGTATTCCAGGAGGACCGGCTCTGTGAGGAGTACAATGCCCTGATCAATGTGGATCTGGTCACGGGGGACAGGGAGAAATCCCGGGAACATCTGCGCCTGCTTCTGGAGGAAGAGGATCTGAGCAGGCCCTGCCGGGAACTCAGCGGCGGCATGAAACGCCGGGTGGCCATCGCCCGGGCCGTGGCGGCGGGCGGAGATGTGATTCTGCTGGACGAGCCCTATGGGGGACTGGACGGAGAGAGCCGCCGCAGAGTGGAAAGATATCTCCATGCCTTTGGAGCATGCAGTGCGGTGCTGTTGGCCACTCATTTGGAAGAAAATGCGGTACAGCACGTAGAATAACGTGTGAATTTAAAAAACATTTGCATCATGCCCGGTTCTATGGTATAATCTTCAAATGACTGTGATCATGTCTGCCGGCGGGCCGACATGTGAAAATACAGGGGCGATGAAGGAGGAAACGATACAATGAGTTTACAGGTTGAAAAATTGGAAAAAAACATGGCCAAGCTGACCATCGAGGTTGCTGCGGAGGAATTGGAAAAGGCCATTGAGGAGGCATACCGGAAAGAGAGGAACCGCATCAGCGTTCCCGGATTCCGCAAGGGCAAAGCTCCCCGCAAACTCATCGAGCAGATGTATGGCAAGGAAGTGTTCTACGAGGAGGCAGCCAATGCTTTAATCTCCCAGGCATACGAAAAGGAACTGGAAAACTGTGAGGAGTCAGTGGTGTCTCAGCCCAGGATCAATGTGGTACAGATCGAGGCGGGCAAGCCCTTCATCTTCACCGCGGAGGTGGCGCTGAAGCCGGAAGTAACCCTGGGCAAGTACAAGGGCGTAAAAGTGGAGGCCGCCGATCTGGAGGTGACCGAGGAGGAGATCGACGCGGAGATCGGCAAGGAGCGCGACAACAGTGCCAGGACCGTTCCCGTGGAGGGCAGACCGGTGCAGGACGGCGACATGACGGTCATTGACTTCGAGGGCTTTGTGGACGGTGCGGCATTCGAGGGCGGTAAGGGAACGGATTATCCGCTGACCATCGGTTTCGGTGCTTTCATCCCCGGTTTCGAGGAGGCGCTGATAGGCGCAGAGATCGGCAAAGAGACCGATGTGAACGTGACTTTCCCGGAGGATTACCAGGCTGCCGAACTGGCGGGCAAGGCGGCAGTATTCAAATGCACCGTCAAGGAGATCAAGGAGAAGGAGCTGCCTGCGCTGGATGATGAGTTCGCGGCAGAGGTATCCGAGTTTGACACGCTGGCAGAGTACAGGGAGGATACCAAAAAGAAGATCGGAGAGCGCAAGGCTGAGGCTGCCAGGAGCGCCAAGGAGGAAGCCGTCATTGACGCCATCATAGAGGATGCGCAGATGGAAATCCCCGATGCCATGCTGGAGACCCAGCAGAGACAGATGGTGGAGGATTTCGCCCAGAGACTGCAGATGCAGGGACTGTCCATGGAGCAGTACATGCAGTTCACCGGCGCTACCCCTCAGATGATGCTTGAGCAGATCAAGCCCCAGGCTTTGAGACGCATTCAGTCCCGTCTGGTACTGGAGGCTGTGGCCGCCGCCGAGAAGATGGAGGCCACCGAGGAGGAGTTTGAGGCCGAGGTTGCCAAGATGGCCGAGGGCTACAAGATGGAGCCGGACAAGGTGAAGGAACTTTTGGGCGAAGGCGGCAAAAAGCAGGTAATGGAAGACATCTGCGTGAACAAGGCTGTGGAGTTCGTGGTGGAGAATGCCAAGGAGGCCAAGGCTTCCAAGAAATCCGCCAAGGCAAAAGAAGCCGGGGACGCAGAGTAATCTTCGGAACGCAGTGCTGAATAGGAACACAAACGGAGGATTGATTAATTTTTTATGAAATCCTCTGTTTTGTGATTGTAAAAAAATAGCAGGTAATGTATAATGTGTGTGCACATGAAGATTCAGAACAATGTGTGCGCAATAGCGTATAGAAAAGACGGAAAAGGTTGCCGTCCGGAAACATGCGGAACTAAAACAGCATATCCCCGCAGGGTACACTGATCTATGCAGGGACGCATCAGGCGGCCATGCATAGATCAAGGGAAGGGTGTGCCGGAGGGGATATGCGGAACTAAAATAGGAGGATATTATGAGTTTAGTACCTTATGTCATTGAACAGACCAGCAAGGGGGAGCGGTCCTATGATATTTACTCCAGGCTGCTGAAGGACAGGATCATCTTCCTGGGGGAAGAGGTCAACGAGGTGACTGCCAGCCTGGTAGTGGCGCAGCTGCTCTTTCTGGAGTCCGAGGATCCGGAGAAGGATATTCATCTGTATATCAACAGCCCCGGCGGCAGCGTGACGGCGGGCATGGCTATCTATGATACCATGCGGTATATCAAATGTGATGTGGCCACGGTGTGCATCGGCATGGCGGCCAGCATGGGCGCTTTCCTGCTGGCGGGCGGCGCAAAGGGCAAGCGGTATGCCCTGCCCAATGCGGAGATCATGATTCACCAGCCTTTGGGCGGAACCCAGGGCCAGGCCACGGAGATCGAGATCGCCGCGAAGCATATCCTTAAGACTAAAGAAAAACTGAACCGTATGCTGGCGGAAAACACGGGCAGAGACTATGAAACCCTGTGTGCCGACACGGAGCGGGATAACTGGAAGAGCGCCGAGGAGGCATTGGAATACGGCCTGATCGACAAGATATTGAGTTCCCATACCATGATTGAGGCAGGGGAGAAGAATTCCTGAGCCGGGCCATGCCGTGAGGATCATTGGTAGAAAGAAAATACGCGTTGACGCAATGCCCGGGGGGAACTGCGGGGGATGCGGGAAGAGGTAAAGGAAGGTATGGTAGGTAAAAATTTTGACGGCGAGATCAGATGTTCGTTCTGCAACAAATCCCAGAACCAGGTGAAGAAGCTGATCGCGGGACCGGCGGGAGTCTATATCTGCGACGAGTGTGTGGAGATCTGCGAGGACATTCTGGAGGAGGAACTGGAGGAAGAAGAGGAAACTGCGCTGCAGGAGCAGGACATCAAACTCTTAAAACCCAAGGAGATCAAGGCCTTCCTGGACGATTATGTGATCGGGCAGGAGCAGGCCAAAAAGGTGCTGTCCGTGGCGGTGTACAATCACTATAAGAGAGTAACCGCTCCCAGAGACTTAAATGATGTGGAATTGCAGAAGAGCAATATTATCATGATCGGTCCCACCGGCTCGGGCAAAACGTATCTGGCCCAGACCCTGGCCAAGATCATCAATGTGCCTTTTGCCATAGCGGATGCCACCACGCTGACCGAGGCCGGCTATGTGGGCGAGGATGTGGAGAATATTCTGCTGAAGCTGATCCAGGCAGCGGATTACGATGTGGACAGAGCCCAGTATGGGATCATTTATATTGACGAGATTGACAAGATTACCAAGAAGGGGGAGAATGTGTCCATCACCCGTGATGTGTCCGGTGAGGGAGTGCAGCAGGCTCTTCTGAAGATTGTAGAGGGTACGGTTGCCAGCGTTCCGCCCCAGGGAGGCAGGAAACATCCCCATCAGGATCTGATCCAGATCGACACTTCCAATATCCTGTTCATCTGCGGCGGCGCGTTTGACGGGCTGGAAAAGATCGTGGAATCCCGGCTGGATCGGAAATCCATCGGTTTTAATACGGTGATGTCCCAGAAGTCCTCCAAGGAAATCGGGGAACTTCTCCAGGAAGTGACGCCCCAGGATCTGGTAAAGTTTGGCCTGATTCCTGAATTTGTGGGCCGAGTTCCCATCAATGTATCGCTGCAGGGTCTGGATCGGGAGGCGCTGGTCAGGATTCTGAAGGAGCCTAAGAGTGCTTTGATTAAGCAGTATCAGAAGCTGTTTGAGTTTGACGAGGTGGATCTGGAGTTCGACGAGGACGCCATTGAGGCCATTGCGGATAAGGCATTTGAGAGAAAGACCGGCGCCAGGGGTCTGCGCTCCATTATGGAGAGCGTGATGATGGATCTGATGTACCAGATTCCGTCGGATGACACCATCGGCAGATGCGTGGTCACCAGGGAATCCGTGGAGGGCGCAGCCCAGCCGCTGACCTTTCCCAGGAATATCCCTGTGAAAAAAGCCCAGTAAAAAGTGTGAATGTTTGGCGCCGCCTGTGAAAACTGCGGCGTCATTTCAATAAACGGACGGAGATTCATATGATTATAAAGAACGCAGTTCTGGAGACCGTGTGCGGTGTTACCAGCAAATTGCCGGAAAATACAGTGCCGGAGGTGGCTTTCGCCGGGAAGAGCAATGTGGGGAAATCTTCTCTGATTAACGCCCTGATGAACAGGAAGAGCCTGGCCCGCACCAGTTCTCAGCCCGGCAAGACCCAGACCATCAATTTCTATCAGGTAAACGGCAGTATCTATTTTGTGGATCTGCCTGGCTATGGCTATGCCAGGGCCAATGAGCATGTGAAAGCCCAGTGGGGGAAAATGGTGGAAAATTATCTGCATCGTTCCCGGCAGCTCAGAGCGGTGTTTCTGCTTGTGGATATCCGGCATAAGCCCTCGGAGAACGACTGTGTCATGTATGAGTGGATCAGGGAACATGGCTACCAGCCCATCATTATCGCCACCAAGCTGGATAAAATCAACCGCAGCCAGATACAGAAACAGATAAAATTGTTGAGAGATACGCTGAAGGCAGACAAGGATGCCCGCGTCATTCCTTTTTCTGCCACCACCAAGCAGGGCAGGGAGGAGATCTATGAAATCATCGAGGAAATACTTCAAGGCGCTGGTTAACCTGGGTGTGGCAGTGGCGGTATTGCTGCTGGTGGTAATTCTGCTGCCCCGGCTGCTGGTATTTTTCATGCCCTTTGTAGTGGCGGGGATTATTTCCATGATTGCCAGTCCTCTGGTACGGTTTTTTGAAGAGAAGATCAAGCTGAAACGGAAATGGGGCAGTGCCTTTGTGATTATTGTGGTCATAGCGCTGGTGGTGCTGGTGCTGTATCTGGTGGGTTCCAAACTCATTGAAGAGGGGATGGGACTTCTGGGGGCGCTGCCGGAGATGTGGGACTCCATGAAAGAGGATCTGGCCGGCGTGGGGGAGAGTCTGGACGGACTTTTTGAAAAACTTCCTCTGGATACCCAACAGGCCATTGCCAATCTGGGCAATCAGGTGGGGGAGTTCATGGCCGGGCTGTTTGAGCGTATCGGCACTCCCACCATTACGGCGGCGGGGAATTTTGCCAAGCAGCTTCCCTCCGTGCTGATCGGCATCATCATGTGCCTGCTGGCCTCTTACTTTTTTGTGGCGGACCGCTACCTGATCGGCAGCTGGATCAGAAAATATACCCCCGCTTCCATCATGTCCCGGTATGACATGGTCCGCAGAAGCATATTGAAGTCTGTGGGCGGGTATTTCAAGGCCCAACTCAAGATAGAGGTATGGATGTATCTGCTGCTGGTGGTGGGGCTGAGTGTGCTGCGGGTGGATTATGTATTGCTGATCGCCCTGGGCATTGCATTCCTGGATTTGCTGCCCTTTTTCGGCACGGGCACAGTGATGGTTCCCTGGGCGCTCATCAAGATTTTCAGCGGGGATTATAAAATGGCCATCGGCCTGCTGATCATTTGGGGGGGCGGCCAGCTTGCCAGACAGATCATCCAGCCCAAGATCGTGGGGGACTCTATAGGAGTGGCTCCGATTCCCACCCTGTTCTTACTGTTTATCGGCTACAAGCTGGGAGGCGTCATCGGCATGATCATCGCCGTGCCGCTGGGGATGCTGCTGTCCACCATGTATCAGGAGGGCGTCTTTGACACCACCAGGAACAGCATCGCCATTCTGGTGTCGGGACTGAATCATTTCCGCAAACTCCGCCCCGAGGATCTGGAAGTGGTGGAAGAAATGAGGGATAAAAAAACATCCAAAAATACACAATGATCATGAAACATTTTGGCCTGCAAAACTGTCTTATAGTTAGTAGGCCAATTTTATTTTGACTTTTTTAAGAAAAATAAAATTTTTTGCAGTATATTGACTTTTGAGGGATATTACTAAGTAGAAGCAGGTTGCTTGAAATGGATACAATCATGATACAGGACACGACTAGAATACAGGGGAAGCTACAGGAAAAGATTGATTGCTACAGCGATATGCTTTTCAAGATCGCTTATGCCAGAATGGGGAACAGGGCGGATGCCGAGGATATCGTGCAGGAGACCTTTTACCAATATCTCAAATCATCCAAAGATTTCGGGGATGAGGAATATGAGAAGGCATGGCTGATCAGAGTTACTTTGAACGGCTGCCGCAAGATGTGGCGCAGCGGTTTTTATAAGCGGCGCGGCGACGTCCCGGATTTGGAAGCACTTGATTCGGAGGGCGGCGCGGAGTCCGGGAACCAGGGGCCGGAGGAGGCTTTTCTGGATAAGGAGAAAGCCCGCATGGTGCTGGAGGCGGTCTGGAAACTGCCCGCCGCATACCGGGATGTAATTCACCTGTTTTACTATGAGGATTTGTCGGTGAAAGAGATTGCGGTGATACTGGAGCGCAAGGTGTCCACGGTGACTTCCCAATTGACCAGAGGCAGGGAAATCTTGAAGAAAAATCTCAAGGAGGAATACGATTTTGCGTAGCTTCAGAGAAGAATATCAAAAAGAGATGGACCGGCAGGGGACCTTTCACCTGGATGCGGAGCGGGTGTCCGACGAAATCCATCATCACAAGTTGAGAAAGGCCCGCAGAAGGCGGGCGATGGCTTCTGTGGCTTCCGCTGCGGCAGTATTCCTGCTGTTGGGCGGTGTAGCCACTGCCATGAATTACGGCAGCAGCTTTATCCAGGTGCGGCACAACGGGTTCTCCATCACCGGTCCTCAGCAAGCGGACGCCGGAGGGGAGACCGGGACTTCGGTTCCCGGGCTTGCCAAGGAGCGTTCCCGGCAGAGATCCGAGGAGGCGGAACCGGAGTGCGTGGCGTATCAGATGGAAGTAAAAGAATATGATTCCCTGTCTGCTTTTAAGGAGGAGACCGGTATCTCGGTTCCCCTGCCGGATCTGGAACTGCTGGGCGGGGAAGCGGCGGATCAGAGCGTCCATATCGTGGGGGATCAAGTGTATATCCGCATCCAGGAGGAGCAGGACAGAATGTTTTCCGTTATGCAGATGGACCACCGGGGCAGCCAGGGGTATGCAGCGTCCAGCGCCTATTCCGGGGAGGCGGCCAATGAACGCAACTATACCACTTCCCAAGGATATACCTATAAGGTGATAGATCTGATGGAGGACGGGGAAGTAAGCAGTATCGAGTGCGCAATCTCCCTGTATGGGAGGGATCTGCTGGTGGGGTTCTGGGGATACACCCAGGAAGAAGCCTACACGGTGCTGCAGACCATGGATTTGGATGTGTACACCTTATTTGAGTGATGAAAAAAGACATGTCCTCCGCTGTTGGCTGGAGGGCATGGCAGTAAGATACATGTGGGTGCCGGATCGGAGGCACAATAAAGGTAAGGAAGGATTGTGATATTTATGGACAAAAAAGTGGTGATCTACAACAACAATACGGGAATTACGGCGTCTCTGCGGCCGCTTCTCAGGGGAGAGAACATAAAGCTGCTGGTGGCGGAGAACCGAAAACAGTTACGTCAGATTATGGGGGCGGAACAGATTCATCTGTTGATCACCGATGTGGTGTGGTCGGAACAGGACCAGGATATCACCGAGGGACTGGAGACTTTGCAGCGCATCCGCCAGATGAGCAGCCTGCCCATTATCGTGGTGTCTTCCCGCAGTGACGAGACCAGCAAAATATTGGCGCTGAACGCGGGGGCGGACGATTATGTGGTGAACGGCTGCAATCCCCTGGAGCTGCTGGCGCGTATCAAATCCCAGCTTCGCCGCTACACCCAGCTTGTGAACATGTGTGCCAATATAGATAAGATTTACCAGGTGGACGGACTGGTGATCGACGATAACACCCGGCAGGTCTTTGTGGACCACAAGGAAGTAAGGCTGACTCCTATTGAGTACAAGATTCTGAAGCTGCTGGTGCAGGAGAGGGGAAGGGTGCTGTCCATCGCCCAGATCTATGAGGCCATATGGCATATGCAGGCCATCGGCGCGGATAACACCATAGCCGTGCACATCCGGCATATCCGGGAGAAGATTGAGCAGAATCCCAAGGAGCCCAGATATCTGAAAGTGGTGTGGGGCACCGGGTACAAGGTGGGATAAAAAAGAAAAGAGATGTCGAGTGACAGGAGAGGAATGGATTATGGGTGTTTTGTCGGGACTGAAACCGGACAGGGTATTTACTTTTTTTGAGGAAATCGCGCAGATTCCCCACGGTTCAGGGAATGTGGAGGCCATCAGCGATTATCTGGCAGGTTTTGCCGGAGAGAGAGGATTGCAGTGTATCCAGGATGCGGTGAAGAATATCATTATCATCAAGGAGGCCACGCCGGGCTATGAGCAGGAGCCTGCCGTGATCCTGCAGGGGCATATGGATATGGTGGCGGTGCAGAAGCCGGGGCTTCAAATTGATATGACCAGGGAACCGCTGCGGCTGGCCGTGGACGGGGACAGGATCTATGCGGAGGGAACCAGCCTGGGAGGGGATGACGGTATCGCCGTGGCCTATGCCTTGGCGTTATTGGACGATGATACTTTGCAGCATCCCCGCCTGGAGGTGGTCATCACTGTGGACGAGGAAGTGGGTATGGACGGCGCGCGGGCCATTGATCTGTCCATGCTGCAGGGCCACCGGCTGCTGAATCTGGATTCCGAGGAGGAGGGAATCTTTTTGACCAGCTGTGCCGGGGGCGCGAGGATTAACTGTCTGGTGGAACTGCCCTGCCGGGGCATGGAGGGGACGGCCTACGAACTGACGGTGGGCGGTCTTCAGGGGGGCCATTCCGGGGCGGAAATCCATAAGCAGCGGGGCAATTCCAATGTACTGCTGGCCAGACTTCTGCAGAGACTTGCCGGCAATGTAAAAATGGGGCTCTCCCATTGTGGGGGCGGACTGGCGGATAATGCCATTCCCAGAGTGACCACTGCCAGGGTACTGGTGGAAAAAGGACAGGAAGAACGGCTGGAAAGCCTGGTGGCGGAATACCAGGGAATACTGGGACGGGAACTGGCCACCACGGACCCGGGGGTATCCGTCATGGCATCTGCCCAGGGTCCGGCGTCGGAAAGCTGCCTGACAGACGGGGAATTGCAGCGCGCGGCGGATTATCTCTATGGCCTGCCCTGTGGGGTACAGGCTATGAGTGCCGATGTGCCGGGGCTGGTGGAAACTTCTCTGAACCTGGGGATTTTGCTGGTGGAGGGCGGTAGGATTTCTGCGGAATTCTCCGTTCGAAGCTGTGTGGACAGCAGCAAGCAGGCGCTTCTGGATAAGGTGCGGGGGCTGACGGCCCTGGCGGGAGGACGCTGTGAGGTCACCGGAGACTATCCGGGCTGGGCTTACCGGGTGGATTCTCCGCTGCGGGACAAGATGGTGGCCCTGTATGAGGAGATGTATGGGGAGAAGCCCCGGGTGGAAGCCATACATGCCGGATTGGAGTGCGGCATTCTGGCTGCCAAGATTGCGGATCTGGACGGTATTTCCTTCGGGCCCAATATGTATGATATCCACACCACGGAGGAGACCCTGAGTATCTCCTCTACCCAAAGGGTATGGGATTATCTGGTGCGGCTGCTGGCGCTGAAGGATTGAGGCAGGGATGGTCCGGGTTTGATTCAAACTTCAATCCACAATGTCTGCTTTATGTGCAAAACAGACAATGGATGAATCGCTTAAGGCAGACTGTATCAATGTTTTACACAAAATTGTAGAATTCATCTATTTTTTCATTTTTTTTGTTAAAAAGGGCTTGCATTTTTCGGGGTGACGAGTTATAATAAATTTCGTTACGGGGTGTGGCTCAGCTTGGTTAGAGCGCCGTCTTAGGGAGGCGGAGGTCGCGAGTTCGAATCCCGCCACTCCGATACATTATGGGATGTCAGAACCTTGGTTTTACTGGGTTTCTGACATCTCTTTTTGTTGGTAGGAAATCAAAAAGGTAATCAGACATATATTCGATTAAAAAAGTTTAAGGAAAGGAGTGTATCTTGTATGTATGATATGGGGCATTGGCCCCCAAAAAGCCGCAGTGCGGTGACGACGATTATTATTCATTCAGACCGAGGATCCCGGGTGGAGCAAGAGTACTGTCAACACGCTGCTTGGCAGGATGGTCGAAAAAGGCATCCTGTATTATGAGGACAGCGGAAAAGCCAGACAGTACTATCCGGGAATCAGGCGCGAGGAGGCTGCACTGGCGGAGACGGAGAATCTGCTGTCACGCGTGTATAAAGGCTCCATAGACATGATGATGAGCACCTTGGTCAAGCAGAGAAGTCTCACGAAAGAAGAGATCCGGGAGCTGTATGACATTCTGGAAGGATTGGAGAGCAGGGAGAGGGAGCGCGAAAAAATAACACAATCCACATCAAACTTTTGCGGTGCGCTTTGTGGTATTCTCTGGATGTAACCAGATAGCTGCTCCGAGTTCCGCGGCACAGGTGCACGGGAGACTCGGGAAGTTATTTGTTGAAGGGGAGGAAGCAGCATTGTATGAGTGGAACAAGGCGATCCAGAAAATGATCTGCTGGATCGAGGAAAATCTGACAGAAAACCCGTCGCTGCAGGAGATGTCAAGACAGGTCGGCTATTCGCCGTACTACTGTTCTGTAAAGTTTCATGAGGTGGTCGGAATGACAATCCGGAATTACATAGCAGGCAGACGGCTTGCGCAGGCGACGCTGGAGATCCGCGATACCGATGAGCGGATACTGGATATCGCAGTGAAGTACGGGTATTCCTCACAGGAGGCTTTGACGAGGGCTTTTGTCAGCGCATACGGGTGTACGCCCGCCGTATACCGGAAGCATCCGGTGCCGGTCACACTCTGCATCCGTCAGGCTGTATTCCTGCCAGAACATTATGTGGACAGAGGAGGACCAACAATGAACAGAACGCTTTTGACAGATGCCCATGTCAGGGTAGAGCACATCCCGGAGCACAAGTATGTCGGCATATGGGATAAGGAAGCGGGTGAGTACGGCAGCTTTTTCGCGCGGCACGACTGCGACGCGGTCTGCGGCACGATCGACAGCATGAGCCATGTGTCCCACCCGATCGTTACCTGCCACACGGCAGGATGGTTTTACGAAAACGGCACCAGGGGATATTTTTACGGGTTCGGCGTCCCGGCGGACTATGACGGCGTGATACCGGATGGGTTTGAGATCCGCACGTTTCCGGCAAGCGACTACTTGGTATTTTTCCACCCGCCCTTTGACTATCCGAAGGATTGCGGGGAGGTCATGAAAAGGGTGGAAGATCTCGCGTGGAATTACGATCCGTCGACAAACGGCTACGAGTGGAACGAGGACGTGTGCCAGGATTATCAGCGCCACTATCCGGAGGTGGTCGGATATGAGGTGCTCAGACCAGTCAAAAAGAAAAAATAGTTGAGACAAGATCAGAAAGGGGCTGTCGCTTTAATGAATAAAGATTCGTGAAGCGGCAGCTTCATTTTTGCCGTTTTTATAAGCCATTTCCCATGACTTGAAAGTTTGTTTTAAAATGTTTAAAATCATGCACTTTTCACTGCAGAGAGATGTGTTCCGATCCTGCCTTTTTGAATGAGTGTATGAAAGTTTGGATCTGTTGACAAACTAAACAAAAATGACCTTTTGTATGGTATAATTAAGA